>NZ_JBLNLI010000079.1:0-496 GCF_059777565.1 Vibrio sp. A37 | reverse complement strand
AACGGCGGACTGTTAATCCGTATGTCGCAGGTTCGAGTCCCGCAGGGGGAGCCATATTTGAAATAGCCGCAGTGAAAACTGCGGCTATTTTCGTTCCTGAGAATAAAAATAACTCGGTATCAATTTCAACAATTATTTGATCATTCTTGCTGGTTAAAATTTCTCAGCACTTTGTTAGGTTTTTTATAGTTAGAATAACTAGTTATAAAAACCTGTCTTGCTCTGATAAATTTTCCTTCGCAATTTTTTGATCACTTAGTTGCTGGCATTGGTATTAGTAAACTAGCAGGTGTTTAAGTATGTTTTATCGTCATTTATCCATCAGGTTAGACAACAAAATAGACAAAAACACTGTACTAAGTACATAAAAACAACAAACGACACTTTTTTTGCAATTTGATGTTGACCTACACTACGAAAAGCCGTTTAATACACCCCGTCGCCCGGATAGCTCAGTCGGTAGAGCAGAGGATTGAAAATCCTCGTGTCGGTGGTT
>NZ_JBLNLI010000078.1:0-519 GCF_059777565.1 Vibrio sp. A37 | reverse complement strand
TGATGGCAAAAGTAGGTTTATTGCCGAATGTGATTAACCGTTACCCACATGAGTTCTCTGGTGGGCAATGTCAGCGTATCGGAATTGCGCGTGCGCTGATACTCCGACCGAAAATGATCATCTGTGATGAGCCAGTATCGGCATTGGATGTCTCGATACAAGCACAGGTGGTGAATCTTCTCAAAGAGTTACAAAAAGAGTTGGGTTTGAGTTTGGTCTTCATTGCTCACGACTTATCAGTCGTAAAACACATCTCAGACCGAGTGTTGGTGATGTATTTAGGCAATGCAGTAGAGCTGGGTGAAGCCGAGCCTTTGTTTGCCGATCCCAAGCACCCTTACACACGAGCATTGATGTCAGCCGTGCCCATTCCCGATCCGAAGCTAGAGCGTAACAAGCACATCGAAATGCTAGAAGGGGATTTACCTTCTCCTATCAGTCCGCCTTCAGGGTGTGTGTTCCGTACTCGTTGCCCACAAGCGACAGAAGACTGTGCTAAGACCAAGCCAGTGATGAAAG
>NZ_JBLNLI010000077.1:0-565 GCF_059777565.1 Vibrio sp. A37 | reverse complement strand
AATGAAACTAGGAAAAAGTGCCTAAAGAAGTCTCCAAGTTTACTTGACCGTTACACTGCTTTGTAGGTCTGTACCTTTTAGATATGGCTATTGGCTTGATAGGGCTCGGTCCCGCCTTCAAAGTGTTGGATAACTTGGCATCTATTTTTATAGTGCCTTCTGTCTCGTTGCTAATCGCATCAAGATTGCCCATTTGGAAGCAACGTCAAACAGACCAACCTACGAGAGTGAGTTGCGAATTGGGGACAAAAACTGAAAATGGACTTATTGTTGTTGCTTGTCTTTCAGCTTTCAGTTTAATCGCAGGTCTATTTATCGCTACCCCAACAAATCTAGAGGGTTTTGCGTATATCTTATTGTTAATATCGACAACATTATTGGTTATACCTAGCCTAGATATTTGGAGAAGATATTAAACAAAAGCCCACATCTCTACCTTCATGCCCTTCTTTCATGACTTCTCACTGCCTTAATCGGGCGAGGGTCTACGGAGTAATCGCTAAATAACAGATTGACATACTCCTCCCCATAAATGAGGAGGATTCTTAGTTCAACACGCCTTCAC
>NZ_JBLNLI010000076.1:0-590 GCF_059777565.1 Vibrio sp. A37 | reverse complement strand
TGGCGTATGTGATGTATACGTCGGGGACGACAGGGCAGCCTAAAGGGGTGATGGTCAATCATTCGTCAATAATAAATCTCAGTCAATGGGTATCTAAAACTCATGGATTGATTGCCGGGCTGAAAGCCCTATTATTTTCCGACTATGTTTTCGATGCTTCGATCTATGAATTATTTCCCTGCTTAATGACTGGTAGTGAAATTTCGATTTGTACTGAGCAGGTACGATATAATCCTGAAAAACTATGTGAATTGATCGAGGCAGTTGGTATACAAAAGGCATTTATTCCAACGATTATGATTAATCAATTTGCTGAGCTATTGATTGAAACTGGGCTGAAAGTTTTGCATACGGGAGGGGAAGTTTTATCTTTGCCCTTTGAGCTCTCTGAAATACCAAGCTCATTAACACTCTTCAATCAGTACGGCCCGACCGAAGTTTGTGTCATGGCTACGCAAGCAGATATAACTAATGTTAAGCACACTAATATTGGTAGACCTATTAATAATGCGCGCCTGTATGTACTAAATGCCCGACAGTCTCTCGTTCCGGTAGGGGTCCCCGGTGAGCTTTACATTGGGGGGGCAGGC
>NZ_JBLNLI010000075.1:0-620 GCF_059777565.1 Vibrio sp. A37 | reverse complement strand
CTTGGCGTATGTGATGTATACGTCAGGGACGACAGGGCAGCCTAAAGGGGTGATGGTTGAGCATAAAGCGGTGTCTAATACAATTCTGTCCATGCAAAACATCTACAAACAGACATGGCTGTCTTACTCATCCAGTTGTTTTAGTAATTATGTATTTGATGTGTTTATTTCTGAATTATTTGGTGGGCTCTGTTCAGGGCATAAGCTACATTTACTATCAATATCTTTGAAGTCAAATATCGACGAATTAGCGGAATACGTTAGCATTCACCAGATCAATTGTTTGTATCTTCCTCCTGTTTTGCTGAGTGAATTTCCAGTCAGAGAATATCCATTTTTAGAAAGCATCCTTTATGCGGGAGAGCCTTGTTCTACCGATACGATAAATCGATGGTCTTCACAGTATTCTCTGTATAACTGCTATGGCCCAACAGAAACATCTATCTACGCATCATACCGTATGATCACTAGTGAAAGGGAGGCAATGTCAATTGGTCAGCCGTTATATAACACTAAAGTCTACATATTAGACCACCGTCTACGTCTAGTACCAGTTGGTATATCAGGTGAGCTTTACATTGGGGGGGCAGGCTTAGCGAGAGGGTATTTAAACCGTCCAG
>NZ_JBLNLI010000074.1:0-624 GCF_059777565.1 Vibrio sp. A37 | reverse complement strand
CTTCAGACTTGGCGTATGTGATGTATACGTCGGGGACGACAGGGCAGCCTAAAGGAGTGATGATTACGCATCAAAGCGTTTGCAATTTGGTTGAAGCACAAAAGCAGAAATTTGATGTAGAAAAAATATCATTAGCGTTAGCTTATGCCTCTTATGTATTTGACGCCAGCACATTTGAGATGTTTGCTAGCTTACTTAATGGTCACCAAGTATTTATCTGCAATGAGGTACAACGTCAAGAACTCTCATCGTTGTCGGAATTGCTGATCACAAATAATATAGAAATAGCAACGCTTCCACCGGCATTGGTTGCACAGATGCAAAGGCAAGATCTTTTTAGTCTTAAAAGGCTAATACTAGCGGGAGAATCACCGTCAGAGGCATGTTTCAGCCTTATCCCCTCGAGCTGTCAAGTATTCAATGCTTATGGACCTACCGAATCAACGGTATGTGCAAGTGCTTATCTTTATCGCTTAGGGGAGTCCGCTATTAATATTGGCGGTCCTCTGGTGAATACAAAGCTGTATGTGCTGAATGAACCATTCCACCTCGTCCCGATAGGGGTCCCTGGTGAGCTTTACATTGGGGGGGCAGGCTTAGCGAGAGGGTATTTAAACCGTCCAG
>NZ_JBLNLI010000073.1:0-626 GCF_059777565.1 Vibrio sp. A37 | reverse complement strand
GACTGCACATTCGGGGTGTCACCTTGACATAAGGCCTGATACATCTGATGCACAAACCCCCATAGTATTGGGTTACTCCACCCATCACTGACGCTGTGGTGCTCGGTTTTCATCACGGTGATGTGCTCGCGACTGTGACGCAATAAGTGCAGTCGAACTAAACCTGGCTGAGTTAAATCAAACCCTTTTTGGCGATCGGCTTGCTGAATGGCTGTGATCCGCGCGGCTCTTTCCTCTTCACTCAGATGACTCAGGTCAATGTCGATGAAATGACGTTCACTCAATAACGTATCGGTCAGCACTTGCAGGGGCTCACCGTCCGTGTCAAAGGCCATACGCAGCACAGGGAAACGCTTCGAGGCCAACACCCACGCTTGTTTATAGTACGAAACATTCAGCGGCTGATGATAATCAAGCAACAACTGCACGCGATACGCGTCATCGTCGGGATACATTAAGTCATGAACAATGAAACCCTGTTGTAAACTATTGGCTGGGAACAGGTGTTCAACCTGCGGGTAGCGCGATTGAATCGCTTGCAATCTTGACACCGAGAGCCCCGCCACATCGTAATCAGAAGGCGTACGCAGCCCACCTTGTGCCGCTTTGTGGCAAGCAACGTCCGT
>NZ_JBLNLI010000072.1:0-633 GCF_059777565.1 Vibrio sp. A37 | reverse complement strand
TTAACCTCAGATCTGCATAAGAGTTTCCTTCTCAAGCCGAGTAATGTTGATACTCGGCTTTTTAGGTTGAAAAGTGTAGGCTATGAGGCCTGCCAATAAATTCACCATAAAGCTGACACAACTTCTATGCCGAGAATGCTCAATTTGAGAGATATTCTTTAGCTGGTCAAAAACGGTTTCAATGATGAAACGCTTCCTTAATATCAATCTGTCCCACAACGTCATTATCTTGGGTTTCATATTTTTTCTCACACCCGTAATGAGTGTGACGCCTTTGGCGGATAACTCTTCTTCTAGTGGACCAGAAATATAACCTTTATCGCCGTATAAACTCCCCCAGAGTTTATCGACCATATCAGGGACTGGCTGTCTATCATCGACATTGGCAGCCGTTACTTTGACGGAGATAATGCCGCCTTGGTCATTGATGATAAGGTGAAGTTTAAAGCCATAAAACCACCCCATAGTTCCTCGACCTCTTTTTGCCACACCATCAAAAACTTGGTGACGAGGAATTCGCAAGTTATGACACACTTGGAGTTTGGTTGAATCCACAAAGGCAATCCCTGTGGGTTTGGCTTGTCGGTGTGTGAGATAAGAGCAAAGGGGTACGAGTATCGTTTGCATTAATTT
>NZ_JBLNLI010000071.1:0-659 GCF_059777565.1 Vibrio sp. A37 | reverse complement strand
CAAGGTTCAGCTCTTGGCGCACTAAACGGCGAGAAGCAATGGGAAGACAAAATCGTTGAGCTTGCAGAAGCACTAGATTCTTACATCCCAGAGCCAGAGCGTGCAATTGACCAACCATTCCTACTACCGATTGAAGACGTATTCTCAATCCAAGGTCGTGGTACAGTTGTAACAGGTCGTATCGAGCGCGGTATCCTAACTGTAGGTGACGAAGTAGAAATCGTTGGTATCAAAGAGACAACAGTAACAACTTGTACTGGTGTTGAAATGTTCCGTAAGCTTCTAGACGAAGGTCGTGCGGGTGAGAACGTTGGTGCACTACTACGTGGTACTAAGCGTGACGAAGTTGAGCGTGGTCAAGTCCTAGCGGCTCCAGGTTCAATCACTCCACACACTAAGTTTGAGTCTGAAGTATACGTACTATCTAAAGATGAAGGTGGTCGTCACACTCCATTCTTCAAAGGCTACCGTCCACAGTTCTACTTCCGTACAACTGACGTAACAGGTAACATCGAGCTACCTGAAGGCGTAGAAATGGTAATGCCAGGTGACAACATCAAGATGACAGTAGAGTTGATCGCACCAATCGCGATGGACGAAGGTCTACGTTTCGCAATCCGCGAAGGTGGCCGTACTGTAGGTGCTGGTGTTGTTGCTAA
>NZ_JBLNLI010000070.1:0-720 GCF_059777565.1 Vibrio sp. A37 | reverse complement strand
TACGGTGTGCGTGAGTTCGGTATGACAGCCATCATCAACGGTATTGCTCTGCACGGCGGCTTTGTTCCTTACGGAGCTACATTCCTGATGTTCATGGAATACGCACGTAACGCAATGCGCATGGCGGCACTGATGAAAGTGCAAAACATCCAAGTGTACACGCACGACTCTATCGGTCTTGGCGAAGATGGGCCTACTCACCAACCGGTTGAACAAATGGCTTCTCTGCGTCTGACACCAAACATGAGCACATGGCGTCCATGTGACCAAGTAGAATCAGCAGTAGCATGGAAACTAGCGATTGAACGTAAAGATGGCCCAAGCTCTCTTATCTTCTCTCGTCAAAACCTAGCGCAGCAAGAACGTAATGCCGAGCAAGTAGCGAACATCGCCAAAGGTGGTTACATCCTGAAAGATTGCGCGGGCAAACCTGAGCTTATCTTGATTGCTACTGGCTCTGAAGTTCAGCTAGCAGTAGATGCGGCTGCTGAGCTAACGGTGGCTGGCAAGCAAGTACGCGTTGTTTCTCTTCCTTCAACAGACTTGTTTGAGAAGCAAGACGCAGCTTACCGCGAAGCAGTATTGCCAAGTGATGTGACTGCACGTATCGCTATCGAAGCAGGCATTGCTGACTACTGGTACAAATACGTAGGTCTAGACGGACGCGTGATTGGCATGACCACTTTCGGTGAATCTGCACCAGCAGGTGAGCTATTCAAG
>NZ_JBLNLI010000006.1:0-334757 GCF_059777565.1 Vibrio sp. A37 | reverse complement strand
TGCGCGCTCGTAGCTCAGCTGGATAGAGTACCTGGCTACGAACCAGGCGGTCGAAGGTTCGAATCCTTCCGAGCGCGCCATTATTTTAAACCTCGCTTCGGCGAGGTTTTTGTCGTTTTGGGGCTATGTAAAGTGATATTCGCTTCTTCTTTGCCTTTCTTAACCAAGCGGCCTTGTTCGAGAATTAGACACTGTATTTAATCGTCTATTTTTGTGATCAAAATAGTATTCAATCCTTCTACTAAGGGGTAATTCCCATAATCTCAGCCACTAAATTGACAAAAAATCATCATTCAGGATAACTTCTATAGAGCAATGTTTAACCGCCTGCAAAGGGTGGCCTAAATTTGATGTGATATAAGGAACGACAATGGCAGATATTGGAAGTCTGTTAGAAAGTGCTGCGACATTGATGATTACAGGGATGGCTGCTGTATTCTTATTTCTTACGATTCTGGTGTTTCTTGTTTCCCTGATGGCAAGGATAGTGCCTAGGGAAGAGCCAGAACCAGTATCGAACCCGAGTGCTAGTTCTCACAGCGCCACGCTTTCTCAGACGATAAGCCCAAAAGTGATTGCTGCTATCAGTAGTGCAGTTCACCAATATCGTAAACGTAATACCAAATAGATTTTAATGGATTAAAGGATCGTCAAATTATGACAAAGCCGCTTTCTATCACGGATGTAGTGTTGCGTGATGCCCACCAATCACTGTTTGCTACTCGAATGCGTATCGAAGATATGTTACCTATCGCAGCCCAGCTTGATGAGGTTGGGTATTGGTCACTTGAAACATGGGGCGGGGCAACATTTGATGCCTGTATTCGATACTTAGGTGAAGACCCTTGGCAACGTTTACGAGAATTAAAAAAAGCCATGCCTAAAACGCCCATGCAAATGTTGTTAAGAGGGCAAAATTTACTTGGCTATCGTCATTATGCCGATGATGTCGTGACCAAGTTTGTCGAGAGAGCGCATCATAATGGTATGGATGTGTTTCGTATTTTTGATGCGATGAACGATATTCGAAATTTCCAAACCGCGATAAAGGCAACGATTGACGTTGGAGCACATGCACAAGGCACTTTATCTTACACAACAAGCCCTGTGCACAGTGCACAAACTTGGGTCGACCTCGCTAAGCAGCTAGAAGATCTTGGTTGTCATTCGCTTTGCATCAAGGATATGTCGGGGTTACTCAAGCCTTACGAAGCGGAGGAGCTTATTACGGCAATTAAAGCTTCATGTGATATCCCTTTAGCACTGCATTGTCATGCAACAACAGGGCTTTCTCTGGCGACTGCGGTAAAAGCTGCTGAAGCTGGAGTGGATATGCTCGATACGGCTATTTCCTCAATGAGCTGTACGTACGGTCACACTCCGACAGAAACGGTTGTTGCTATGCTTGAAGGCACGCCAAGAGATACCAACCTAAAGCTAGATAAGCTTGAACCCATCGCCGCCTATTTTAGAGAAGTAAGGAAGAAATACGCAAAATGGGAAGGACAGTTAAAAGGGGTAGATTCACGTATTTTGGTTGCACAGGTTCCAGGTGGCATGCTAACCAATATGGAGTCCCAGCTTAAAGAGCAAGGTGCGGAAGATCGCCTTGATGAAGTTCTTGCTGAGATCCCTAAAGTTCGTGAGGATCTTGGCTATTTGCCTCTTGTTACTCCCACCTCGCAAATTGTGGGATCTCAGGCAGTGATCAATGTGCTTACAGGAGAGCGCTATAAAACCATCACTAAAGAGACTGCTGGGGTACTAAAAGGTGAATATGGTTCAGCTCCTGCTGAATTAAACTCAGAGCTACGAGTAAAAGTGCTGGATGGAGAAGAACCAATTACATGTCGTCCTGCCGATCTTATTGAGGATGAGTTGGACTCTTTAACGAATGAGCTTCAATCTCTAGCGAAAAAAGACAACATTCGTCTTGCTGACGATGAAGTCGATGATGTTCTAACCTACGCACTTTTTCCTCAGATAGGCCTTAACTTCCTAAAGAATAGAAATAACCCTGACGCTTTTGAACCTGCACCATCAGTTGAAAACTCTTCTAGTAGCAACTCTCAAGTATCAGCTCCAGTTCCGACTGGGGTTGTTGAAAGTTATAGCGTAAAAGTGGATGGTCAAGTCTATGATGTTGAGGTTGGACCAAAAGGTCAGCTGTCGTCAGTTACTTCTCAATCAAGTGCTCCACAAGAGCCAGTCGGTAACTCAGTAACAGATCCAGTTGTTGCTCCTTTGGCTGGTAATATCTTCAAAGTCAATGTTGCAGTGGGCGATCAAGTGAACGAGGGCGATGTGCTTATCGTGCTTGAAGCGATGAAGATGGAAACGGAGGTTCGCGCAGCAAGCAGCGGCACGGTTCTTAGTATATCGGTGAAAGAGGGAGACTCGGTCACAGTTGGCGTTCCTCTTCTGACGATCGCTTAACATAGGGAGTAAGACATGGATGCGTTGACGACCCTTTGGTTGGAAACAGGAATCGCCAACTTTGAATTTAGCCAGATTTGCATGATGTTGGTTGGTGCTGGGCTGATTTTTTTGGCAATACGCAAAGGATTTGAGCCTCTGTTGCTGCTTCCAATCGGCTTTGGCTGTATTTTAGCTAACATTCCCAATGCAGGATTTACCGAACCGGGTGGATTACTGTACTACGTTTATGAGGTTGGTATTGCTTCTGGCGTGTTCCCGCTTCTTATTTTCATGGGCGTAGGAGCGATGACAGATTTTGGAGCTCTGATTGCTAACCCGAAAACATTGTGGCTAGGTGCTGCCGCTCAATTCGGTATATTTGCGACCTTATTTGGTGCGATACTTTTAAATTATATTCCGGGAATGGAGTTTTCCATGGCCGATGCTTCTTCTATCGCCATTATTGGTGGAGCAGATGGACCAACCGCAATATTTCTAGCAAGCAAACTCTCACCAGAACTTCTTGGCGCAATTGCGGTAGCGGCATACAGCTACATGGCATTGGTTCCTATTATCCAGCCACCAATTATGAAAGCATTAACAACTTCGTCGGAAAGAAAGATCCGAATGGCGCAGCTTAGGCATGTAAGCAAACTAGAAAAGGTCATTTTCCCGATAGTTGTGTTACTTATGACGATTTTATTTTTGCCTTCTGCGACACCTCTAGTAGGTATGTTTTGTTTAGGGAACTTGATGCGTGAAGCGGGTGTTGTTGAGCGTTTATCAAAAACGGCGCAAAACGAGCTGATCAATATTGTCACGATTTTTCTAGGTTTAGGTGTTGGCTCAAAGTTGCAAGCAGATAAATTTCTAAATTTAGAAACTCTAGGCATTCTAGCATTGGGGGCGGTTGCGTTTAGTATTGGTACTGCTGCGGGGGTTTTGATGGCCAAGTTATTAAATTGGCTATCGAAAGAAGATATTAACCCACTGATAGGCGCAGCAGGTGTATCTGCAGTGCCGATGGCGGCTAGGGTAGTTAACAAAGTTGGGCTTGATGCCAATCCACAGAACTTTTTGCTCATGCATGCGATGGGACCAAACGTTGCAGGGGTGTTGGGTTCTGCTGTCGCGGCGGGAATTTTGCTTGCTTTGGTTGGCTAACCTCACACCAACAAAACGTTTCTTGAGTAATTTATAGGCAATTAGTTAACTTATTTGCAAGAAATGTTATATATTCAAAGGGATGCTTTAGCATCCCTTCTTTTTAAGTTAATAGGGAACAGATGCAATGGAAAACAAACAAATTGCAATTACTCAATTTGGCGGACCGGAAGTACTGTCGATTCAATCTTCACCTGTACCAAAACCTCAGTCAGGAGAAGTGTTAGTCAAAGTGGCTTTTGCAGGCGTTAACCCTATTGATGTTAAAACCCGCGCAGGACTGGGGTGGGCGGCAGAGAGAAACAAGGACAAATTGCCTTGGGTACCAGGATACGATATTTCTGGTGAAGTGGTGGAAGTTGCTGAAGGAACGCGCAAGTTTAAGGTTGGAGATAATGTCGTTGGCTTTATTGGCTTCCCGCTAGTCGGAGGAGGATATAGCCAATACATATCAGTGCCAGAAACAGAATTAAGCCTAATTCCTGAAGCAGTAACGTTAGAAGCTGCTGCAGTTTTACCACTGGCTGGACAGACTGCGGTTCAAGCATTAGACAAAGCCCAAGTAGTCGAAGGCGATCGTGTACTGATACTTGCAGGAGCAGGCGGTGTAGGTCATTTGGCGGTTCAGGTTGCAGTAGCCGCAAAAGCCGAAGTTTACACGACCTGTAGTGAAAGCAACCTCGATTATATGGCAACGTTGGGCGCTCATGCGATCAACTACAAATTTGCGCCAGTTTCTGAACGTTTGGAAGAAGTGGATGTATTGATCGACCTTGTCGGCGGAGATGCGGCATTAGATGCAATGAAGTGCTTAAAAGATAACGCTAGAATTGTTACCGTGCCGACAATTACCGCTGAAATGATTTGTGAGAAAGCCAAAATGCTTGGCTTCGAAGCCTCTGGAATGATGGTTGAGCCAGATCCTGAACAGCTGGATACCATGTTATACATGGTCAGTGTCGGTTTACTTAAAACTGAAATCCAGAAAGTGTATCCTATAACTGATGTGGCGGATGCTCACAGTCAAATAGAAACAGGGCACACTAGAGGCAAGGTATTACTTGATATGAAATGTTAGAAGCGTTTAACGCTGCCTTCCATACTTTCGCACTATGGTTTTCCAATTCAGCATTATGGGTTCTATTTATTATAGGATTTCTAAGTGCAACACTCTTACCCGGAGGCTCAGAAGCAACATTGCTTGCAACACTGAGCCTTCATCAATATCACCCCTCTATTGTTGTTCTTGTCGCTTCTGTAGGTAATACCTTGGGAGGTTTAACCAATTATTGGTTAGGTTTGTGGATTCCCAATCGAACTGACAAAGAAAAGCATGGTCATAAAGCTCTGATGTGGTTAAATAAGTATGGCTACTGGACACTGCTGTTCAGTTGGTTGCCTGTTATTGGCGATCCGCTCTGTTTGGCCGCTGGTTGGTTAAGGATGAAATTTGTTCCAAGCACCATCATGATCTTCGTTGGTAAGGCGCTAAGATATAGCCTGCTGGCTGCTATTTTCTATGGAATTTTTAAGGGATGAAAAATGAAAAAAATTTGGTTAGGCGTTTTGATGTTGCTTGTACTTACAGGGTGTACAAGCAATAGTAGTTCTTCCCTTCCATTTTTTTCCTCGCTGCCAAAAGGTGTAAAACTTGTTGAGGAAGTTAAGGCTCAACCCGGTAAGGTAATGATCCCTTACTCAAAGTATGTTCTCGATAACGGTTTAACCGTTATTCTCTCTCCCGACCACTCCGATCCTCTTGTACATGTTGATGTCACTTATCACGTAGGTTCAGCTCGCGAGCAAGCTGGTAAGTCTGGCTTTGCCCATTTCTTTGAACACATGATGTTCCAAGGTTCAGAGCATGTTGGCGATCAACAACACATCAAAATTATCACTGAGGCTGGTGGCAATCTAAACGGTACTACCAACCGAGATCGCACCAATTATTTTGAAACAGTACCGGCTAATCAGCTAGAAAAAGTACTGTGGTTAGAATCTGATCGAATGGGCTTTTTACTTGGTGCTGTGTCTCAACGCAAGTTTGAAATTCAGCGCGATACGGTAAAAAACGAGCGCGCGCAAAACTATGATAATCGTCCGTATGGACTTATGTGGGAGAGAATGGGTGAAGCCTTGTATCCAGAAGGACATCCATATTCTTGGCAAACTATTGGTTATGTCGAAGATCTAGACCGTGTAGATGTTAACGACTTAAAAGCATTTTTCCTTCGTTGGTATGGGCCGAATAATGCAGTTCTGACCATTGGTGGGGATATCAATGTTCATCAGACGCTTGAATGGGTGAATAAGTATTTTGGCTCGATTCCAAAAGGGCCGGAAGTGAAAATTGCAGAGAAGCAGCCTGCTAAATTACCAGAAAACAGATTTATCACTCTACAAGATTCTATCAAGCAGCCAATGTTGGTCGTGGGTTGGCCGACTCAATATCGCGGCGCAGAGTCTCAAGCTTCGGTAGATGCGCTTGCAAAGGTCCTTGGCAGTGGGCCTAACAGTATCTTGTACCAAAAGCTAGTGAAGACTGAAAAAGCCGTGGATGCTGGTGCCTATCAAGATTGTGGAGAGCTTGCTTGTACATTTTATATTTATGCAATGGCTCCTTCAGGCGAGAAAGGTAACCTAGCCCCTTTATATAAAGACATTCAAGCGATCCTAAAAGAATTTCAAAATAAAGGTGTTCAGAAAAATAGATTAGAGCAAATTAATGGCCGAGCTGAGGCGAGTGCGGTTTTTCACCTGCAAAGTGTTCGTGGCAAAGTCTCTCAGCTCGCTTCCAATCAAACCTTTTACAATCAGCCTGATAGAACGCAAACGCGTTTAGATGAGATTAAGGCTGTTACGCCAAAATCGGTTATGCAAGCTTATGATGACTTTATCAAAGACAAGTATAAAGTCGTGCTCAGTGTTGTGCCCAAAAATGAGCCTCAAAAAGCGGTTCAAGCAGCGACATTTGTGACCCCTAAGCGAACTTTGCCAAAGTACAGCAAAATAAAAAATAGTGAGCTAAATTATCGCACGGTAAAAGATAACATTGACCGTTCTAAAATGCCGACTGTTGCGGGTAGCGTGCAAGCCCATATGCCTGATTTATATCAGATGCATTTTAAAAATGGCGCGGAGCTACTTGGAACCAAAGCAACAGAAACACCGACCGTTCAAATTGAAATAAAGCTGCCTGCAGGTGAGCGCCAGGTAGAGCCTGGTAAAGAAGGTGTCGCAGGTTTGACTGCAGCACTAATACAGGAAGGGACGACGCAAAATACGCTGGAGCAGCTCCAGGCGAAACTCGACAAATTAGGCAGTTACGTTAACTTTGATGCTCATACCTATTCCACTTCAATATCCATCTCGAGTTTGACTAAGAGCTTGCCTGAGACATTGCAGATTGTCGAAGAGATGTTGTTCCATCCAGCGTTTAAGCAAGAAGACTTTGACCGAGTGAAAAAGCAGTTTTTAGAAGGCATCGTGTACCAACATCAAAAGCCAAGCTGGTTGGCTTCTCAAGCAACGCGACAGGTTCTGTTTGGAGACTCTGTTTTTGCTCGTTCAAGTGATGGCACAAGGCAATCAATCAGCTCTCTTACTCTCGCTGATGTGAAAGAGTTTTATAAGCAGCATTACACGCCACATGGTGCTCAGGTTATCGTTGTGGGAGATATCAGCGAAAGCAAAATTAAAAAAGAGCTGGCTTTTTTTGAAGAGTGGAAAGGTGACGTTCCCCCTCTGATTCAACCACAAGTCGTTAAGCCTTTACACGGTCAAAAAATCTATTTAGTCAATAAGCCAAATGCGCCACAAACTATCGTACGCTTTGTTCGCCAAGGTCTTCCATTTGACGCTACAGGGGAAGTCTTCTTGACTCAGCTTGCCAATTTTAATTTGGCAGGTAATTTTAATAGCCGTATTAATCAGAATTTAAGAGAGGATAAAGGTTACACCTATGGCGCAAATGGCTATTTAGCTTCCAACCGTGAGACTGGCGCGATTGTTTTCACTGCTCAAGTTCGAGCCGATGCTACGATCCCTTCAATTTTGGAAATGGACAAAGAAATGAAGCGGTTTAGTCAGTCGGGGCTGACTAATGAGGAAGTGAGCTTTATGCGTCAGGCTGTGGGGCAACAAGATGCTCTGACCTACGAAACTCCATCTAAGAAAACCAATTTGTTGAGTAACATTTTGACATTTAGTTTGGACGACGATTATTTGCAGCAACGGAATGAAATTGTAGATGCGGTATCAAAATCGACATTGAACAAAGTTGCGAAAAAGTGGTTTAACCCAGATGATTACCAAATCATTATCGTCGGTGATGCGAAATCATTGCGCCCACAGCTAGAAAAATTGTCGATTCCGATGGAACAGCTTGAAATCATCCATTAGAGTACACATTAAGTATCAAAAGGTGCAACGCAGATATGTGATACCTTTCATTGGCATATCATATTTGCCAATGTGTGTGGAGTATTAAGCCATAGGTAAAATTCTACAATATCGTTAATTTAAAGAATTGTAGATGTTGATAAGTATATGTAAATCATTAGCCTTGGCGTATCTGCTTGTCTAATTGCGAGCAAGCCCTGATGGCATTGGCTACATGGGCATAGAATATAAGTGAATTCGTTTTGACTGATTTTTCTTCTCGACTTCAGATGGTTGCCAACCATGGTGAAGTATTTAAACAGCTTGGGCGTGGTATAGAGCGTGAAACACTAAGATACCATGAGCAAGGTAAGCTTTCGTCTAGTCCGCACTCCAAAGGCTTAGGTTCACCGTTAACCAACAAGTGGATCACGACCGACTATTCAGAATCTCTACTCGAATTTATTACTCCTGTATCGAATAATATCTCGACGATCGTTTCTCAGCTCAACGATATTCACCACTTCTCTCAAACTAAAATTGGGCAAGATAAGTTGTGGCCGTTATCGATGCCTTGTTTTGTTGATAGTGATGATTCGATTCAACTGGCTCAGTACGGCAGCTCAAATAGCGGTAAAATGAAAACTTTGTATCGACAAGGTTTAAAGTATCGTTATGGCAGCTTGATGCAAATTATTTCTGGTGTGCATTTTAACTTTTCTTTCCCGGAATCGCTATGGGACAACTTATTTGGCAAGCAGTCAGATCAAGAAAGGCAGCAGAGTAAATCTGAAGCCTATTTTGGCTTGATTCGGAACTATTATCGCTTTGGTTGGATGATTCCCTATTTCTTTGGTGCTTCTCCTGCACTTTGTTCTTCTTTTGTTGCGGATAGAGAATCTTCTCTGCCATTTAAAAAACTTGGTGAAACGCTGTATTTGCCTAAAGCGACTTCTTTGCGCCTTAGTGATCTTGGTTATACCAACGACGCGCAAAGTGAGCTCAAAATTGGCTTCAATAGTATTGAGCAGTACTTGGAAGGATTGAACAAGGCGATCAGAACGCCTTCGGAAGAGTTTGCCAAAATTGGCGTTAAGGTCGATGGAGAATACCGCCAGCTCAATAGCAATGTGTTGCAGATAGAAAACGAACTTTACGCACCTATTAGGCCCAAACGGGTGACTGAACGAGGAGAAAAGCCCTCCGAAGCCCTTGAGCGTGGTGGTGTTGAATACATCGAAGTACGCTCTTTGGATGTTAACCCATTCAGCCCTATAGGCATTTCTGAGCAACAAATTCGCTTTTTGGACCTATTTTTAACTTGGTGTTTACTCACTAAGTCCGATTATATGGATAACTGTGAGTTAGAATGCTGGCGCGATAACTGGAATAAAGTGGTGCTAGAAGGTCGAACTGTAGGGTTAGAGCTACAAATTGGCTGTGAAGGTGAAAGGTTGAGTTTGCAAAAGTGGGCTCACCAAGTATTTGACGAACTCGAGCAAATTGCCGCCGTTATGGATAGTCAGCAAGGTGGAGAAGAGTATGCAAACACATGTTTTTCCCTTCGCCAATGCATTGATAATCCAGAGCAGACGATATCAGGTCAACTTCTCGACTTGACAAAAGAGTTAGGTGGTTTAGGAAAGGTTGGCTGTCAATTAGGAGAAGAATATTATTCTCAGCGTATGTCCCATCAATATCAGGCGTATTCAGAGAAGCTTATGGAAGAGGAAGCAACGAGGTCAATAGAGGCTCAGCATCAGGTCGAACAAAGCGATCAAATGACATTTGATGAGTTTTTAGAGGACTATTTCTCTTATTTAAAATAAAGGACCACAATGTAGATGATGACCAAGTGGTTTCGCCGCGCTGCTTTGTTGGGCTGCGCGGCCTTGGTTGCAGGCTGTGCTACACCTACTCCAACAGATCAAGGCAATATCTGCTCCATATTCGAACAAGAACCTGGCTGGTATGAAGATGCTGTGCAAATGCAAAAAGAGTGGGGAACGCCCATCAACGTTGCAATGGCTATCATCGAAGAAGAAAGCCATTTCCATTATGATGCCCAACCACCAGAGCAATATTTCTTAGGCTTTATACCCACAGGCCGAGCAAGTACGGCTTACGGTTACTCACAAGCACAAGATCCTGTATGGGATGAATACGTTCGAGCAACTGGAGATTCTGGTTCACGCACTGACTTTAGAGACTCAATCATGTTTGTCGGTTGGTACACCCATGAGACTCGCCGAATACTTGGGATTTCTTTGTGGGATCCATACCGTCAATATTTGGCTTACCATGAAGGTCGCTCCGGCTACGAACACAAAACTTACCTACATCAACCTTGGCTAATGCGAGTGGCTAGGAAAGTTGAAAGAAATGCAAAAACCTATGACTGGCAGCTGAGGCGATGTAGAAAAAGGTTGGAAGAAGAAGAACACAGTTGGTTCTTTTAGCATCAGACCTCTTTATTGGAAAATTTGAAAATTAGACTATATAAGCCAAGAGTTTTATAAATTAACAATTTTTATAAAACTCTGCCCTTTCTGATAACAATTCATTGTTTTCATAAAAAAATATAATTATCATTAATGTCTATTTTATATTCTTAAACTCACTATTGTTAACCCACTCTTAATCCTTCGAACGTTATAGTTACCCCAAATTAATATTGTAGTGGCATGGTGTTAATTATTCACTGTGAATGGTAATTATGGCGATTAATAAGAAGCTTCCTCAGTCAAGATTGATGATTCAATATGACACGCGAGTAGAAGGGGAAAAGAAGAAAAAAGAACTTCCTTATCGGATGATGGTACTTGGTGATTTTTCTGCTGGGAAATCAAAAGATGCACAGATACCCTTTGAAGAAAGGGAGGTACGTACTTTAAAGCATGGTATTAATTCATCGCTTAAGGATATGGGGATTTCTCTCGACATTTCTGTTCCAAACAGTATAAACCCATCCAAATCTCCAATGTTGAATTTAAATTTTGAATTAAATTCAATGAAGGACTTTAAACCTGAAAACCTAGCAAAAAAAATTCCAGAAATTAACGCACTTCTGCAACTAAAGGAGATGCTTTCTGGTTTTGAGAAAGATATTGATAATAATCGGACGTTAAAGAAAACGATTGATTCTATTTTCTCAGACCAAGAACAGCTTAAAAAACTTAAAAAAAGCATTCCACAACTTAGTAGCTACTCGTTAAATAAAAATGAGGAAGCAGTGGTTGATTCCGTTATTGAACAAGATAGCAGTGCGGCATCGACTGAAGATACTACAAATACCGACGACGCTTAATATTAGGCTTTATCATGACAGAGACTATTACAGTAGATGAGACAAGTTCTCTTCACAGCATTATTAATTTGTTCGGTGGAACGCAGCAAGAACAAAAAAATAGCCTTGCCAAGGTAAATATCGACATTAGTGACAATTTAACGTCTGTTGGCGATATTTACGAAGACTATTATTCTCGAAATATTGCGGCATTGGCTATGGTACTTGCGAATAACGACGACATTATTAATTACAACAAATCCTATGTACAAAGTGCAATAGAACGTATTAATGAAGTGGTTGAAGAGCAAGTTAACAGCATTCTAAAACACCCAGAATTTCGGTATCTGGAAAACCAGTGGCTCAAGCTTGAGGAGCTGGTAAAAGACGAATATGACAATATCGAAGTGACTCTGCTTGATGTAAAAAAAGAGGAGCTGCAATACGACTTTGAGCGAAACATGTACGACATTTCCAGTAGTGAAATGTTTAAAAAGGTTTATGTCTCAGAGTATGACCAATATGGCGGCGAGCCGTATGGCCTTATCACGGGTTTGTACGACTTTGAAAACACCATGGATGATATTACCTGGTTAACCGGCATGGGGATGATTTCTGAGTCAACTCATGCTCCATTTATCGGTGCGATTAATCCAAGTTTCTTTGGTGTAAACAGTATTGAGGAAGTGAGGCAAATCAAGAGCTTTGAGACTCTACTCGATCACCCGAGATACCGTGATTGGAATGCATTTCGTAAGACCGACCATGCCGCATACGTGGGGTTAACAATTGGGGACTTCATTTTAAGGCCGCCTTACCATCCAGCGAATAACCCAGTGCAAGACAAAAATATGAGTGGCTTTGTTGAAGAAGTACAAAGCTATGAGTCGAATGAATCCTATCAATGGGGTCCGGCCTCGCTGCTGTTTACTAAAAATATTATGCGTTCGTTTGGTAAAACAGGTTGGTTCCAATACATGCGTGGTCCAGAAAATGGTGGCTATGTTGAGGATCTTATCCGCCCTGTTTTCAACGTGCGTGGTTTTGATGAGTATCGCTCACCACTTAATGTGTCATTCCCCGATTTCATGGAATTGTCACTATCAAAAATTGGTTTGATTCCAGCCATCGAAAAGAAAGGTACGTCTAACTGCTGCTTCTTTAGTGTTAATTCAGTCAAGAAGGTTGAGGAATTTGTCGACAACTATGACTCCATGAACTCTCAGTTGGTCGCTAACCTTTCTTATACCTTATGTGTATCTCGTATCTCTCATTACGTGAAAAGTGTTATTCGAGACAAAATTGGTGGCTTTTCTACCACTGAGAGTATCAGAGATTTACTCAACAGCTGGGTAAATAGATATGTGACGACAATTGCTCAACCTGGAGCTTTAGAAATGGCGAGATATCCATTTCGAGCAGCAGAAATAGAGGTCACCCAAATACCAGGAAAAGCAGGTTGGTATCGTTGCAGCATCAGCGTGTTACCACATATTCAATTTGAAGGGATGGATACCACTTTAAAAGTGGACACTCGGCTAGATCCAGGATTATTTGCGACTTCTTCTTCAGAAGAAGAAGAGTAATAAACAGCTGTCTTCTCTAGATAGCAACCTATAAATACTTTCGATTCTACTAATTCAATAATTATTTGATCGTTAGAGCTAATTTAAAATATTAAAGAGATATTATTTATGACAACTATTTTATCCGAGCAAGAATTAAAAAGTGGTAATCACTTAAGTATTAGCCTAGACACACATAGCGCGCGCACTCAGAACGATAACCCAGTACCTAGAATGTGGGGCGGTATCAGTATATTTGGTCAGGAAGTGGATTCAGTGCTTACTGTATATGAAGGTGGTTCAACGGAAGAAACTACTGCAGGTTTTATCTTAGAACACTTGGATATTCCAGGGTTGGGTTTGCCATCGGGTACAGAGTTAGTTATTGAAACAACTTTAACCATCGACGAGTACAACGCTATTAAGGCTGTTAACCCACTAACAGACCCAGACAAATGTCAGATTGAAATCACGTCAATGAATGAAAAGCAGGAATGGAAAGATGATGGTCAATGGGGACCAATCGCAGAAATTCCTGGTGGCTTCAAGCTTGAGCCAATCAGTCAAGAAGCTTATATGTTTGGTGGAGAAAGAGGTCCTGTTGTTGATGGTGACAATGGTGAAGGCAGTTCTAAGCGCTACATCTACCAACTGATGTTCAGCGGCCTTAAAGTTGTCGGCTCGACTTTGCAAGACGGTGCAATGAATGTTTGTTATGAGCGTTCTTCAGATAAAGGTTGTTTTAAGATTCTGCAGGTTAAGAGTTCTTAGTAACAAACAATTCAATTTTGGTTACAACGGGTGGAAAGTTTCTTTTGGAAGCAATTCTAGATTAGCTTTCAGGGTTTTCTCCGGTTAATTGAGTATGACTTTTTAGGCCTCGACTAACAGGTTGTATATATATTACATAACGTTAGTTGGGGCTAATATAAATAAGAAAGAAGAACAATTGGTTCGAAGTAACTTGAGACCTTAGCTCAATCGGTAGAAACCAAAATTCTCAACAAGACTTGTCGATATTAAAGTATTTTTCGTGATAATTCTTATCATTAGAAAATGCCTATAACTGCCATTGATAATATATTGGTGTATTGTTGGTGTTATTACTAAATAATTAATTTCAGAATAATACAAATATAAATATTAAGAGTGAAATGATTAATAGTATAAGTATGAATAGTGAAATGATTAATAATATAAAGATTGAAAACATTGCCAGCAAACTAGAATATGGTAATGTTAATACTGGCGAACCTCTTGATTCTGATACCTTAAATAGATTAGAAAAAATGTTCAAAACAGACCTTTCTTTTATTCGCATTAGGGTAAGCGAACTACCATATGAGTTAAATGCCAAGGCGTTTACACATGGTACGGATATCTACATTTTACCTGATGAATATGAGTCTGATAGGCTTTCAGGTAGCAAGTTGATACTCCATGAAGTTGCTCATGTGATACAGCAGTTGAGAGGTGACCTTTTGGATATTCCAGAAAAAGAACTTCAATTAGTTGTAAATGGAGAACTTGAAGAAGAGTCTGATAATTTCCATGAACTAGTATTAAATAATGTGGTTCAAGTTGAAGGTGATGTGAGGTTTTCTAAAGATAATATTAACTGGTCTGTTTTACTCCCTCAACTCTTTTTTAGGACCCGTAATCCCACAAGCAATGATTGGGACTTGCACCCAATAGAGGGTAGTCCAGCAAGTGTACTAACTCGTATTATGAGGGAATTAGACGCAAGCTTTAGTCACACAGAATTGCGAGATTATATCAGAGCAAATAGAGCAAAGATAATGTCAGTATTATCACGTTGGATGAACTCTTCGACTAATAGGATTAAAAGATATATACGCGGACAAAATGCAGAATCAAGAGTTTATGATAATAATATTGATCTGGCCAAAGCACTAGTTGGTGAGGTTCGGGCAGATTTTAATATGTCTCGAGAAAAAATATTAGCAAAGCAAGTAAAAGATTCTACATATATTAGGAATCAATTAGATAGTTTGCTAGTTAAGCTAGGTGATGTGTTAAGCTATTTACATCAAGCTGACTTGAGTCAATTGCCGCAACTAGAAAATATAGTAGATACTATTTACTCCAAAACTAAAACTTACAAAGGTACATATTACCATTATTACAGAAGTAAGGGGATTAAATCCGTAATAACTAATCCAAATTCAACCAGATCTATATTTCATAAAGTAGCTGCTATTCATGATATAGAGAAAGTATTTAGGAAAATGAATCCAGAAAGTAGCTGCGTACCATATAGTAAGAATAAATGTACAATTTTGGAAAAAAACAATCACAATATTTATACTAAAAGGAAGGTTACCATGCAGGGGACAGATGATTTTAGGTGGGGTGTCAACAACAACCGTGGTTTGAGAAAATATCTAACTTTAAAAGAAACTTCGCCTTTTATTGAGTCAGCTAGGTTGGCAGATATGCCTGCACATATGGGGCCATCATATACTTCTGGTAGAATGTTTCAAATGTGTGAGCATTTTGGGGCTACTATTGAGGAGATTTCTGCTGTAGCTTGGGCTTTATTTGCCTTCTGGAATCTAGAATATTCTCTGAAGGAGACTCGCGTTCACAGGTTCCATTTTGTTTTGGATATGGCTCAAAACTATGGTGTAACGTACCACCCTTTTGTATATCCAACTCAGTGTCCAGACGCGAGACACAATGGATACGAATTTAGGCCTAGGTAATTCTAATCGGCGTTGTTGATCTCCAATCTTATTTGATCGACAACGTCCCGTAGACCAAGAAGTCTCTGTTTTAGGCACTGGATCATGTTATGGTCAACATGATGGTGAAGACGCCAATGAGATTAAGGTGTATACCCTAAGCCTAACGTCCCCTTATATGCAAAGCTCTCAGAACTCATAAGTGTTATTCGGTTAAATTCTAGCTCAGCAAAGTGATTAAGACGCATAAATTGCTCTAAGGAGATTAATCGATACAAAAGATATGAGGAATGCTAATTAGAATCTGGTAGCAATCACTGAACTGCTTTATGGTTATCTTAGAACTCCGATTAGCTAAATACTTGTAGCCAATGGCAGCCGCATTGAAATATTTACAGGGCCTTATATATTAAAAAACCCCAACTAACCATAAAAAGCCAGTTGAGGTCATACAATCTTCTTTCAGAAGAAATAAACGATTAAGAACCGCTTTTAACTTGAAGGATCTTGAAACAGCCTTTGTCTGAAGAACGCTCATAACAAACGTTCATAGCGCCGTCAGGTAGAGTAGAACCAACAACATTTAGGCCATGGAACATTAGTTGGTAAACATATCGCTTGGCGCTGCCTTCACCATTGTCACCGTCGACAACTGGGCCTCTATCACCACCGAACATGTACGCTTCTTGACTGATTGGTTGAAGAGTGAAGTTTTGAGGAATTTCACATATTGATCCCCATTGACCATCATCTTTCCATTCCTGCTTTTCGTTGATTGATTGGATTACAATCTTACATTTGTCTGGGTCAGTTAGTGGGTTGACCGCACGAATTGCATTGTATTCATCAATTGTCAAAGTCGTTTGAATAATCAATTCAGTACCTGCAGGTAAACCCAGACCAGGAATATTGATATGTTCTAAGATGAAACTAGCTGAAGTTTCTTCCGTTGAACCACCTTCAAATACTGTAAATACTGCGTCAACTTTTGTTCCAAATATTTCGATGGCACCCCAAATTCTAGGCACAGGGTTATCGTTCTGAGTGCGCGCGTTATGTGGGTCTAGGCTAATAGTTAAATGATTGCCACTTTTTAGTTCTTGTTCGGATAAGATCGTTGTCATAAATAATCTCTCTTTAATATTTCTAATGAGTCCTGACGACTTATTAATTAAATAGTTTAATTAACCGAGTCGAAAATATGTATGAGCTGTCATATCGAAAAGACAGACCCTTATTTCTCTTTCCCTTTTGAAAAAGAGATAAACAATATTGAATTCAATCTAATTGCCACTTATTGTGACGTTCATTCGTTCAATTTGAATATGTAGAAAGCGTCAATGCTTGAGCAGGGCAGCAGTGCAGAACCCTATGCCTACAGCAGTGCTGGGCATTTATGCATATGGGCGTTCTAGAAACATTGAGGTGAATTACTATTTAATAAGTTGTATAAACATGACACAAACATTCTACGTTTAATTATCAATATACTTATATAGTCAAGTCGCACTCAGTAACTGTAATACTTATTCATTTGTTAGGGAGTAATGTAACTCGAAATTAATGATAAGTGGTGGAATATGTGGATATTGTTTAAGAATAAATCTCGCTATTCGGTAAACAAGAAGTGGAAGCTTTAATATATTAGGAAACGATAACCTATATTGGTCATTTAGTCCATCATATAGGTACGATAAAAGCTCATTCCACTTTATAAGAAATTTGTTGAAACCAGTGTGTTCAAAAAATGACCATTAAACTCAAGCCCATAGTATTTAGGTTTGTCTAAATACTATGGGTTTTATATGCAAGAGGCGGCTATTGAGTAAATGTTGTCATTTGTACCGGATTAATGAACTGTACGACGCCACCTGTCGCATAATTGCACATAGCAATATTGTTTAAGGTATTTATTGGTTGACCTTGTAGCTGTACCAATACATTGGTGGGTATAAAGCTGTTTAGTGCTGGTACACACGGGTTAACCGACGGGTTAGCCGGGTAAGCAGGATTAGTCGGTGCGGTGCAGCCAGGGAAAGGAGTGACATTCACAATGGGTATACAGTCGTTGATCGTCGTTGCTGGATTATTGCTAACGAGCGCTGTTGCACGAACTGAGCTATAAGTCGAAGGGCCTACTGCAAAAGAGCACATCATCATTGAGCTCATGCAAGTGACACTTGCGCTGCCACAAGCTGCCGAACTTGCACTTGCAGCCGCTGCTTGATTTGCGCTGCCACTCAATACTTGAAAATTGCTCACTTCGCATTTCAGCATTTCGACTTGTTGATTCAACGCCTCGATATCAATTGGTGAGGTTTGAGCGAAGGTGTTGGACGCTTGCTCCGCGGCATTCTGTTTGTATTGTTCTACGTTAGATACAGCGTCTTCTATTGTCGGTGCACTCGCCATATCGTATGGACTTTCAGCCATTAAGTCTGTGAGTTTGGAGTTTACGCTATCAGATACAGAAAACTCGTTAGCACTAGTATTTGCCGAATCATAAGAGTCTTGAGCTGAACTATATGTGTCTTGCGCTGAGCTGTATGTACTACTGGTTTGTTCTGCACATGCGCTAACATTTTGCTGGAGAGTATCGATAGAATCAGTAATGTCAGAAATATTCTGGCAAGATGAGAGCTGACTCGTAAGCTGCTCTATACTTGGCTGAGCCTGCTGATAGCTACTTATGATGGTATCCATAGCGCTTTGTTGCGCAGAATTCAGCTGATCCATTGGATAAAATTGTTCTTGAGACGCCAGCATGCTATCAACATTGCCTTTCAAGTCAGACAGTGAACTGTATGCATCGGTATGGCTTGCTAAATTGTTTTGCAGTTCAGACATGAGATCTGTGGCTTGGCTAGGATCCGGTGCGTTTTCTAAGTTAGGGTCATATTGGGAATAGCTCTGAGCTTGGCCTAGCAAAGTTTGTGCGTTAGTGATAGCTGGGCCAAAAAAACTTTCCATTCCAGACTGAGCTGAGGCCATGTTGTCTCCAGCTAAAGCATCTCCCTCGGAGAGTTTGCTGTTTGCTGAGTCAAATAGCGATGACATTGACGAGAAAAACTGCTCTGAATTATCTTGAGTTTGCCCCGAAGCTTGTTCTGTTAGCCATTGAGTAATGCTTCCTTGAGCTGTTGAAAAATCGTCGGTAACACTTTGGCCTTGAGGATTAACCACCGAATCAAGGCTACCTTGCAAAGAAGTGAATGTCTGTGTCAATGTGTCGTTTAGTGGTGGCAGATTTTCATAACTCATTTGGGTCGGTGCGTAAGAAGAAACCTGACTAGCTAAAGATGCATTCTGATCCTGTAGCTGTTGAGTTAAACTGCTGGTCATGTCTGTTACCTGATCCACAGGCATTTGGTTTAATGCATCTGAGCTGAGAGATTGAATGCTAGATTGCAGCTCATCAGATTGGTCACTAGCTGCACTATTTGACATAACTGAGTTGAGTGACTCATTTGCTTGATTCAGTGAATCAAGGGCTTGTTCGCAAAGCTGAGGAGAGAGACAGGTATTGGCATATTGATCAATAGGAAGCTGACTGGATAAAGCGGTCAGCTCCGACATAGCGTTACTGAATTGGCTTGAAGCAAATGCGTTGACGTCTTCTACGGTCGGGATCTGACTTAGCATTTGGCTATATGGGCCTGGAACCATAGATGTTAATGAGCTTCCGTCTCCTGAACTTTGCCCTAATGATTGTTGTAAATACTCTGTCGCGCTACCGGAGTTTTGGTAGTTCTGATATTGCTGGTAACCACTTGATTGTGTTACCTGAGAGCTTATGTTTCCCCAATAATCGTATGCTTGACTTTGGTATTGATCCTGTATGGACGTATAGTCCGGCATTGCTGAAGTAAATTCTGATATCTGACTGCTTTGTTGCATCATTTGCTGATAATCAATGGGCTCTGAGCCAGATAAATAGTCATACACCGTTTGGCATTGACCAATCAGTTGAGATTGACTTTCAAGAGCTTGAGATTGATAACTTTGCAACTCAGTCAATTCTTGTTGGTAAACCTGAAACTGAGCTTCGAAGTCAGCATAAGCCTGATCGCTCAGCGAATCTGGTGAGACGCCAGTATATTGATAAAGCTGATTTAAACTGCTTTCGGTGCTCTGCGTACTAGTCAGCATCGAAGAATAATCGCTGCTGCTATCTGCATTGGAATTCGCCATAGCTAACCAAGGGGCAAGCGTTGAAGCAATCACTAAGTATTGTGCCTGCGCTTGATAAAATTGGCTGCTAGGTAGTGATTGCAAGTAGCCGTTGTAAGCAACATTTTTCGCTTGGGTCGCCAATTCTTGTTGGAGTGGGGCCTGAGATAAGCCGTTGTAGCTATTAAGCTTTGCCAGTAGTCCACTGCCTGATTGTTGTTCTGATTCTGGCTGGCTATCTGAATCTTGGCCAGCGTTTAGAGATGATTGACTTTGTTCATTAAAGGCGTTGTTTTGGTCGCTAGAGGTTGCAGAGTAGTAGGACTGCCATTGTGAACACTGCGATTGCCACTGTTGATATCGGCTGGTAACAGCACCACCTACCGGAGTCGTTTGTGCTTCATCTAGTACTTGTTGCCAACCTGACAAACTCGATGTATAAGCTTGATAGCCCGACAGTTGAGCATCGCTCATATTACTGGTATCTAACGTTTGGTCTGAATCAGAAGTCGCAAAAGCTTCGGAAACCTTCACGGTTGGCTCTTGAGGGTTGGCGTTTTGAACAATGGATTGCAACTGGCTGGTTTGCTGCTCTGTCAATGGAACTTCACCTGTTTGTGAAGAGCCGAGATAATTGTTTGCTAATTGATAATCGGTTGATTGGATATTACTCTGATAAAGGCTTTCGCTTGGGCTTTCTCCCGACAGATAATCACCTAAATAGTTTGTGTCAGAAAGTTGTGCCAGTGTTGGATTGCCAGAGCCATTTTGATTTAAAGTGATGAAGTCGTTTCTTAAACCATACTGGTATTCTGTTTGAGCATTTGCCGCTTGTTGCCACTCTGCGGCGGTGCTATCTGAGTTAAGGCTTTGAGACATGTCGGTGAGTGATTGCCAGCTGGTGTTTTGCTCAGTAGCCGCACTATTTGATTCACCATTATTATCACTAGTCTCATCAGTATCGCTAGATTGCTCTGTTTGGGATATGTCAGTAATTCCTTGTTGATTACTTGTAAGTTGAGATAAGTATTCATCCGATGGCGCTAAAGTGGATGGGTTGTATTGCTGGCGTAATACTCCCAATGAACTAGTTTGTTGATTGTTCTGGTACTGACTCAGCTGGGAAGAGATTGAAGATAAGGAGCTAGTTGCTTGAGTTGGATCCGATATCAATTGTTGGCAAGCGTTAGAAAGCTGAGAATTGATACTTTGACCAAGTGCAGCATTATCAGCGCTAGCAGGAGCTGACAAATATTGCTGCATATTCGATTGACACTGATTCATGTACTCAAATTCGTCGCCGGTGACCTTATAATTAGGGTCAGTCATGCTTGATAGTACAGATACTTGCTGCTGTAGAGATGTATGCTGAAGTGTACTCTGTTGTGCAGAGTGTTGATCTATCGTGCCCAATTGAGACAAATAGTCATTCATTGGGCTTGAACTGGATTGAGTCATACGTGTGTCTGTTTACTTATTAGTAGTCAAAGTCATCGGTCATGGCATCAATATCACTAACCAAATCGCTAATTTCGCCATCAGAGCTATGATCGGAGTGGATCATTTCGTGATCGTCATCGTCAAATCGGTAGTCATCATTAAATGGCATAGAATCAAATCCAGCCTCATCGCCATATTCGTCATCCATATCTGGCTCTTGGTTAAAGCCTTGCTGTTCCTGCTGAACTTCTTCTGAGCGATAAAATTGCTCATCCTTATATTCATTCATCGCCATGAGTGGTAGCTCGGTAGCAAAGCGCATCGGATCACTATGATAGAGTCGGTTGGCCATGTCCCACTCGAGCGTATTTTGATGCTTATCGATATGAGCTTGGAGTGTTTGAGCTTTAGGAGCGACTGACTTCATCATTGGGAAAAATAGCCCAGGGAAATAAACCAGAGGATCAAAGTTTTTGATCTCTGATTGGATATCTTTGTAGATGATAGAAGCTTCAAAATGTCGTTCTTCTATTAACAATTTTTGTAAAATGGAAGCCTTGCGAATCAGCGTGTACCACTTTGAAGATGCATACTTATCGACAAAGTTCGTATTGCCTGCCGCTCTTTTCTTTCTCGGTCTTTCAGTTTCCGGTTCAGATTCGAACTCGGGCTCTGTTTCTAGCGTTTCTGGCTCCATCTTTGGTTGGTCAAAAAGCATCATAGTTTTTTGAGCATCTCGGAAGGCCGTATGTAAGGTGAGATTTCTCTCTTCACCATTTAAACAAGCGACTTGAGTAAACAACGAGCTGAAATGCGTTTTCAATGAGTCGAAATCAAAGATTGGTTTCTGTTTTTTTGCTTCATTGAATTTCACGCTTAACATGCTACACAGCACATCGAGAGCACTGTTGAGCGAGGAGTCAAAATTAAGCTTAGGAGAGAGGACATCCGCTCGTTTCGATAGGATCTCGCTATATTCTTCAAGACGTCCGCTTAGCTCTGAGATATTTTTGACATTCAAATAAATATCGCAGCTAAAACTTAAAAATAGGCAGTAGATATCGAGTGTTTGAGTGTCGTAAAGATAGTCTTCAAGTAGTGATAAAGTTTTCTCATACTCCCCGTTTTCGTAGCTACGAATAATGCTGCTCATCAGCATTGGATTGGCTTTATCAACTTGAATGATATCGTCAAAACTTTGATAGAATATTACCGACATGGAACACCTTAAAATGCAAAAAATAGAGCAACTGGAAGAGCGATTGCGGCTACGACGATATATGCGCCGTACTGAATCCATCCGCCATTACGGTAGGCAGAGTCAGCGTTAAACGCAGGTCTTTCAATAACCGGTTGTTCTTGGACTACTTCCGCCAAGCGTTGTTTTAACTGATGGGTACAGTTAAATAGCTCTGCATGATTTGGGTTGTCGTAATACTTGCCTAAGAAACCGTGGTTTAACACGAGTAACAGAGACTCATAAGCCATACGAGGATAGATTCTATTTTTAGCGACTTCATCGATGATTTCGAAAACGTATTCGCCACCATTATTGATTTGAAAAAATTCAACTTGAAGGTTGGACCAAGCCAAACTTTGCTGGCTTTGAGCGATAACGATTTTACATCTTTCATCTATCAAGGCCACAATTGGGAACACAATGAATGACGCGACTTTTTCGCCATACATAGGTATCAATTGATTTTGTATCAATGTGAGTTCATTTCTCACTTTGTTACGAAATGTCAAAAGCGCCGCTGAGTTCTGGTCAGCTGTATTGGCGCTTAACGATTGTGTGAATCCCATTGCTTCGTTAAGCAATGAGGATATTTCACAGAGTATGTAATGTTCACTATACATGTTAAGGGGCTCCAATTAAGCGATGATCAAAGCGAGTTTGATGACAAAAGCTGTGTTGATCATAATAAATTCAATAAGTAATTCTGATAGAGTACGAACTAAATCCATATGTTGCAGTTGTCCACAAGTGACTTTGAGTTCACTACTTTGTGGTACAAAGTCGACACTTTTTATCGCTGCTTTGAAGTTCGTATAGACAGAAGATTCTGAGTCTCCCAGCAAATGCTTTGCTAAGAAAAGAAAGTGTTCACGGCTATCTAGTCGATATTGAGAAAAGTTTTTTAATGCCATTCCTACCGCTTCTAACGTATTAGTATCAAAGCGCTGTTTTGCTTCTCCGGCTTTGATAATTTCAAAATCAGTTCGTTGAGTACTCACTGCTGAGGTAGAGATTTCGGCTAACTCAGGCAGTGGTTTATCTTGATTCCAGTAGATTCGAGCGCTGATTTTTTGTTTTTTTTCCACTGCATCTTTAATGTCGTGCGGTGTGTACAGTAATGCTGCCGATTCTTTGTGGAAAACAAATTCACTTTCACCCAACTTATGGTAGGGCTTGTAAATAACTTGGTTGAGAAATATCTGGCGAATATAGAATGGGCGCGCAGTAATATCGTTTGAATGTTGTAAGTTGATTT
This sequence comes from Vibrio sp. A37, assembly GCF_059777565.1. NCBI lineage: Bacteria > Pseudomonadati > Pseudomonadota > Gammaproteobacteria > Vibrionales > Vibrionaceae > Vibrio > Vibrio sp. A37. The sequence goes on along the minus strand of NZ_JBLNLI010000006.1, from coordinate 311,134 downwards.
TCTCCTGTCTCAAATCCAAAGGCATTGAGACAGAAAGGTCTTCATACAAGTTAAATAGCGGGACGATATTCGTGGCAAGAAGAGGTTGCTGCGCCGTTTTTAGTGCAGGAGATAGAGATACGTCGCCATCAAAACTAAATTGTAAGGTCAGCTTGGCAACTTTGCTTCTGTTCTCTTGGTAAGGTACTTTGCTGAAGTTTAATCTCATACCCAAGTCAAACTCAGGGGAGCTGGCACGCAATGCTAATGCGTCATTTTTGGCGATCAACCAATCGTTGATATCCGTGATCGTCGCAGAAACCGCTTGTTTACTTCCATCTTCATACAAAGCGGTGACTTTTAGAGAAGCTTGATGAAGTAGTGAATACTTTAGTCGAGAAAGCTGGTAATCAAGTTGCCTCCAAAGAGAAGGATTAATCCATATATCAAAACTGAATTGATCAATAAACAGGGGAGCGTTAGGTACCAAATGAACCTGCATTGCCGACATATTGTGTGTCACTTCATCGACTTCAAAGGTCGTGAGCTGAACTAAGTTTTGTGTTGAGTACCGAGCAGGTGCTTCTTGAGGTTTATAGGCATCCTTAATCGAAAACAGACTATTGGGTACAATTGGTAAACTACAACTACTCAATCTCGCCTGCATTTTTACTAGCAGATGATTTGGTAGGTGAGTAAGCAGGTGCTGGTGGTAACGCGAAATATGCAATGTTTTCTCGCGCAGTAAACTGTCCTGAATCTCAGAATTAATTTGCTCACCCAATTGCTTAAATACGTCAGTTAAAACAATGGGCTCGACTTCAAGCTCACCTTTTTTACTGTCTGGCAGGGGATGTTGTAGTGTAGTGTTCATTGTTCTCTAATCTTTCTTATCAGCCGATACTGGTTGTCATACCTTTAAATGATGCCATCGCTGTCGCTTGTGCTGATAAGTTTGTATCGCTTTTCAAACTCATTCCTGTCGTAGCACTGATCGCAGTGTTTCCACCATCCAACTTCAAGGTTTGCGGCGAAGACATAGCAATGCTTTCTGTGCCTTTGATTGTGACGCTATTTGCACTGATCGTGATCCCATCGCTAGAGATCTCGATTTTGCTGCTGCCGACACTTAAAGAAATATTGTCGTCGCCAAGAGCAATAGTCCCTTTACTACTCTTTATCAGAAGGCCGTCTTTCTGCACACTGAGCTGGTAGTCACCAGTTTTCAGGTCAATCGCATTGGTTGCTTCAGTCACCGAACTATCACTGAATTTATGCGTAGCTTGACCTTGGCTGGTATAACTGACTTGGCAGTTTTGATCGTCACCACTCCCCGTGGCTTCAATGTTGATACCATCGCTATTCATAGCGATATTGTGCTTTGGCATAATGTGTTACTTCTTATCGCTGCTTTTATCGCTCTTGTCTTTTGACAAGCTCTTCAATTCAATATTCTTAGTTCTGGTTACATTGGAAGTGTTAACCGTAAAAGCTTGAACAGCACCTTGCGGCGAGTTAATTAAGTAATTCCAACCAGATACAGGTTGATGATCCAAAATGAAATAAATTGCTAAAGGAGTATCAGAAACTGGCAGAACCAAGTGATGACTCTCTGATTTTGCTAAATAGACATATCGAGAAATATTTTTATTCAATGCTTCTTGGCTAAGTGATGCATAAGATTGACCAACGAAGGATTTCATGTCAGCCGGCTGTTCAATAAGCACAGTAATGGCATGGCCTTGGTTGGAGGTTTTCTCCATTTGAATATCGATATTCAAGGTGTTGGTTGGCGCAACAACCTTACCATCTGATGAAAACCAAGAGCATGCACTTAGTGGCAAAATTAATAACAGGGTTAGAAATTTAAATTTTCTCAACATTTTACGTTATCCATTGTTCGTCTTTGGGGAAGCACCTTCCCCATACTTATTGCTATTGTTTAGCAATTACCCTTTTAGTACTGAAAAAAATGGTGTGGTCACTTTAAACCTCACTGTATACGGTGCGACTTTAGTGTTGTCGCTTTTTACTCCCCATTGGCAAACATTGTCTTTCTGACACTTGCCTTTGTTTAGGAGTGTAAACAATGCCCACTCACCATTTACTGAGTCCTGATAGGACTGATTTTGGTTACTTAACCAGCCAACAGATACCGTAGGTTGACTCTGCCAGTTGTAAGTGAGGGTTCGCATCGGTTGGTCATTTGTGTTTAAGCCAATGACGCGACTCTTCTGTCCTAGTTGGACGAACGATAACGCCATTTTGTTTTCACCATCTAGAGTGACGTGCTCGAATGGTAGCGCTTTTACACTTACCTGAATTGCTTTAGGTGTGCCATCCGGTTTCCATAGCGCTTGCTGAACGCGATAAATCTTATTGAACTGCTTAGCAAAAGGAGCAAGCTCAGACTTTTGCACGTCAGTGAGATCATCATTCAGTAGCCAACTCGTTTTAGGGCCATTCGGGTGAATAAACTCCGCGAGCATTTGCTTCATTTGCAAATACAGTTGACCATTTACGCCTATTTGATCAGTGAGTTGTTGGCCATTGAGTTTGTAACTTGCATGCATATTGAGTGGGAAGCCATTTTCAATATACATCACTTTCGTCGTGATCTGCTGTTGCCATTGAGAGGTAAGTTGCTCTATTAAATAGTCGGCAACGGTTTGACGCACAATGGTCACAGGGAAGTTCAACAATTGATAAACGTCAGGGTTGCTTTGACTAGAAGAAATCTGGTTCAGCTTGTCCATCAGAGAATCAGGAGTGCCCGGTTTTAGCTGCATATAAAGTGCTTGATAAGTTGCAGGGCTCTTGTTGTACAAGCTATTGCTAATAGAAGAAATGATATTTTGATAGTCTTTGTAATCTTTAGACTGAATAAACTCATTTAGCTGAGCAAATTGTTGAGGGATCTGCTGTAGCTCTAGCTGAGTAATCTGGTTTTTATCAAACGTCGTATTCTTTGTGATGTATTGCAGCATATTCGACAGTGGGGTGTCGTCATAAGTGAGATCCATCAAGAACAGGTGCAAGTTATCCAAAGACACTTGGTGGGGTAGTGCATTTTTCAACAGTTTGTTTAGCATTAGCACGTAATTGTCACTGTAGCGACGCAATGCTTGAGACTCAATGTAGTTAAAAGCATCGTGATGAATATTTAACTGAGTGAACGTTTGTGTTAACGCTTTGTATTGCTCAATAAGAGGCAGTACGGTTTTAAGTAGTACTGACTTAGAATACACCAGAGACACTTGAGTTACGTTTCTCGAAAAGACTGTTTTGTAGGTGTAGTTGTAGTAGTTCTGGCGGCTTAATAGAGTAAGATCGTTGTCGCTCGAGTTCATGATCTTAGCAAGAACAGTATTAAGTTCAGCTTCCAGTAACACTTGGTGGATACGTCGGCCTTCTTGTGGATCTAGCTGCGTTTGCTCTTTCAAATAAGTATTGATTTTCTCATTGTAGCTAGAAACAGCGCCAACCAAGGTGTCAAATCCAGTGATCTCAGGGACGTGTTGAGGAATGATATTTTGCAAATTAGTCAAAGCACTATTTAAGTCGCTAAAGCTCATGCGCTTCGAACTTGGGAAGTGATCTGCGATTTGCCCTAAGTAGCTAGAAATATCATCTCTGCTTTGGTAAACAGATGCTAATGCCTGAGGGATTGAGTCGTGCAATACACTTAGTTTTTGTTGCATGACAACGCTTTGAGTCAAGATTTGCAACAGTTGATCATTGGTAATGTTCAGTTGGATATTACTAAACAATTGTCCCAACACTTGGTCAGACGGCATAACGTTCGTCATTAATGTATTGGAAACTTCCAGTTGGTTATCTATTTGGCTTCCGTTCAAACCTAGGGTGCTGATTTGATTAACTGGCTGCTTAGCATATTGATACACCAGCTGAAGCTGTTGACTGGAAAAACCAGTAATTTGTGTGATCAGACTTTGATACTTGCTTAACTCGGTTTGAATTTTTGCATCATGTCCAGCGGCAAAGATCATTAGATACAGTGCTCGATTGAGCGGATCTACAGTGTTTTGATATTGAGTATTTAAGTGAGAAAGCAGATAGCTGGCATATTGCTGGCTCAATGTTTTCTCCAACGTGTGCGGGTAATAGTTACCAAACAATAGTTGACTATGATACAAATTCGCCCAACGTTGATAGTTTTGTTCTGCAGTTGCCAAAGGAATGGATGGCGGCACAAAAGGCGCTGCTTGGACGATAGCGTCATCCAGTTTTGTTTTTTGTAAACCGTTATAGATCAAACCTGCACTGACAGCGAAAGAAAGCAAACAGATACCACTAACAAAAACATGTTTGGCAGAAATACTTTTTCCGGCTTTATTAGTGCCGGAATAGAAAAATTGATCTCGAAGGTTACTTGGGTCAATGCCGTAGCTAAGCGTTAGCCTTTGGGGCCTATTTTGAAGCTGCTCAGGATCCACAAGTCCTGCAATGACATTTTCTATCTGTTTGTAGTACTTTTCCAAATATTGGGAGGCACCCATTGCTTTAGACAGTGTGCTTCCGTCGATAGACTCCGTTGTCATGAAGGATGAGAACTGGTTGTGTAAGCTCTGAAAATGCTCTTTGGCTGAGTGCGCTAGTTCTTCAGAGTTATGGCAACGACTGAAATCGATATAAGGTGCTGATGTATCAAGGTTTAATAGATGCGACAACGAGCCTTGGATCGGTGCATTGTCACTTAAGAAATGGACTTGATAATTTTGTTTAGCCAACAGATTAATTCGTGGTAGGAATCTAAGCATGGAAGCAGAAAGACCAGGATCGATAGGTTTCTGTTTTAAGTGCACAGTGACCTTAGGTAATTGAATGACACCCTTTTTAAATAGTTTGTTTAACAACAAATTCAAACGGCTAATATCAAGTTTTGCTAGGTTACTAAACTGGGCCAACAATAAGACTTGCTGCTCCCCGACAACCATAGGTTGAAGTGGATCATCAAAATAAACGTCACAGCTATTTTTATCTAAGTATTGGAAGATATGCTCAAGAGCGGCATCAGTTGAGCCATCATGCAAATAAATAAAAGCCGGCGCAGGCTGTTCTTCTAGGCGCGCTTTTATTTGTTTGACATTGTTAGTCACATCACTCTTGCTCGGACGAACTTTCCCGAGTGCTTTATTTGCAGCTGCAAGCTTACTTTTGTGTCGCTTATAAAGTTTAAATATAAGTAGGAAAATCACGAATGCAGCGGCAAGACCAATCATGCCAAATGCAGCAGCGCCGTATTTTCCGGTTAACAATTTCATCATTGGTTTATTCCTTTCCGTCACTAAAAGTGAGGATTAGGCCATTGCCGTTATCACTACTAAACGAGATGCTGTTACTACCAGCATCATCAGGGTTGGTTTGTTGAAGGAGGAAGTTTTGTCCTTCTGAGTCTTGAGTGCAGGTAATTTCACACTCTTGCTGGGCTCCGTATCGAGAGGTTTGCACCATCTGCTCAGATGCTGTTTTCGTATTCAATACGGAAGTGCCCTCAGAATCGCTAATCATCATTCTTTCAGGGTTGTAGAAAGTGACGATAACTTTGTCACCATTTCTTAAAGGGTTAAAACTCGCTTTTGATTGAATCCGTGCCGAAGCAGGCAAATAAAACAGCGGAGGACTCCCATTTGGAAACAAAGGTGCAGGGAGTTTTACTGCATAGGTGAGGGCGTTTTCAGACAAGCCGCTGATTGAAAATTCGTCACTTTGAGATTGGCTATTGTCAGCGTAGCTGCTTTCAGCATCTGACTGGCCTTTGAAGAATTTATAACCATAACGGACCTTCTCATCGACTGTTTCGGCCGTTACCACTTGCGCAGGAACTTCGATAGGCATAGAAGGAACATAACTGGATAGAGCATTTACCGTAGAGCCCTGATCATGCCAAAGGTATGTCGCCTTCATTGCATGACTTATGCCTCTTTCTAATTCGATTGATTGAATTTTTTCATAGTGAATTTCTTCACTCTTATCTTCTGCTTCCCAAGACGTTAAGTCGATCTGCTGCCTCACACGTTTCTGGACCGCGACCGTTTGTACGAAGTGCATGGTAATTTGTCTAAACTGTATATTGCTGCTTAAATTCGCAATCGTACTTTCCCATTGCTGGCTATCCAGTGAGTAATAAAAATAATTTGGATAAACCTCTACATTCGGCATGAGAGCTTTTAACGTTAAATGATAGGAGCTTGATAGACTCGCTAGTCTCGTAAAACGATCATCTAAATTTTGGTATTGGTTAGCTTTTATCTTACTGTCACTTTCAAAATCCAACTTATGATGCTTCATATTTTGGAATTGAGTTGCGGTGGTGCTAATTGCAGTTACGCTATTTTGTTCCAAGCTTAAGTTCAAGTAACTCGATTGCTGTGACCAAGTTTTAGGTTGACGGGCTTCAATGGATTGTAACTGAGATAAATCATCGCCATTGAGGCTTAATTCTTCTTTCGATTGCCCGCTGTAATCACTGCTTAGCTTATCCAGTAATACGTAGCATGACGTTCCTTGCTCAATACTGGTTTTGTAGTCATAGATGAGATACAAGTTGTATTGGTCGAATATCTCGAATATAACATCGTAGAAGCTGCGGCCTTCAGAGAAGATTGCTAGTTGAATATGAGCTTTAGCTAAAATCTGAGATTGTTGGTAATCTATGGACGCTAAAGATTGAAAGAATAAATTATCATCAATAATTTGAGCGTACGTTTGATTACTAGCAAGATAGTTTGGCTTATGGTTTTTCCAGAGTGTGAGAGGATCTGAAAATTCTATCGAGAAGGTAGGCACAACCGAGTTGATGATCTCGCGGTCATTTTCTTCATCAGTGTTGGTGATCGGATTATCATAGTGTATTGAAGATGTCTCTGTAAGATGAGCGACACCGAGTAGCTCAATCTCTGTTTCAAAGTTATCTTCAGCGCCATCAGCGTCTGTAGAATCTGGGTCTTCAAAACAATACGTTCTTTTGATGAGCACTCTAACTGCAACAGGCTCTCCGCAGTATAACCACTTATACGCATCGGGATTCGGCTCTCTATCAAATCCCAATTCAAATTCAGCGCTACCACTAAAGCGGTGACATTCCAAATTTAGCTTTAATTCTTTGATATGATAACTGTTTAGCATTAAGCCTTGAAAGCGAGATTGTTCAATCTTGTTCTGATCAGGAGCGGTATCGATATCAATCGTTTGTCTTTCAAAGGAGTCGCTTAACGTGTTTAACTCTAGCCAAAATTCTTGATCGATTAAAACTGGGTCATATCCTATTGTTGTCTTTATCTTTTCCTCAACGAGCTTAGACAACTTTAAATATTCAGCATTTGTTCGACCTGTAGCGCGCAACATGTTTAGAGATTTGGTCAGCAACCTCTTAAACGTAAGTGAGTTTTTGCCTTCTAATGAAAGTAGCGTAGATTGTGTGCACTCTTTTTCTAATGAGCCAATTAACGTTTGAATCACTTTTTTGTCTGTAGCATTAGAGAGCTCTGCTAGAATATTTAAAGTGACGAGTTGATTGTAATACGTAGTAAAGCTAACGGTATTATATGCATATAAAACTGTATTAGTAAGAATATCTAAACATTGCTTCCAAGATTGGCACTGAAGTAACTCAGGACCATTACTAGAATTATCAATTAAATCATCTATCTTTTGACTTAATAATACTATGATTTTAATATTGCTAATATTAATGTCGCTAATTGGCTGAGTGGTAATAATCTTGTATAAAGAATTAGTAAACTCAACAAAAGACGAAACAGAAAGTTTTGTACTTTTATTTATAGAGCCAAATTTACTTTCTATTTGTGTGTTAATATTATCTGCGTTAGCCATAAGAGTGGTTTTCTAAATATGATATAAATTTACTATTCAAATAGTTTTCTATATAAAAAAGCATAGCCTGATGGTTTCTTATCATTCTGATAACAAAACCCAAAAACTAATGCTGCAGCTGCCTTAAAAATAAAATATCATTCAATATACACAGAAACAAGTACTGGTATTTAAAAAAAGTGGAATAAAAATTATATCTAGATTGATAACCGAGGCTTAACCATACACTCTATAGAATGTGGTTCTATTCACCTCTGTTTGTAGATCATTTATTCGCAAATTGATGTGATATATTCCAGTTATTCGGTTTTATTTAATTGTCCATTGAATATAATTTCGTCATGTTTTTTGTGGATGTTTGTTGCTTAAATAAAATAAGCATACTAAAGAGGTAATTGATGGCTATCAATCAGAAACTTCCCAAGTCTAGGTTAATGATTCAGTATGACACTAGAGTGGAAGGTGAAAAAAAGAAGAAAGAGCTTCCTTATAGAGCGATGGTTCTAGGTGATTTCTCAGCAGGGAAGTCAAAAGATGCGAAGGTGCCATTTGAAGAGCGAGAAGTCCGAACTTTAAAACATGGTATTAATTCTTCTTTGAGAGATATGGGCATATCTTTAGATATATCTGTGCCAAATAGTATTAATCCATCTAAGTCACCAATGCTGAATTTAAATTTTGACTTAAATTCAATGAAAGATTTTAAACCTGAAAATTTAGCGAAGAAAATTCCAGAAATAAATGCTTTGCTTCAATTAAAAGAAATGTTGTCAGGTTTTGAAAAAGATATCGATAATAATCGTACTTTGAAGAAAACTATAGATAAAATATTTTCTGATAAAGCTCAATTGCAGGCATTGAAAGAAAGTATTCCGCAATTAGACAACTACTCCCTAATTAAAAAAACTGAGGGTGTAATTGACTCAACAGCAGAAGTAATTAATAGCGACGAAGATGCTGAGCAGAAAAACTCTGACTCTACCGACGCTTGATTTTCAGGATATTAAGATGACAGAAACCATTACAGTTGAAGAGAACAGTTGTCTACATAGCATAGTTCAGCTATTTGGCGGCACTCAGCAAGAGCAAAAAAACAGTCTTGCAAAAATTGACATTGATATCACTGATGACTTTACTTCAGTGGATGAAATCTACGAAGATTATTATTCTCGTAACATCGCTGCATTGGCGATGGTACTGGCAAACAATGATGAGATCATTAACTACAACAAGTCTTACGTTCAGCATGCAATTGAGCGTATCAATCAAGTTGTGGAAGAGCAAGTCAACAGCATTCTTAAGCACCCTGAGTTCCGCTACCTTGAAAATCAGTGGTTGAAGCTAGAAGAGCTGGTTAAAGACGAGTATGACAACATTGAAGTGACACTTTTAGATGTTAAGAAAGAAGAGCTTCAGTATGATTTCGAACGTAACATGTACGACATTTCTAGTAGTGAAATGTTTAAGAAAGTCTATGTAGCTGAGTATGATCAGTATGGTGGTGAACCGTACGGTATGATTACTGGCCTGTACGACTTTGAAAATACCATGGACGATATTACTTGGTTGACAGGTATGGGTATGATTGCAGAATCTACTCACGCTCCGTTTATTGCTTCAATTAACCCTAGATTCTTTGGTGTTAACTCAATTGATGAAGTTAAGCAAATCAAGAGTTTCGAGACTCTACTAGAACACCCAAGGTATCGTGACTGGAACGCATTCCGTAAGACAGACCACGCAGCTTATATTGGTTTGACTATTGGCGACTTCATTTTAAGACAGCCATATCACCCAGCGAATAACCCAGTTCAAGAACGTAATATGAGTGGCTTCGTTGAAGAAGTAACAAGCTACGAGTCGAACGATTCTTACCAATGGGGCCCTGCATCGTTATTGTTCACTAAGAACATTATGCGTTCATTTGGTAAAACGGGTTGGTTCCAATACCTTCGTGGACCTGAAAACGGTGGTTATGTAGAGAATCTAATTCGCCCAGTTTATAACGTTCGTGGCTTTGATGAATATCGCTCAGCATTGAACATCTCTTTCCCAGATTTCATGGAACTATCGCTATCTAAAATTGGCCTTATTCCTGCGATCGAAGAAAAAGGAACGTCAAACTGCTGCTTCTTTAGCGTGAACTCAGTTAAGAAAGTAGAAGAGTTTGTCGACAACTTCGATTCAATGAACTCTCAGCTGGTTGCGAACCTGTCTTACACCTTGTGCGTATCTCGTATTTCACACTACGTGAAAAGTGTTATTCGCGACAAGATTGGTGGATTTGCAACGACTGAAAGTATTCGTGATTTGCTGAACAACTGGATTAACCGTTACGTTACGACGATTTCTCAGCCAACTTCTCTAGAAATGGCAAGATATCCGTTCAGAACAGCTGAGATTGAAGTAACACAAATTCCAGGAAAAGCAGGTTGGTATAAGTGTAGCATCAGTGTGTTGCCACATATTCAATTTGAAGGTATGGATACAACACTAAAAGTTGATACTCGCTTAGATCCAAGTCTATTTGCAGCAGCAGAGAGTGAAGACGGCGACGGTGAATAATACTCGGTCTTTAAAGGTAATATAATGACAGCAATTAGACCTTTAATATATCGCTCTGTAGTGCTCGACAGAGAGCCACTAGCTTTTTCTACAGGCGATACATCTTCTTTTGGTCAACATGAGCAGCCAAGAATTTTTTGCGATTCTTGTACCATATTAGGAGTAAAAATTCCTAAGGTATTGTTTGCTATTGACGGCGGAGAGGATGCGACGACAGTGACTTCACCAACCGCAGCTTGTACTTTAACAGAGTTTCACCTTTGTGACCCAGATAGGACAGCAAACTTAAGCTTTACGATTCGCTGTCCAATGAATATGGAGTTACGTAAAGAGCTAGAAAAAGCCATTGATTCAGTTCGTTCAGGAGAGCAGGTCGATAGAACCATTAAATTTGGCAACTGGAACTCTAAACAGGAGCTAAAAAGTGATGGAGTATGGGCTCCAGCAATGCAGCCACCGTTTGGCCTTGAATTGATTCCAGCCAGTGATACTTTGTTTGAGCTTATTATTGGTGAAGCCAACTTTATGGGCGGATCGACGGACAATTATGAGTTAGCTCCTATTTCGGGATATAACTTTAGAATTGATCGTTCTAGCTTGAAAATACCGGCCTTTGATGTTGTCCATGCATCGAGCATGGAAAGAGGCCAGTATGCGTTAATCAACATTGACGAATTTGTGTTTCAATACGCTTTTTAGAGAGCGTTAAGTCAATAGGCCATGGTAAATCATCATGGCCCACTTTGTTCACCTACTAAACATTAAGTTTTGTCTAAATTATGGCTAATCGTGTTAACTGGCAACCCGGCTCTTTACTTACCGCAAATCATTTTGTGCAACAAGACAAAATGGCTCAACAAGCCGTTTCTGAAGCAACCTATTTGCCATTTAATGTTAGCTATGGAATTAGCCAACTGTATCTAGATCTGAACTTACTTAGTCTAGGTGAATTAAAAGTTAATCAGTGCCAAGTTTATTTTAAAGATAAGTACTTTGGCTTCTTTGACTCTTATACACATAATGTTTCTCTAGATCTTGAATCGATAGGGAAAGCTTCAATACCTGTCTATTTGAATCGAACAGAGTCTGCATTTTTAGAAGGCAAGATTGAAGCGTGCCGATCAGAGTACTTTTTATCTGACGAGTATCAACCTGAAGCGTTGAGCTCGGTGAAAATCATGCACCTGAATAACATCGATGGTGTGTGGCAAATCGGTTCTGAGTCTCCTCCTTTACTCTCTTGTGCATCTCACATTTTGGATCAAGTCGTGAATAGCACCAAGAAAGTGTATTCCTCGGTAAAGCATTTGCTCGATAGTGAAATTGTTGGCGAAAGCTTGATGGTTAACTTGATGTTAGCGCACAGAAATTTGCAACACATTCTTGCTGAAATTGACGCATGCCCACAACATGTGCACCCGTATAACTTATTCGAGGTGATGAGACAGTTATACCTACTTCTTGAGCTGGCTAAGTCTTCTGAGCAAGAAAGAAGCGAGGTGAGTTTATATTTGCATCAAGCTCCAATTGTTAGCTTCGAGCAGCTACTCAATAGCTTTTATCAGATTCTTAGCATTCCAGTTAAGAAAAACTTTGTGGAGATTATGCAGACTGGTGATAGCTTTATTGCTACCGATTTGCCAGTTGAGATCATTCAGGCGAAAGAGCACCTGTTGGTTATTCAAAAAACAGATTCAGAGCAGCCTCATTTGTCTCTCAGCCAAATCAAGCTTTCCAGTATTTCTCGAAATCAACATATCAATCAAATGTCTCTGTCTGGCGCAGCTCTAGAGGCACTGCCTGATACTGGTGTGCATCAGCTTTCTACGATTAGAGATGCCAAAGTATACAAAATCTTACCTGGGTTTGAGCTTGATGCGATTTTGAAAGAGAAGAACATGATGTTTGAAGCAAATGAAGCTAATCAAAACTACAAGTATTTGATTTATTATAGATAAGCTCGCTTATGATTGCGGAATGTTCAGACTTTATTAAGAAACACAAGAAACAACTGAGTGTGAAAGCAGCTCTAGCGATTGTGCAATCTTATCAAATTGAACCTAAGTTGGTTAAGTTTCGTCCGGTTTTTTCTCTGACGCCCGAGAACATCATCATTTCTCACTGTACGCACAACTATGCGCAGTTGACCTTGTATGTGAACATCTCGAAAGTTGCGACTTTTTACCATTTAAATGATTACTACTTTTATCTGCAATATAACGATGGCGAAGAGTTAAGTGAGATTTTGCGTTCTGGAATTTCGGTACTGCTTCACCATTATTTTTATGGCATTTATTATCAGTTAAATAATGTAAGTTGTTTTAACTACATTCATGATCTGATGGCGACCAAAGGCCCTACTGTTGCAATATTGCAGTGGCTACTGCAAAACAAATACTCACATTTAGATATCTCAACCAATATCGTAGAGTCTCAGCATTCGACTAGCTCAATAGAATATCAGTTAGATGAAAACTCAACCTTAGGTGGATGTTACCTGCATGGAGAAAAAATCCATACATGCAAGGTATTAGAGATTGTCATTTATCTACAAAATTACAATCAGACAGTGATTAATACTGTTGTTGAAGAAATTGAAAACGACCATGCAGTTAAGTCGTTTAAACAAATTACCCCGATAGTAGTGAAATATTTGGTGCCAGATAGTTTGACGTCATCGAGCTTGACGGAATCTAGCACATTACTGCTGTCTCCCGAATACGAAGTAAAGGTGTAATGATGGAAAAGAAAGAGTTAATACACTCAGTCGACGATGTTTATGAACATGCTGACAGACGCTACAAAGAGTCTCTTCGAATGACGGGAGAACTCGCGAGAAGAGCAGATGCGAAAATTGAAGAGTTATATCGTCGCTCAGATGCAAAAATTGATGTACTGCGCGATTCAATGTCTAAAGAGTTAAATAGAATTGTTCAGAACCAAGCTATTGGCTCAGGTGGCCGCTCTGGTGGGGAGCGCAAGGAGAATCAGTCGCAGATGATTAGTCAAATTAAACAGTCAGAATATAAACTTTCTAAGCAGTTAGCGAAGCAGAAGAAGCTTACTTGGATTCTATTTTTTGTGCTTGCTGGCATTAATATTTTGTCAGTTGGCTCGCTGTTTATGTTTTTAACTCGATATTTGTAAGCGTTGGGCAGAGTTTTCAACCAATGCTAAAGGTGACCTCAATGAAACGGTTAACTGTTCTAGCAGCGACTGCAATGTTGTTTTTATCGACCAGTGCGTTTGCTCATCATACGACTTCACCTCAGTACAGAGATTGGGTAACGCCTGAACCTGGACAATTTGACTATTACAAATTGTCTTTGGTGCTTCAGCCAGTCTACTGCTTAAAAAACAAGTCAAGCCCTGCATGTCGAACTTCAGTACTCAAAAACTCCCCTTTGCTGGCGTTAAGTGAATTCGTTCCGTCACGAGATCAGGAGAAAAGGTATAAATACCAATACTGCAGTAAAGATATTAGTGCTAAAGAGATGACGTTAGACCGTCAAGGTCAGTGGCAAAAATTGAAACCCGTTCCATCTCTGACGACTGCGACTAAACAGTCTCTCAATGATGTGATGCCTCAAACTAAGGTATATCAGCAAAGACATGCTTGGTTGAAGTGGGGGACGTGTAATAGCAGCACTTATGATGCTAATGGTTACTTCTCCAAAGCGGTGGCCTTAACGAAATATATCAACAACCCTGATGTATCTTCGTTTATTCAAGGGAACCGGAAAACGACGGTTACACTCACTCAGATGAGGAAGTTTTTTAACCGAGAGTTTAACACGTTAAATAAAATACAATTTCAATGTGTCAATGTAGGAAACCGCTCATTTCTTGAGTACGTTAATTTCTACGTTAACAAGAAAGTGGATTTGTCGGATTTAGATAGTTATCCGTTATTAACGCCGTTTGGAACTATGAGTGAGCCTCCTGAACAGGAATGCCCTGAAGTGTTTTATCTTTAAAAAAATCCCCTCACTTGAGGGGATTTTTAATGGAATACACCTTGAATATCTCAAGGTGCCTTTCGGTAAGCCCGCTTAGTCTATTTGCTGTTCGACTACTCTTTGAGCAACAATCTTCATACCATTTCGGCGAAATCTATCCTGTTGCTGAGAATTGATGATGATCGACTCACCAGCATTATAATCAAAACAGCGTAAAACTGGCCTGTGATCGCTTTCTTCGACTTGATGTGAGTTGAAAACTGCCAATGCACCGCGTTGAGTAAATCTAATTTTTGTTTGAGTGTCATCAAAGAAGCCTATATTGTCTAATGCGCCGACGTCAGGGCTATTACGGCTGGTTTTTAAATGGATCTTTCCATGCTTCATTTGTCTATAGGTATAATTTTGAAGTGGCTTAAATGTTATACCATTTTCTTCAAAGGCCTCGACCCAGCCATTTGATAGGGGATCATGTTCACTGATAAACCAAGCTTCCTCTCGAGCGATATTCCCATCTGTACCATTGGTAAGGTTGTCACGGAATCTTTCTAATTGAGGCCTGCGTATCTCGTTTCTTAAGCTGAGTCGAGCGTTTAAGTCTCCCATGAAAATGAGTGGAGCAGATTTCTCGAAACCAACTGAGTCTAGTAACGCGGTAATTTCTGTATCCCTAGAGTTTGTTCCTCCGCTACCACTATCATAAGAATCAAGGTGTGAGCCAATGACATCTAATCGGTACTTTCCTAATATTTTTAAAACGGCGTAGCATCCTCCTTTCCATGGAGCGCCAAAGGTGTCTCGACATGTTCCTGAATGGAAATTTTCTATCATATTTTTACGATAGATATCATCACGTACGAAGATATGAAGTGTAATTGAGTTGTTATGGTTACCAGAAAGACCTCGTAAGTTATGACCAACGATCTGTTGATAACCTAATTCATCTCTGCGAATCTTGCGAGTTCTTGAAGGGTTTATTCGTGCCTGAAGTGTATTAGGGCCTACGACACGATAGAGTATTGATTTTGCGATATCTTGAGATACATAATTCCCGGAGTTATTTTTTACAGACTCTTGTAGGCTGATCATCAGGATATGAGGGTTAGCACCCATTTCTGCTATCTCTTTTGCTAGAAACTTTATCGATTTGTCCGAAATCTTCGTACTGTCGGTATTCCAAGTTAATGCAGCGCAGCGCAAAGTGGTTCTTTTACTAGGCATAAAGTTATTTCCTTATTATATGTTTTTATTTGAGCGGCATGCCTATTATTTATCATTGGATTATATTACTCAAATTTGGAATATTTTAACTTATTGATTTTTAATATTTATACCTAGATTTCTTTTATTTATTCCCCAAAGCTATAGCTATTCTGGTATTTATAATCTCCTTAATAACAAAAATTAAAAAATTCACCGAGGTGGATAATTAGACGCATTTGCCAACTAGGTTTGTTTTAGATAAAGGATTGCTGAGTCAAATAAACTATCGTTGTTGGAAATACAGGATGCCGATAGAGGTGTATTTGATGAGGTGGACCTAGACGGGTTGGCTTCTTAAATCTGTTTCTTGTTGGAAGAGTACAGGGTATATCAACTCTTCCATTTACTTTATATTCTAAACAGGAGCATAACTTTAGCTTGACTAGCAGGACGTCCTTGTAGCCTTTTGCTCAGATTTCTGGTTAATCACGGGCAGGAGATACCCATCTCGTGCTTTCGTTCGTTCCTTTGTTTACATATCTAATTCTAGGATATGATGGCCTTTCAAAGCCTCGATCTTCTCTAAGGTTTAAATTAAAACTTCTAAACACAGGAAAGTGGTCGCTACCTTTAACGTCTACCATTGGTGAAGCAGGCTTAGGTTCAAATCTGTATATTTCGTTATTCGAATTAAATGCAAGGTCATCATAAAAACCAATATTGTCTAGTGCTCCGACATCTGGGCTAAACCTGCTCTTCTTTAGTTTCGTTTTGCCGTGTTTATCTTTTTGGTGGTATGTAAAATGATTTAAGGCATCAAAAATAATATGATGTGTGTTAAACGCAGAGACAATTCCTTTACTCACAGGGTCATACTGTTCAATCAATGATTCAGAACTTTTGCGCCCGCCTATTACCTCATCCTTTATTAGCTCTGCTGAATTATGGTTACTTCCATTGTTAAGGCGAAAGTTTAAATCCCCCATGAATACAATGGGAACATCTTGCCCTCCTATACGTTTTACCCTGGTACATAGCGCATTAATTTCTTTATTTCTTGGATCTGCACCTTCCTTATCGAATGACTCGAGGTGGCACCCAATAACGCCAAGCTTTATTTTATTTTGTATCTCAATAACAGCGTAGCAGCCTCCTTTACTAGACTTGCCGTGTCTGTAAGTTCCTGATCCAACGACTTTTACGTGAGAGAATAAATCCCGGCGGATAAATATTTCTAGGGTTATGAAATTGTGACGTATGGTTAAGCGTTTAAGGTTTGTTCCAGACAATCCCCTAACATACTCACTTGATTTAGTTTTATAACCTATACCTTTTTTGCTACTGCTAATTCTACTAGGGTCTATTTCTACTTCTTTAATAGTATGGTTGTTGTCAGGAATATATGATATTGATTTGACAACCCTTTTCGATAGGAAGCCCCCATTAATTCTTTGGTGTTTTGCTTC
Organism: Vibrio sp. A37; assembly: GCF_059777565.1. Taxonomy (NCBI): domain Bacteria; kingdom Pseudomonadati; phylum Pseudomonadota; class Gammaproteobacteria; order Vibrionales; family Vibrionaceae; genus Vibrio; species Vibrio sp. A37. The sequence goes on along the minus strand of NZ_JBLNLI010000006.1, from coordinate 294,105 downwards.
TTGTAAGCTTATCATTACAATGTGAGGAGAATTCCCTTCTAAAACGATTTTAGTTGCAAGTTGCTTTATAGTTTCTGTTGGCATAAAAAACATGCTTTGGCTGTCAGTATTCCAAGTTATTGCGGCACACCTCAGCGTGTTTGGATAATCAGATGAAGGCATATATAGTGACCTAGTTTGTGTTAATTATTATTTAGAATATTAACCATATGGTTAATATTATCAAACTAGGATTGTCCTAACCTGTTGATTTTTATTATTTATAACTAAAGTCTTTTGATTTATTCCAGTTTCACATAAAACTTTCATTGGAAATATAATGTTCAGTTAATAGTTTTGACTTGGTTAATTATACCGAGTTATGTAGATGGTATTAAATAAATAAGCGGATCTTATTTAATGAATGTATAAGTATATAAAGTAAAATTGGCCTAATATATATTAGGCCAATTTGAATAAACTTATTTAAAGCAATGAGCTCTAGCCATTCTGGGATAGCTAAGACTTTTTAGGAAAAACTTTAACCATTTTTATACGGTTTTCTTCCAAGTCGACAATTTCCATGCGGTGCTCCGCTATTTGCACACTGACATGACTTTCGGGAATGTCTTCTAGGTGTTCCAAAATTAAGCCATTGAGCGTTCTAGGACCATCTGTAGGTAATTTCCACTTCAAGCCTTTGTTGATGTCACGGATGTTTGCACTGCCTTCGATGAGGAAGCTGCCATCGCCCTGTGGGGTAATTTCATCAGAGAGGCTTGGCGCTATTGAAGTTGTAAACTCACCAACAATTTCTTCAAGAATATCTTCTAACGTAATAAGGCCGTTGATATCGCCATACTCGTCAACAATTAGGCCAATACGTTCTTTGTTTCGTTGGAATTTTAACAATTGAACATTGAGTGGTGTGCTTTCTGGAATAAAGTACACTTCGTCAGCGGCGCGTAGGAGTGTTTCTTTATTAAACTCATTCTTCTCGAGCATCAAGCGATAGGCTTCACGCAGCCGAAGCATGCCGACCACTTCATCGATTTGGTCGCGATATAGAACAGCTCGTCCGTGAGGGGAGTGGGTGAGTTGCCTAACAATAGACTTCCAGTCATCATTAATATCGATACCTGTGATTTCGTTTCGCGGCACCATAATATCGTTCACAGTGACATGTTCTAAATCCAAAATAGAAATCAGCATGTCTTGGTGACGTCTAGGAATGAGGCTACCGGCTTCGTTTACGACTGTTCTCAGTTCTTCTGAGCTTAAGTGATCGTCACCGCCATGTTTGACTTTAAGGCCAATGAGACGAATAAACCCATTGGTAATAAAGTTGATTAAGATAACAACGGGTGAAAGCAGCTTCATCAAGACAATAAGAAGCACACTACTGATATATGAAACACGTTCAGGGTAGAGTGCCGCGAGCGTTTTTGGTGTCACTTCAGCAAAAACCAGTACGACTAAGGTGAGTACACCTGTCGCTATCGCTACACCAATATCGCCATAAAGTCGCATCCCGAGAATGGTTGCAAGAGCGGACGCTAAGATATTAACAAGGTTGTTGCCGATTAGAATGAGGCCAATAAGGCGATCTGGCCGGCTGAGTAGTTTTTCTACGCGCTTTGCGCCTTTGTGGCCGCTATTAGCGAGGTGCCGAAGTCGATATCGATTTAACGACATCATACCTGTCTCAGAACCTGAAAAATAAGCTGAAATAACGATGAAACACGCGAGAAGCGCAAATAAGATACCCGTTGAGATGTCTTCCAAAGCTAGAGGTTTCCTTGTAATATCCTGCTTGAATACTTAGCTGTTTGTTACGCTACGCCTGATTGAGACATAGCGAATTTTCATTGTAAAAGAAAGTGCTGCTGAATGCACATAATCTCAAAAGATTAGGTCAGAATGATTTCCTTTACAAAACGACTGCCGAAATACGCTAGTGTTAATAAGGTTGCGCCAGCAACTGCAAACCAAGTCACTTTTCTTCCTCTCCACCCTCGCTGATAGTGTCCCCATAACAGAATGGAATAAATAATCCAAGCGACAAATGACAATATGCCTTTATGTGCTTTGCCTTGAGCGAACATATCCTCGACAAAGAAAAAACCAGTAATCAGTGTGCCAGTCAGTAACACATTACCAATGAGTATGATGTTGAAAAGCTGCCTTTCTACCATCATTAATGGAGGTAGGTTTGGGTTAATAGCAATCGTTTTTTTCGCTTTCAACTTATAGTCGAGCCAAGCTAACTGCAAAGCGTACAAGGCTCCGATAGTAAGAGTTGAATATGAAAATAATGCGAATGTTATATGAATGAGCAAGCGTGGGTCATGTTGCAAGTGCGTCATGAAAACGCTTGGAACAAATGCTGCTGCGGTTAAGTTTATTGCCGAGAAACTGTAGACGACAGGCAAAATAAACCACAGCTTGGTTCTTAGCATAGCAATACTCATGACCAGTGCAGTAATAAAGCTAATGAGAGAAGCGACATTGAGCATGCTTAGATTTTGGCCGGTATTATCAAAGATCAAATCACTAAGTAGCCAAGCATGGAATACAAGCGCTAAAGCAGCGCTGAAGAAAACAGTGCGAGTGCGGATACCGGTTTGATGCACTAAGCCAGGAACAATGGTTGCGATAGCCAATACATATAACAAAGCTGCAATGACAGCGATATAGTCGTCCATTTTTCTCGTTATTTTTAATAAACTTGGTTAAGAATTATACCTTGTAACACGCTGTTGAGCTACGCCATATGTTGATCCAAATCTAAGATATGTTAGTTCAACTTTATTGTTAAAGTATGACTATATCTATTGCTGAGGTATACTCCTACAAATTATCGCCTAATTCGCGAAGAGAGCTTATGTTTGAGAATTTAACGGATCGATTATCCAAAACGCTGAAGAACATCAGCGGTAAAGGTCGTCTGACCGAAGAGAATATTAAAGATACGCTACGTGAAGTGCGTATGGCTTTGCTAGAAGCAGACGTCGCTTTACCTGTCGTACGTGACTTTATCAAGCGAGTAAAAGAAAGAGCCGTTGGTGTTGAGGTTTCTAAATCTTTAACGCCGGGACAAGAGTTTATTAAGATCGTTCAAGCTGAGCTTGAAGCGGTGATGGGGGAGTCGAACGAAGAATTAGACTTAGCTGCTCAGCCACCTGCTGTCATCTTAATGGCCGGTTTACAAGGTGCAGGTAAAACTACCAGTGTCGGTAAGCTTTCTAAGCTACTTAAAGAAAGAGACAAAAAGAAAGTCTTGGTCGTTTCTGCCGACGTGTATCGCCCAGCTGCGATCAAGCAGCTAGAAACATTGGCAGCAGATTTGGAAGTGGACTTTTTCCCATCTTCAGCTGATCAAAAGCCAATTGATATCGCCAATGCTGCTATCGATCATGCCAAGAAACAGTTTTTCGATGTACTGATTGTCGATACCGCAGGTCGCCTTGCGATTGATGAAGAGATGATGTCTGAAATTAAAGACTTACACTCGGCTATCGATCCAGTAGAAACACTGTTTGTTGTCGATGCGATGACGGGTCAAGATGCGGCGAATACTGCAAAAGCTTTCGGCGACGCTCTCCCACTTACTGGTGTGGTCTTAACGAAAGTTGATGGTGATGCTCGCGGCGGTGCTGCGTTATCTGTACGTCATATTACGGGTAAACCAATCAAATTCTTAGGTGTTGGTGAAAAAACCGATGCGTTAGAAGCGTTCCACCCAGATCGTGTTGCTTCACGTATTCTCGGCATGGGTGATGTGCTTTCTCTGATTGAAGATCTACAAAAGAATGTAGATACAGAGAAAGCCGAAAAAATGGCGAAGAAGTTTAAGGAAAAGAAAGGTTTCGACCTTGAAGATTTCCGCGAACAGCTTGGCCAAATGCAGAACATGGGCGGCATGATGGGGATGTTGGATAAACTCCCGGGAATGAGCAACTTACCTGGCAATGTCAAAGATAATGTTGACGACAAAGCTTTCAAACAGATGGAAGCGATCATCAACTCTATGACAATGAAAGAGCGTAAGCGCCCAGAGCTCATTAAAGGTTCACGTAAGAAGAGGATTGCGGCGGGTTCAGGTACGCAAGTTCAAGATGTAAACCGCTTACTTAAGCAGTTCACCCAGATGCAGAAAATGATGAAGAAGATGCAGAAAGGTGGCATGCGCAACATGATGAGAAATATGCAAGGCATGATGGGCGGTGGTGGCCCTGGCGGCATGGGTGGAATGGGCGGTGGCGGTGGATTTAATCCATTTGGCCGTTAATCGCTGATTTTCACTAGATTCTAGTCATTTGTTATTTTTCATTCTGTTAGCGTCGTTTTGGCAAATCGAGTGGAAATACAATGGCTAAAAAGTAGCTAAAAACCTTGCAATGCCCCGGAATAAGAGTAAAATTCCGGGGCTTTATTTTGGCACGAGACCCCAAGCTGTTTTTTTGGATGGCTTCTGGGGTTAATTTTATTTTTGAGAAAGCAAAGAGGACGACATGGTAACCATTCGTTTGGCACGTCATGGCGCTAAAAAGCGTCCATTTTATCAAATCGTAGTAGCGGACAGCCGTAACGCGGCAACTGGCCGTTTCATCGAGAAAGTAGGTTTCTTTAACCCTACTGCTACTGGTCAAGAAGAAGGTCTACGTCTAGACCTAGATCGTGTAAACCACTGGGTTGGTTTAGGCGCATCTCTTTCTGACCGCGTTGCTAAGCTAGTTAAAGACGCTCAAAAAGCGGCTTAATTCTAGATAGTAATTTAGCAATGTCGATGGAAGGTAAAGACGCGATGAGTAAGCAAAACGACAAGATTGTGATGGGTAAATTTGGTTCTACCTATGGCATTCGTGGCTGGCTCAAAGTTTTTTCCTTTACAGACAATGCTGAGAGCATTTTTGATTACAGCCCTTGGTTTATTAACCAAAAAGGCAATTGGGTTGAGTACAAAGTAGAAAGTTGGAAGCGCCATAACAAAGGTATGGTGGTAAAACTGGAAGGTCTGGAAGTACGCGAAGAAGCGCACTTACTGACTAACTTTGAAATTGCAGTAGACCCAGCATCATTACCGGAATTGTCAGAAGATGAATTCTACTGGCGTGAGTTATTTGGTATGCAAGTCGTTACCACTAAGGGATATAACCTTGGTGAGGTCACTGACCTATTAGAGACTGGCTCCAACGACGTTTTGGTGGTGAAGGCAAACTTGAAAGATGCTTTTGGCCAAAAGGAACGATTGATTCCGTTCCTTGAAGAGCAAGTGATCAAGAAAGTTGATCGCACAGCTCAACGGATCGAAGTTGACTGGGATCCTGGATTTTAACTCCCCGTAGGAGCGAGAAAACGATGTGGATCGGCGTAATTAGCCTTTTTCCTGAAATGTTTCGTTCGATTACGGACTATGGAGTCACAGGTCAAGCGGTTAAAAAAGGTCTTTTGTCGGTAGAGACTTGGAATCCTAGAGATTTCACTCACGACAAACATCGAACTGTCGATGATAGACCTTACGGTGGTGGCCCTGGCATGTTAATGATGGTTCAGCCTTTACGCGACGCTATCCATGCAGCCAAGGATAAAGCACCGGGAAAGACGAAGGTTGTTTACCTTTCTCCTCAAGGTCGTAAACTCGACCAACAAGGAGTCGAAGAGCTGGCAAACAATGAGAACTTGCTTCTTATTTGTGGCCGCTACGAAGGGGTAGATGAGCGTATCATACAGTCTGAAGTTGACGAAGAATGGTCAATTGGAGACTTTGTGATGACAGGGGGAGAAATCCCTGCCATGACGTTAATCGACACAGTATCACGGTTTGTTCCGGGCGTACTTGGTGATATGGCGTCAGCAGAAGAAGACTCTTTTGCTAATGGCTTATTAGACTGTCCTCACTATACGCGTCCTGATGTGTTAGATGGATTGGAAGTACCCAGCGTACTGAAGTCAGGAAACCACAAGGACATTCGTCACTGGCGATTAAAGCAATCGCTGGGCCGAACTTGGCTAAGAAGACCAGAGCTCCTGGAAAACCTAGCTCTGACTGACGAACAGGAACTATTACTTGCTGAGTTCATTAAAGAACATAACGCAAAGTAACCTAATTTATTTGAGTATCAGTTTATTCTAGGAATTTAGAAAATGAGTAACATCATCAAAGCTCTTGAAGAAGAGCAAATGAAACAAGACCTACCAAAATTTGCACCAGGTGACACTGTTGCTGTGCAAGTTAAGGTAAAAGAAGGTGACCGTGAGCGTCTACAGGCTTTTGAAGGCGTTGTAATCGCTGTACGTAACCGTGGCCTACACTCTGCATTTACCGTTCGTAAGATCTCTAACGGTGAAGGTGTTGAGCGTACGTTCCAAACTCACTCTCCAATGGTTGATAGCATTGAAGTTAAACGCCGTGGTGCAGTACGTCGTGCCAAGCTGTACTACCTACGTGAGCGTTCTGGTAAGTCTGCTCGTATTAAAGAGAAGCTTGCTAAGAAGTAATGCTATTACTAGCGTTCTCATAAAAACAAACGGAGCCAATCGGCTCCGTTTGTTTTATCTGGTAACTAACTTTTTGAGTAGAGTAATGAGTATCAATACTGCTCTTCTGACCACCCGTCTGCATCAGACATATCTGGCGCACCAGGAATAGAGTTTTCTTCATCAGCCCATTCACCAAAGTCGATTAATTGGCATTTTTTGCTACAAAAAGGTCGAAAAGGGCTGTCTTCACCCCAAACTACTTCAGTAGAGCATTGCGGGCATTTTACTATTGTTAACTTGCTATTCATGATGTATTCGAATCAGAAAATAATGCCAGAGTATATCAGAGGTGCTATGGAAATCGAATTTTACCTTATACCGGCCCCAATCACTTTCTGTACACTTAATCACTGCTGCTGGTATTAGCTACACACGGCCAGTTCAAAATGAATATCTTGCGTACAAGCTTGGCCAGAGTGGAATTCGATGAATTTGATAGCAAAGCGATTTTTATGTCCAGATATCATTGGATATACACCGTAATTGAGAGGAATATTTAGACGTAAAATATTGGCCTCTTCGGCATCACTTTGGTAGAAGCCCGCAGCCGCCACTTGCTCCTCAAACCGCCCAGTCTCCCGTGCCAATTTCAACCACAGTTTTAGTGCATTGGACAGTGGTAACAAGGTACCGACCCAACCGGAGGTGTCTTGATTTATTTTATCCTTGGGAAGGTGCAGCCAATGGTGAAGAGCTGGCAAATCAAAACAGCAGGCGCCACCAGGTAGGTTAAACCTTTGGCGAATGGTGCTAAGGAAGCGATCCTCTTTTAGTGATTGACCAAAGCGCTCCGCGGACATTAGTTCACTATGTACAGTGGCTACTTCGTCTAAAATTCTTCGCAACATCTCCTGATCGACGCCGTCAACGTCTAACCAGCTTTTATAGGTTATACGTTGCTTTTCAATGTCTTTGGCTAGCTCTGTTTTGAGCTGAATTTGCTCGAAAATTTCTAATAAATCAAATAGTGACCGAAAAAATAATAGATGTTGTAGCTCGTCTTTAAACTGAGAAGAGGTGTCTAATTGGCTAAGAAGAGCTTCCACTCGCAGGTAGATACGAGTTTTTTCGTTTAATGGATGTTCGAAATAGTGCGTGCTCATCTAATCAGCCTTTCGTTCCTTAAATCTTATTCTCACCGATTTTCCTCGCAAATTGCTAGATACTTTTGATGTAATTCTGTGATTTGAGGCAAAAGTTTATCTATATCTGTACTATTTATAACCACATCATCCGCATTCTTTAATCTATTTGCTCTATCCACTTGTGCTGCCAAAATGGTTTCAGCTTGAGTGCGAGATACTTTATCTCTATCCATTGTTCGCTTAATCTGTATTTCCTTATCAGTATCAACTACTAAGATACGACTTACCATTGATTGCAAATTATTCTCAATCAGTAGCGGTGCAACCATTAATACATAGGTTGACTTAGCTTGATGTAAATTTGTTAACATCCTCTGATGAATCATAGGATGCAACAGGTTGTTTAGCCATTCTTTGTCGCTTGAGTTCGAGAAAACCCTTTCTCGCAGTGCCTTGCGGTTTAAGCTACCATCAGCCATCAATATTTCAGAGCCAAACTTTTCCGCGATGGCTTTTAAGCCTTCGGTGCCACGCTCAACAACCTCACGTGCAACAATATCAGCATCTACGATATCAATGTTGTAGAGTTCATTGAATAAGTTGGCGACTGTGGTTTTTCCGCTGGCGATACCGCCTGTTAATCCTACTACGAAGGTCATTTTGTCACCCTAAAACGAAACCGAAATACCAACGAACAATATGTTCTCCCCAGATGATGCTAATCCAGCCTGCGATGGACAGATATGGCCCAAATGGAAAAGCGTTATTTTTACCTTTGCTTTGTAGTCGAATTTGTATAAGTCCGAAAATTAATCCAACTAATGAAGAGAGCAGAATTACCATCGGAAGATATTGCCAGCCGAGCCAAGCCCCTAATGCTGCGAGAAGCTTAAAGTCCCCATAGCCCATGCCTTCTTTACCAGTTAGCAGCTTAAATCCCCAATACAGCAGCCATAGCGATAAATAACCGGCAATAGCTCCTAATACTGAGTCATAAAGAGATACGGGGCTAATTTGGAATAATGCCAAGCTAATGCCTAGCCACATGAGTGGTAGCGTAATTTGATCTGGTAGGAGTAATGTATCGAAGTCGATAAAAGTGGCAGCGATTAGAGCAAACGTAAGTAATATGACCGCGATGGCGTAATAGCTGAAGCCAAAATGCGATGCGACTGCGTAGCTAAGCGCCGCAGATAAAAGCTCAATAAATGGATATCGAACACTGATAGGCTCTTTACAGTGGTGGCATTTACCTCTTAACCATAGCCAACTTAGTACAGGTATATTGTCAATAATACGTATCTGAGTATGACACTTAGGGCAAGATGAACGAGGCGAACTTAATGAGATTGGCTTTTTTACTGGTTCTATCTTGTATTCAGGAAAAGACTCTGCGCATTCCTCGCGCCACTCTTGTTCCATCATCTGAGGTAGCCGAACAATAACGACGTTTAAAAAGCTACCAATAATGAGCCCCAAAACGGTAGCAAAGGCTGTAAAAATCCAAGGATAGTAATAAATGGCGTCCATACAGAGAACTCTATTGTCCCATAACCAGAGTATAGTGAAGGCACTATACTAGCCCAATACACTAGTTAAGTTAAAGATAGGTAAATACATTGCGATAACTAAACCACCTATTAGTATACCTAATAACAGAATAAGTATCGGTTCCAATAATGTGCTTAACCTATTGATGCTATTGCTCGCTTCTGCATCGTATATGTTGGCGAGCTTTTCAAGCATTTCATCAAGTTTGCCTGATTGCTCTCCTATCATAACCATTTGCACCATTAGCTCTGGAAAAGCTTTCTCATTGCTTAGTGCTTGATGAATAGGCATACCAAGTCGGATATTTCGCTGAGCTCGCTCAACAGCTTTTTGCAAGTATAGGTTGTTGATGGTGGAGGTTGAGATTGTGAGATTGGCTAATAGGGGAAGCCCACTTCTATAGTTGGTCGATAAAGTGCGTCCGAACCTTGAAAGAGCATTTTTTATCAGAATTTGACCCATTACAGGGGAGCGCAAAATCCAGCGGCTCACTTTTAACTGCAAAAACTCTGAACGTTTTTTTGCTGCGGTGAGTAAAATCATTAGACCAGATAGCAATACCAAGATAATGATTCCGTCAGACTGTACTACCTTGGAAAGCTGAATTACCTTTTGAGTGAACCACGGCAGTTCAGTATTCATGCTATTAAAGATGAGCTCAAACTCTGGGATTACCATGGTTAGCATGATGTAGCTTACGGCAAAAATGGAGCAGATCATAATAAGTGGGTAAAGCATCGCTTGCTGAATTTGTCCTTTTAATTGCTCAATATTTTCTCGGTTTTCAGCAAGTTTTTGCAAAGTGCTTTCCAAATTTCCAGACTCTTCGCCAGCTCTTATTAGTGACAAATACAGTTGATCAAAATGGTGAGGGTGAACGGATAGTGCTTGTGTGAAGGTTTCCCCTGATTCAATTTGCGATCTCAACAAGTAAGCTAACGATCTTAACTCTTCTTTTGTCGATTGATTTGCTACCAATTTTAAGCAGCTAATAATGGGAAGTCCTGCCGATAGAAGGGTTGCGAGTTGCCGAGTAAATAGGGTGATATCTTTACTGGTGAGGGCGTGTTTTTTACGGTCAACAAAAGATATTCGACCACACTTCATATCACGCAGTCGTATTTTTTCTTCAAGTAGTATCGAGCGAACTTCAGTTGCAGACAAAGACATTATCACTCCTGATATCGCTTTTCCTTCTCTATCAAGCCCTGTCCAGTAGTAACGTTTTAGCATATAGGATTAAGTGAATGTTTATATACTAAGCACTCGCTTTATTTCATGATAACTGGTTATTCCCATATAGAAGGCTTCAACTGCCGACTGGTATAGAGATTGTATATTTTGTTCTTGTCTATACTGTTCTATCTGCTGAGAAGAGGCGCCGTTCAATATCATGTCAGTGAGCTTGTCGCTCATTGATATGACTTCAAAAATCGCTAATCGCCCCAAATAGCCTTTATTGCAATGTTTGCACCCCGAACTATTGGCTTCATATAAGGTGACGTCATTAACATCTGATTTTAGTGGTATGTGCGTTGCATCTTGTAGAGGTAGCTTACATGCCGGGCATAATTTTCTGACTAACCGCTGGGCAACAATAAGAGAGACTGAAGAGGCGAGATTGTACGCTTCAACTCCCATACTTAAAAGCCGGGTAAGAGATTCAGCGGCTGAGTTTGTGTGTAGCGTCGATAAAACTAAGTGTCCAGTTTGAGCAGCCTTCACCGTCATTCGCGCAGTTTCGCTGTCTCGAATTTCACCTATCATAATGATATCAGGGTCTTGTCGAAGGAAGGCGCGGAGAGCTTGGCTAAAAGTGAAATCAATCTTGTGCTTAACCTGAACTTGGTTGATTCCTGAAATGGTGATTTCAATGGGATCTTCGGCGCTGGCAATATTGACTTCTGGTTTGTTCAAGTATTGCAAGGCAGCGTAGAGAGAAATGGTTTTTCCACTTCCTGTTGGCCCTGTAATTAGGATAAGACCTTGCGATTTTTTTAATGTGTTTAGGAATAGGGCTTGTTGGTTTTTACTCATACCAAGTTGCTCAACTTTTAGGTTTTCTTTGCTGCTCTTAAGTATTCTCAGTACGAGCTTTTCTCCCCACTGAGTGGGTAACGTTGAGACACGTAGGTCGACTTGACGGGTACTTTCCTCTCGAAATTGAACTCTGCCATCTTGGGGTCTTCTTTGCTCTGAAATATCAAGCTCAGCGAGTACTTTTATATGCGCGATGAGCTTTTTGTAAGAAGGTAAACTAGGTCTTTGATACTCAGCCAATATTCCATCACAACGAAAGCGTATTCGAGAGAAGTGCTCATAGGGTTCAATATGAATATCTGAAGTTTTGGCTCTAAGTGCGTCTAGTATTGTTTTTTTAAACATCTCATCTGAAGGGGAGTTATCAGCTTCATTGATGAAGAATGCTGTCGAAGGCCCAGATATGGAACTCTTAATGTGACTATTATTGGCTGAATATATAGAAGGATTATCTTTCACGTTTATAGGCACCCAGTGACTAAGTTTGCTGCTTCCCCTGATGCTGCGCAACTCCAGCCAGTACTATCTGAACGTGTTAAGGTAATCGCACTATTTTCGTATTTACTGAAAGTGAAGACCAGTTTTGAGCTAGCGACTGAAATAGTGCCTAGTGCACTGGAGTCTGATGATATACCTAGATCTGCTAAGTCCGTTGAGTCACCGATTTCTCCCACCTCTTGATAGTAAATTTCTGCGGGGGCAATTAAGGCACTCATTGTCGCTACTGCGGCGGCTACTTCGCTTTTCTTTACATAGTCTTTGTATGCCGGAAGTGCGATTGATGAAAGGATGCCGATTATTGCTACGACGATCATTAATTCTATTAGGGTGAAACCTTGCTGGGACTTAAACAGTGGATTGTACATTTCGCTTTCTAAATTCGATTTAGGACTGACGAAAGCTTAAATTTTTATCATTGGATAAGTGGAGAGAAACCCAGTAATTTTAAGAGGCAAGTCTGGTAGGCTAATACTTAATTTTAATGCCATTACAGTTTATTTCGACAGCCTTTAGGTATTACGTCGAGAAAGGCACCCAAATAAGCAACTTGAGCTTACTTGGGTGAAAGAGGGCTATTTCAAACGCATTGACAAATCCATTGCTCGTACATGTTTAGTGAGTGCGCCAACCGAAATGTAATCTACGCCAGTCAGTGCATACTCTCGGATTGTGTCTAGCGTGATATTGCCTGAATTTTCCAGTGCTGATCTGCCTGCGTTGATTTTTACCGCTTCTTTCATCATCTCTAGGGTAAAGTTGTCTAGCATGATGATATCTGCGCCAGCGTCGATGGCTTGTTTTAGTTCCTCTAACGTTTCTGTCTCAACTTCAACTGGCTTACCAGGGTTGAGCTCTTTTGCTGTTTGAATTGCTTTTTCTACTCCGCCACAAGCGATGATGTGATTTTCTTTGATTAGATACGCATCAAATACGCCAATACGGTGGTTGAAGCCACCACCACACGCTACGGCATATTTTAGTGCACTGCGCAGGCCAGGAATGGTTTTGCGAGTATCCAATAACCGGCAGTCAGTGTCTTCCAGCTTTTCAGCATAAGTCGCCGTTAGAGAAGCACAGCCCGACAGGGTTTGGATGAAGTTCATCGCATTGCGCTCGCCAGTAAGCAGTGCTCTTGATGGGCCTTTAAGTTTACATAGCGTTTGGTTTGGCTCTACCTTGTCGCCATCTTCTACCTGCCACTCAATAGTGACTTCACCACCTAGCTGCTTAAACACTTCATCAGCCCAACCTTTGCCACAAAATACGCCATGTTCACGAGTGATGATCGTTGCTTCATTGACGCTATCAGCAGGGATTAAACTTGCGGTGATGTCAGCAGATGGATTCAATGTTCCACCTAGGTCTTCTTTCAGTGCATCAGAGACAGAGCGAGAGATTTCTAATGGCAGTTGCTGCTTTAAGTATTCTAGGCGTTCGGCGCTGTTGTGTGGGTTTTTCATCGCAAGTTAGCTGGTTTAGTTGAAATTGTGCTGCGAATCATACGCCAATGAACTTTACCTGTAAAATTCGCTTTTGTCGTAGAAGAGGTTAATATCATTAAGTGTTTGGAAATAATAGTGTTCATATATGATCGATCAGGACGGATGGCTTAAAGATGCCAAAAAGGTACCTTCTCCTCACTTCGATAAACGTCAGGATATAGCAGACGTTTCACTGCTTGTGATTCACAATATTAACCTTCCGCCCGGCCAGTTCAGTGGCGACTATATAGAGCAGTTTTTTACCGGCAAGCTCGATACAAATGAACATCCTTATTTTGCTTTTATTCATGAAATGAAAGTGTCTGCGCACTGTCTAATTCGACGCAATGGTGAAGTGGTGCAGTTTGTTTCTTTTATGGATAGAGCATGGCATGCAGGACAGTCGAGCTTTGCAGGAAGAGATAAGTGCAATGACTATTCGATTGGAATTGAGCTAGAAGGAAGTGATTTCGTTGCCTATACCGAAGAGCAATATCAGTCGCTTGCTGAGTTGAGTCAAAAAATTATGCAGCGTTATCCTGATATCACTCCACCTCGTATTGCGGGACATCAATACATTGCCCCAAGCCGTAAGTCAGACCCGGGGCTGGTGTTTGATTGGCAGAAGTATCGAGAATTACTAGCTAGAAGCTAGAAGCTAGAAGCTAGAAGCTAGAAGCTAGAAGCCAGAGCTTAAAGCGTGTCGTTGTACTCTGTTAGAACTTGAGTGCACCACGTTTCGATACGCTCATCGCTAAGTTCGTATTGCGAATCTTCATCGAGAGCTAAGCCAACGAAATGGCTTTTGTCTTCGGTAAGAGCCTTCGAGTCGTCAAATTCATAGCCTTGATTTGGCCAGTAACCGATTGGCTTCGCGCCAACTTTCACTAGCTCATCATGCAAAAGGCCCATAGCATCAAGATACCACTCTCCGTAGCCTTCTTGGTCACCTAAACCAAACAACGCAACAACTTTACCCGACAAATCAACCTTGCTAATGGTATCCCAGATCTCATTCCAGTCTTCTTGGATTTCACCAAAGTCCCATGTTGATATACCAACCAACAGCAAATCATAGTCGTTCATTAATGCAAGAGGCGTTTCTTTTACATTGTGTAGCTCCACCAAGTCTTCACCAATGAAAGCGCGAATTTTCTCAGCAGTCATTTCTGTGTAGCAAGTGGTTGAACCATAAAATAGGCCAATTTTCATTGTGGTTATCGCGTATGTAAAATTGTAGGAGGGGCATATTCTAACGACTATTGTTAATAGATGCAGCCTTTGTGAGAACAGAAACACATTTTTATAGCTTACTGCGCTTAGGTGCATTAACCTGATAGCTTCATTTTAAGGAGTTGCAACCAAAGCTTTTCAATTCACTAACAGGGTTAATGTGTGCTTTTAATTTGGTTCAGCAACGCAATATATCGAGGGTTAAAGTGACAACGACGATGTCTTCTGATCAAGTGTTAGTCGAACAGTTTTTAGATACCATGTGGATGGAGCGAGGACTGTCAGAAAACACGGTTGCGTCTTATCGTACTGATATCACTAAGCTATTGAAATGGATGGAGAGCAACAACTACCGTCTCGATTTTATTAGCTTATCTGGCTTGCAAGAGTACCAAACTTGGCTTGCAGACCAAGACTATAAGCAAACTTCCCGAGCAAGAATGTTATCTGCCATTCGTCGCTTGTTCCAATACTTGCACCGCGAAAAAGTTCGGGCCGACGATCCGACCGCTTTATTAGTGAGTCCAAAACTTCCCCAGCGTTTGCCAAAAGATCTGACTGAGGAGCAGGTAGAAGCGTTGCTTGAAGCGCCTGATCCAAATGATCCTATGGAGTTGCGAGATAAAGCGATGCTAGAGCTGTTGTACGCGACAGGGCTGCGAGTCACTGAACTAGTTAGCCTTACGATGGAAAATATGAGCCTGCGTCAGGGGGTTGTACGTATTACTGGTAAAGGCGGTAAAGAACGCCTAGTCCCGATGGGAGAAAATGCCATAGATTGGATTGATATGTTTATAAATCAAGGTAGGGGCGTGCTGCTTGGACAAAATACATCGGATGTTGTATTTCCAAGTAAAAGAGCAAGGCAAATGACTCGGCAGACTTTTTGGCACCGGATTAAGCATTACGCCGCCATTGCAGGTATCGATTCCGAAAAATTATCTCCGCACGTTTTAAGGCACGCATTTGCGACGCATTTGTTGAACTATGGCGCTGATCTCAGAGTCGTACAAATGCTGCTTGGGCATAGTGACTTATCCACCACTCAAATTTATACTCACGTTGCCACAGAGAGACTGAAGCAGATTCACAACGAGCATCACCCTCGAGCTTGACTCTAGGGTTCATTTATTTATAGGGAAGTTTCATGAAAGTATTACGAATTATTATCCTGTGTATTCTGCCTTTTATCATGGCCGCAAGCCATGCTGCGGAGCCAAAGTACAATCTGAACCTGATTGAAAAACATGTTCACAGGCTTGGTGTTAAAGTGTTGAGCGTTGAACCAACGGACATGAATGGCTTGTTTCAAGTGAATACGTCAGGAGGAGTAATTTACTCTTCGTATGATGGCGCTCATGTTATTGCTGGAACGCTCTACAGTTTAGGGCCTGATGGTGCTTATGAGGATGTGTTGGCTAAAAAGCAGGCGCCTATCAACGCCGAAAAAATTGCTAAATTTAAAGACAAAGCGATTGTATTTAAAGCAAAGAATGAAAAGTATGTCGTTACTATATTTACCGATATTACTTGTGGTTACTGCGTACGCTTACACAAGCAAATCAAAGAGTACAACGACTTAGGTATTACTGTGGACTACTTAGCGTTTCCGCGACAAGGCCCACAAAGCCCTGTAGCTGACCAGATGGCAGCGATTTGGTGTGCGAAAGATCCAAAAGAAGCGATGCACGATGCTAAACTAGAGCGTAAATTACCAGATGAAAAAAGCAGTAAGTTTGCGCAGTGCCAGGCGAGCGTTGCAGAGCAATACGCGCTTGGTGTAGAACTGGGCGTGAAAGGTACTCCTGCGATTTTCTTACCAAATGGTGAAATGGTTGGTGGATATTTGCCACCTCAAGATTTGCTCAAGCGATTGCAAAATCAATAACTAAAAGTAATAAAAGGAAACAGGTGGTTTAAATAAACCACCTGTTCAACTCAAATAATGATAGAAATTCAACGTAGACCAGATCCAGATTTATCTCATCTCCCAGACAGCTTTCCTCCATTACTTAAACGTATTTACTTAAATCGCGGTATAACGTCTGAGAAACAGCTAGAAAAAACCGCGAAATCGTTACATTCCTACCAAGCGCTTTTTGGGATTGATCGAGCAGTCGAGTTACTCTTTGAAGCAATTGAGTCGAATAAACGCATTATTGTTGTCGGTGATTTTGACGCAGATGGCGCAACGAGCTCTGCGTTATCGGTATTAGCATTGCGCATGTTGGGTAGTCACAATGTGGATTACTTAGTGCCGAACCGTTTTGAAGATGGATATGGCCTAAGCCCGGAGGTTGTCGATCAAGCGATTGCTATGCAAGCTGAGCTGATTATGACGGTTGATAACGGCGTCTCATCTATTGAAGGTGTGAAATACGCTAAGGACAATGACATCACCGTTATTGTCACTGATCACCACTTGCCAGGAGAGACTTTGCCAATTGCAGACGCTATGGTTAATCCAAACCTGCATGAATGCGAATTTCCATCTAAATCTCTAGCGGGCGTAGGCGTAGTGTTCTACTTGATGATGGCCCTGTGCGTATCAATGCGCAAGCGCGGATGGTTTGAAAAACAAAACATGCCAGAGCCAAAGTTAATGGAGCTGGTGGATTTAGTGGCCTTAGGTACGGTTGCCGACGTGGTGCCTCTGGATGAGAACAATCGCATTCTAGTACATCAAGGATTACAAAGGATTCGAGCAGGTCAAGCTCGTCCGGGGATTCAAGCTTTGATTGAAGTCGCGAAACGTGATGCCAAAAGATTAGTCGCGTCAGATTTTGGGTTTGCTCTTGGCCCTAGGATTAATGCAGCGGGCAGGCTAGATGATATGTCTTTCGGTGTTGAACTATTGATGAGCAATAACATCCATGCTGCTAGACGAATGGCTTGTGAGCTAGATGGTTTAAACCAAACTCGAAAGGAAATTGAAGAGGGAATGAAACAAGAGGCGATGGCCTTTTGTGAAAGGTTACAGCTGAGCAAAGATGCTAAGTTACCTTCTGGTTTAGTGTTATTCCAAAGAGATTGGCATCAAGGTGTGATTGGTATTCTCGCTTCTCGAATCAAAGAGCAATTTCATCGACCCGTGATTGCATTTGCTGATGGCGGGGAAGGGGTGCTAAAAGGTTCGTGTCGTTCTATCGTAGGGTTCCATATGAGAGATGCTTTGGATCGTCTCGATACCCAAAATCCAGGTTTGATCCTCAAGTTCGGTGGACACGCTATGGCGGCTGGGTTATCAATAAAAGAGGATAATTTGGAGCATTTCTCAACACTCTTTGATCAAAAAGTTCGTGAAGAAATTGATGAAGGTGCTCTAAAGGGGGTAGTACTTACCGATGGTGAATTGAAACCAGAAGAGTACTCTATGCACACTGCTGAGTTACTTCGTTCAGCTGGGCCTTGGGGGCAGGCATTTCCTGAGCCTTTATTTGATGGTGAATTTAAAATACTGCATCAAAAGTTGGTTGGGGAGAAGCATCTCAAGTTAATGTTGGAGCCTCTGTACAAAGGGCATCCAACCAACGTGACCATTGATGGAATTGCTTTCAATGTTGATTTAAGGCGTTGGCCAGACCATGCGACGAAAACAGCGAGAGTGGTGTTTAAATTAGATATCAACGAATTTCGTGGTAGTCAGTCTTTGCAAATGATGATTGATCATATAGAACCTAATTGATCGCATGTACTCAGTATAAAAGGTGTTAGATTGAGCGCCTTTTTTTTGAAATGGTGGTTTAAAACTTAAATAGTAAATTTGATTTTCCTCACAAGTTTGGCATTTCCTACCATTGTTGGAACTTAAGTTTACCCAGCTGTGGCCTATGCAGCTTGAAGCACGCTAAACTAACGCTACTTTGACAAAAATAGCATTTAATTTTGTAAGGTCATAAAATAGAATGCATTTCATCTTTTTTACTCCACTTTAACACTCCCTTTCTTTTGTCAATATTGTAATTGGTAATACCATTTACCTATTCATAAATGTTTCTGTATGTTAATGGTTAGTTTCTCAACACTAGGTTCATTGATTTTGGTCAATATTTATCTGGAAGTTGAAAATTAGTTATGTTAATTTCTACCCCACTTAAAATTGGTATTACCAATTGCCTTTAAGAGTAGAAGAATAATTACTATGGCTTATCAAAGGATTCGTCAGCCGAAGCTCTCTGACGTTATAGAACAAGAGATAGAACGCTTAATTGTTGAAGGTACTCTCTCTCCTGGGGAGCAACTGCCGCCAGAGCGTGAACTTGCAAAGCAGTTCGATGTCTCTCGTCCTTCTATCCGAGAGGCCATTCAACGTCTGGAAGCCAAGCGTTTACTTACACGCCGTCAAGGTGGGGGTACGTTTGTTAATGATGGCATTTGGAAAGGGTTCTCCGATCCATTGCTTAACTTGCTCGCCAGCCATTCTGAAACTCAATTAGATCTATTGGAATCTCGTCATGCGATGGAAGGTATTTCAGCCTATTTCGCAGCATTGCGAGGAACCGAAGAAGATTTTGCTCGTATTCAAGGCTGTTTAGACCGAATTACTGAAGCAGAAAGTAAGCAAGATGTGGAAGCTGAAGCATCAGCAGTTATGAACTTTCTCGTAACTTTAACTGAGGCTGCTCACAATGTTGTGTTGCTGCATATCGTCCGTAGCTTGCTTCCTCTTCTTGAGCAAAACGTATTACAAAATTTAAAACTACTTCATCGTCGCGAGGAAGTAGTTGAGAAAGTCAGTAAACACAGAGCTAATATTGTGGACGCTATTGTTTCTGGTCAGCCTGAAAAGGCGCGTGAAATGTCTCATTCACATTTAGCTTATATAGAAGAAACATTGTTGGATTTGACCCGAGAAGAGTCGCGTAGAGAGCGTTCTTTACGACGAATTCAACGCAGTGATGAGTCGTAAAAATCGACCAATTACTTGTTTAAAGTAGATCCAACCAACAGAAGGATAGTTCTCCATGTCTGATATGAAGCATGACGTAGACTCACTTGAAACTCAAGAATGGCTCGAAGCGCTCGAGTCCGTAGTGCGCGAAGAAGGTGTTGAGCGTGCTCAGTACTTGTTAGAGCAGGTACTAGATAAAGCGCGTTTAGATGGTGTTGATATGCCTACTGGTATCACCACTAACTACATCAACACTATTCCAGCAGATCAAGAGCCAGCTTACCCAGGTGATACCACTCTTGAGCGTCGTATTCGTTCTATCATCCGTTGGAACGCAATCATGATTGTTCTACGTGCTTCTAAGAAAGATTTGGAGCTAGGCGGACACATGGCGTCTTTCCAGTCTTCAGCGGCTTTCTACGAAACATGTTTCAACCACTTCTTCCGTGCTCCAAACGAGAAAGACGGTGGTGACTTAGTTTACTATCAAGGTCATATCTCTCCAGGTATCTACTCTCGTGCATTTGTTGAAGGTCGTTTGACTGAAGAGCAGCTTGATAACTTCCGTCAAGAAGTTGATGGTAAAGGCATCCCTTCATACCCACACCCTAAATTGATGCCTGAATTCTGGCAGTTCCCAACAGTATCTATGGGTCTTGGCCCAATCTCAGCTATCTACCAAGCACGTTTCCTTAAGTACCTAGACGGTCGTGGTATGAAAGATACGACTGACCAACGCGTATATGCGTTCCTAGGTGACGGTGAGATGGATGAGCCAGAATCACGTGGTGCAATCTCGTTTGCTGCTCGTGAGAAACTGGACAACCTATGTTTCCTAATCAACTGTAACCTACAGCGTCTTGACGGCCCAGTTATGGGTAACGGCAAAATCATTCAAGAGCTAGAAGGCCTATTCAAAGGTGCTGGCTGGAACGTTGTTAAAGTTATCTGGGGTAACAACTGGGATTCTCTACTTGCAAAAGACACCACTGGTAAGCTTCTTCAGCTAATGAACGAAACTATCGACGGTGACTACCAAACATTTAAATCTAAAGATGGTGCTTACGTTCGTGAACACTTCTTTGGTAAATACCCAGAGACAGCTGCACTAGTTGCAGACATGACTGACGACGAAATCTTCGCACTTAAGCGTGGTGGTCATGAGTCATCTAAGCTTTACGCTGCATTCAAAAACGCACAAGACACTAAAGGTCGTCCAACAGTTATTCTTGCTAAGACTGTTAAAGGTTACGGCATGGGTGATGCAGCTGAAGGTAAGAACATCGCTCACCAAGTTAAGAAAATGGACATGACACACGTACTTCACTTACGTGATCGTCTAGGCCTACAAGATCTTATTTCTGACGACGATGTAAAAGCTCTACCTTACTTGAAGCTAGAAGAAGGCTCTAAAGAGTACGAATATCTACACGCTCGTCGTAACGCTCTACACGGTTACACGCCTCAGCGTCTAACTAACTTCACTGGTGAGTTTGTTACTCCAGAATTAGACGAATTCAAAGCTCTACTAGAAGAGCAAAAGCGTGATATTTCTTCTACTATGTCTTTCGTTCGTACTCTAAACGTACTTCTGAAAAACAAAAACATTGGTAAGAACATCGTTCCTATCATTGCTGACGAAGCACGTACGTTCGGTATGGAAGGTCTATTCCGTCAAGTTGGTATCTACAACCCACACGGTCAAGAATATACTCCAGAAGATCGCGGCGTAGTTTCTTACTACAAAGAAGCAACTTCAGGTCAGGTACTTCAAGAAGGTATTAACGAGTTAGGTGCAATGTCATCTTGGGTTGCAGCGGCAACTTCATACAGCACTAACGACCTTCCAATGATCCCATTCTACATCTACTACTCAATGTTTGGTTTCCAACGTGTTGGTGATATGGCGTGGATGGCAGGTGACCAACAAGCTCGTGGTTTCCTATTAGGTGCAACTGCAGGTCGTACAACGCTAAACGGCGAAGGCCTACAGCACGAAGATGGTCACTCACACATCATGGCAGGCACAGTTCCAAACTGTATCTCTTATGACCCAACATTCGCTTACGAAGTTGCTGTTATCATCCAAGATGGTATCCGTCGCATGTATGGTGAATGCGAGAACGTGTTCTACTACCTAACATTGATGAACGAAAACTACGCAATGCCAGCAATGCCAGAAGGCGCTGAAGAAGGCATTCGTAAAGGTATCTATAAGCTTGAAACTCACGCTGGTAAGAAAGGCAAAGTTCAGCTTATGAGCTCTGGCACTATCATGAACGAAGTTCGTAAAGCGGCACAAATCCTAAGTGAAGATTACGGCGTCGCGTCTGATGTATTCTCAGTGACTTCATTCAACGAAGTGACTCGTGATGGCCAAGCGGCAGAGCGTTTCAACATGCTTCACCCTGAAGCGGAACAGCAAATCCCATACATTGCTCAAGTAATGGGTAATGAACCAGCTATTGCAGCGACAGATTACATGAAGAACTACGCAGAACAAGTACGTGCCTTCATTCCAGCTGAATCTTACAAAGTACTTGGTACTGATGGCTTTGGTCGTTCTGACAGCCGTGAGAACCTACGTCGTCACTTTGAAGTGAATGCAGGTTATGTCGTTGTAGCAGCGCTTACAGAGCTAGCGAAACGTGGCGATGTTGAGAAGTCTGTGGTTGCAGAAGCAATCAAGAAATTCGATATCGATACTGAAAAAACAAACCCACTTTACGCGTAAGCGCTTGATTTAGAAATAGGAAAAGTCAATGTCAATCGAAATTAATGTGCCAGATATCGGTGCGGATGAAGTTGAAGTTACTGAGATTCTTGTCAGCGTTGGTGACAAGGTTGAAGAAGAACAGTCTCTAATCACAGTAGAAGGCGACAAAGCTTCAATGGAAGTACCTGCTCCTCAAGCAGGTGTGGTTAAAGAGATCAAAATTGCAGAAGGCGACAAAGTCTCTACTGGTTCTTTAATTATGGTATTTGAAGCAGAAGGAGCGGCGGCAGCGCCAGCTCCTGCTGCAGAAGCAGCTCCAGCTGCTGCACCTGCTCCAGCAGCAGCGTCTGAGCTAAAAGAAGTTCACGTACCAGATATCGGTGGTGATGAAGTTGAAGTTACCGAAATCATGGTAGCGGTAGGCGACAGCATCGAAGAAGAGCAATCTCTAATTACTGTTGAAGGTGACAAGGCTTCAATGGAAGTTCCAGCTCCATTTGCTGGTACTCTAAAAGAGATCAAGGTAGCAGCAGGCGACAAAGTTTCTACTGGCTCACTTATCATGATTTTCGAAGTAGGTGGTTCAGGCGCAGCAGCTCCTGCTGCAGAAGCACCAGCAGCAGCGGCTCCAGCAGCATCTGCAGCAAAAGAAGTAAACGTACCAGATATCGGTGGCGATGAAGTAGAAGTTACTGAAATCATGGTTGCGGTTGGTGATAGCATTGAAGAAGAGCAATCACTAATCACTGTTGAAGGCGACAAAGCTTCAATGGAAGTACCAGCGCCATTTGCAGGTACAGTAAAAGAAATCAAAGTAGCAGCAGGCGATAAAGTATCGACTGGATCTCTAATCATGGTCTTCGAAGTCGCAGGTGCTGCACCAGCGGCCGCTCCTGCAGCGAGTGCGCCAGCAGCTGCTCCGGCAAAAGCTCCATCTTCTGCCCCAGCAGCAAGCGCTCCAGCAGCGGGTGACTTCCAAGAAAACAACGAGTACGCACATGCGTCTCCAGTTGTTCGTCGCCTAGCTCGTGAGTTCGGTGTTAACCTTGCGAAGGTTAAAGGTACTGGTCGTAAGAGCCGTATCCTAAAAGAAGACGTACAAAACTACGTGAAAGAAGCGCTTAAGCGTCTAGAGTCTGGTGCAGCAGCATCTGGCAAAGGCGACGGTGCAGCTCTTGGTCTTCTACCTTGGCCAAAAGTTGACTTTAGCAAGTTCGGTGAAACTGAGCTTAAGCCACTATCTCGCATTAAGAAGATCTCTGGTGCTAACCTACACCGTAACTGGGTAATGATCCCTCACGTTACTCAGTGGGATAACGCGGATATCACAGAAGTTGAGCAATTCCGTAAAGAGCAGAACGCTATCGAAGCGAAGAAAGACTCTGGTATCAAGATCACTCCACTTGTGTTCATTATGAAAGCAGCAGCGAAAGCACTAGAAGCTTTCCCAGCGTTCAACTCTTCTCTATCTGAAGACGGTGAGAGCCTAATTCTGAAGAAATACGTGAACATCGGTATCGCAGTAGATACGCCAAACGGCCTAGTTGTTCCAGTATTCAAAGATGTGAATAAGAAAGGCATCTACGAGCTATCTGAAGAGCTAATGGCAGTGTCTAAGAAAGCACGCGCAGGCAAGCTAACTGCAGCTGACATGCAAGGTGGTTGTTTCACTATCTCTAGTCTAGGTGGCATCGGTGGTACAGCGTTTACTCCAATCGTAAATGCGCCAGAAGTAGGTATCCTAGGTGTTTCTAAGTCTGAAATGAAACCTGTATGGAACGGCAAAGAATTCAAGCCGCGTCTACAGCTTCCACTATCTCTGTCTTACGATCACCGTGTGATTGATGGCGCAGAAGGTGCACGTTTCATTACTCACCTAAATGGTTGCCTAAGCGATATCCGTCGCCTAGTTTTATAAGTTGAATAAGAGGCGACGAAAGGTCGCCTCTGCTGATTGAGCAACTAAAACATTAGTTATTCGTAATTGAATTGTTGTCTAGCTCACAGGCTAAATGGATTTACTTTTCACACCATTGACATCTCTGTAGACTGTTGCGGTCAAAAAGTGGTTTGAAAACAAACTGATTATAAATACATTATGTCACCCACCTTAGCCTGTTAGGGATAATGACTACAAGAGGTCAAAATGAGCAAAGAAATTAAAGCCCAAGTTGTTGTACTTGGTGCAGGTCCTGCTGGTTACTCCGCTGCGTTTCGTTGTGCAGATTTAGGTCTAGAAACTGTAATTATTGAACGTTACAGCACTCTTGGCGGTGTTTGTCTTAACGTGGGTTGTATTCCTTCTAAAGCCCTACTACACGTTTCTAAAGTTATTGAAGAAGCCAAAGCACTCGCTGAGCATGGCGTTGTCTTTGGTGAACCACAAACTGACATCGACAAGATCCGTTTGTGGAAAGATAAAGTAATCAATCAGTTAACTGGCGGCCTTAGCGGTATGGCTAAGATGCGTAAAGTTAATGTGGTTAACGGTTTCGGTAAATTCACTGGCGCGAACACTATCGAAGTGGAAGGTGAAGACGGTAAAACGGTTGTGAACTTCGACAACGCTATTGTTGCTGCGGGTTCTCGTCCTATCAAACTGCCATTTATTCCGCATGAAGATCCACGTATCTGGGATTCAACGGATGCGCTTGAACTGAAAGAAGTGCCAGAAAAACTACTTATCATGGGCGGTGGTATCATCGGCCTTGAAATGGGTACGGTATATCACTCGCTAGGTTCTAAGATTGACGTCGTTGAGATGTTCGACCAAGTGATCCCAGCTGCAGATAAAGACGTGGTTAAGGTCTTTACTAAGCGCATTAAGAAGAAATTCAACCTAATGCTGGAAACAAAAGTAACAGCAGTTGAAGCGAAAGAAGACGGTATCTACGTTTCAATGGAAGGCAAAAAAGCGCCAGCTGAAGCTGAGCGTTACGATGCTGTTCTTGTTGCTATTGGTCGTGTGCCTAATGGTCTAATGCTTGATGCTGAGAAAGCGGGCCTAGAAGTGGATGAGCGCGGCTTCATTAATGTTGATAAGCAAATGCGTACAAACGTTCCACACATCTTTGCTATCGGCGATATCGTTGGCCAACCTATGCTTGCTCACAAAGGTGTGCATGAAGGCCACGTTGCGGCGGAAGTTATTGCTGGTAAGAAGCATTACTTCGACCCTAAAGTTATACCTTCTATTGCCTACACTGAGCCAGAAGTGGCTTGGGTTGGTAAGACTGAGAAAGAAGCAAAAGAAGAAGGCATTAACTACGAAACAGCAACATTCCCATGGGCTGCTTCTGGTCGTGCAATCGCATCTGACTGCTCTGATGGTATGACTAAGCTTATCTTTGATAAAGATACTCACCGCGTAATTGGTGGTGCTATCGTTGGTACTAACGGTGGTGAACTACTTGGTGAAATCGGCTTAGCAATCGAAATGGGCTGCGATGCTGAAGACATCGCGCTAACAATCCACGCTCACCCAACGTTGCATGAGTCTGTTGGTCTAGCTTCAGAAGTATTTGAAGGTACGATTACTGACCTGCCAAATGCAAAAGCGAAGAAGAAGTAACATAATCGCTTCGCTAATATAAGTGTAAAAAAACCGCTGATAATTCAGCGGTTTTTTATGGAAGTCACTAAGGCTCTAATTGATGTTTGATTGCGCCAAATGGCATGAATTAAGTCAGGCTCATCAATCTTAGCTCTTATTGAGTTCCGGCTATTTATAGATACACATAATGCTGAGATAGCTGTCAATGAGCTTACTCGTTTCCTGTTCGTCTTGCAGTCTATTTGCTTGAACAAATAGGGAGTAGAACACTCCGTGGAACATCGTTGCTAAATGCTCAGAGTTATGATGATTACTAATTTCTCCGCGTTCAATCGCATTGTTAAACATATTTTGTACTAACAATTGATTGGTTCGGTTAGTCGTCATAAATAGCGGCCAAACTTCGTCTCTCGTCGAGGCGCTCCATTCGAACCAAACTTTTAACCAATGGCAGTCATTGATAACAAGTTTCACCATTTCATTGTTAATGTTGGTTAGGTTGTCTTTAATATGGAGGTCTAAGTCGATGTTGTCAGAAAGGAAGTTTGAAAACTGGCGAACGACGTGAGTAAGAACATCGTCAACCAAATCTTCCCGAGTGGGGAAGTAGTTAAACACAGTTGCCACGGAGACTTGAGCAATTTCTGCAATATCTGCGTGGCCACCACGGCCAATACCTCTTCGAGCAAAAACCTCTAAAGCAATTTCCATCAACTGAAGTTTGCGTTTTTGCGGGGACAAGCGCGTACGCGGTCTCTTTGTAATAGAATCCATAGATTAATTTCCTTGCCAATTGAGTTGTTATAAAGGCTATTGATGCCCTATTAATTATTATATTACTTACATATTGCTCTATGAGTGTAATGGTGCATATCTTATAGGTCAATGTGTTATCTCGATATTGTACAAACTTATGCGAGTAAACTATCTTGTCCATGGCTAATCCATTGGCATTACACTTTTGGCAATACTTAAATTGCTTAAAGTTGAAGCTAAATAATTTAACTATCATTTGTAGTGGTGTTAGAATACGCCGCACATTTTTGGCTATTAAATGCCCAGATAAGTGACGACTCGTGTTAATCAGCAAGATTTAAGAGTATCTAAGCTTATCGCGCATCAGTAGTGGCCACTCAATTGAAGAAATGCAATGAAACATACAGTTGAAGTTATGATCTCTGAACAAGACGTTCAGAAAAGAGTTCGAGAGCTAGGAAAGGCCATCACTGAGCACTATAAAGATAGTGAAAATTTAGTACTTGTTGGCCTGCTACGTGGTTCATTTGTCTTTATGGCAGATTTAGCTCGCGCTATTGAAGTTATCCACCAAGTCGATTTTATGACGGCATCGAGTTATGGAAATACGATGGAGAGCTCTCGAGATGTTCGTATCTTGAAGGACTTAGATGACGATATCAAAGGGAAAGACGTATTGTTGGTGGAAGACATCATCGATACAGGTAACACATTAAATAAAGTAAAAGAGATCCTCACTCTTCGCGAGCCAAATTCAGTTGAGATCTGTACTTTATTGGACAAGCCTTCTCGTCGTGAAGTTGAAGTGGATGTTAAGTGGATTGGTTTTGAAATCCCTGACGAGTTTGTTGTTGGTGTTGGTATCGACTACGCGCAAAACTATCGCCACTTACCGTATATCGGAAAGGTTGTTCCTCAGGAATAATGCCCTAGGAAAACAGAATGGAGAAAGCCTGCATTTAGCAGGCTTTTTTGTCTATTGTTTTTGCCGAAACGATTATGGATTGAGAATTTTTTCCATCGCGGTTTGGTAAGAATCACTCAAGGACTCTGAACTAGCACAGCGAACGCCGAGATCTTCTAATTTGCCATCTCCAATGCCATAAATCACGCCGTGAATTTCCACTTCTTGGCCTCTATCCCAAGCGTTTTGCATGATGGTTGAGTTTCCTAAGTTATACACTTGTTCAGCAACGTTAATTTCACATAGCTTATCCGCCCATTTGTCCTCTGGGAACTGCTCAAGGCTCGCTTTATGCTTAAGGAACAAATCTCTGATGTGTAGTAACCAGTTGTTGATTAGGCCGAGTTTCGGGTTATCAATGGATGCTTTCACGCCGCCGCAACCGTAGTGACCGCAAACAATAACATGCTTCACTTTTAGCACGTCTACGGCATATTGAACGACAGAAAGACAGTTGAGATCAGTATGGATAACTTGGTTAGCAACATTTCGGTGTACAAAAAGTTCTCCAGAATACAATCCAGTTAGTCGCTCAGCAGGAACGCGGCTGTCTGAACATCCAATCCAAAGAAAGTCTGGGCTTTGGCCTTCAGCTAGCTTGGTGAAATATTCAGGGCGTTCAGATTTGATTGAGTTTGACCATTCAGAGTTGTTGTCAAATAGCTTCTTAATTTCTGGCATGTCACTTTTCCTCACGAATTTGCAACACTATACACAATCTTATTAGTTGAGGCTTGTAAAAGTTGGCCTAGGGTAAGCTGATCAGAGGTGTGTACATAAATCATACAGTTAGTAGGGTTATATCCGTTTGACTATAAGGTTTCGTGCCAACATATGACTACTAATAATATAAATAACTGTTTAGTGCAGCAGCGAGGTGATGTAACATTTATAATATGAATTTAAGCAACGAATATTAATAACATGCATGCATTGGAAATTAATCAACTGATTAAAATCTATGAAGGTGGATTTCAAGCCTTGAAAGGGATAACACTATCAGTTGAAAAAGGTGATTTTTATGCCTTGTTAGGGCCGAATGGGGCTGGAAAATCCACCACTATTGGAATCATCTCTTCTTTAGTCAACAAAACGTCTGGGGACGTAAAAGTCTTTGGATATGATATCGATGAAGATCTTGAGCGCGCGAAGCATAACCTTGGGCTTGTACCACAAGAGTTTAACTTCAACCCTTTTGAAACGGTCGAACAGATCGTAATCCAACAAGCGGGCTATTACGGAATTGAGCGATCTCTTGCCAAAGAGCGGGCAAAAAAATATCTCACTCAGCTTGATTTATGGGACAAACGCCAAGAAAGAGCTCGGCATTTGTCTGGTGGTATGAAGAGAAGGCTAATGATTGTTAGAGCCTTAATGCACGAGCCAAAGCTACTGATCTTGGACGAACCAACCGCAGGCGTTGATATCGAGCTGCGCCGTTCTATGTGGGAGTTCTTGCAAAGAATTAATCAAGAACAAGGCATCACCATTATCTTGACCACTCACTATTTGGAAGAAGCAGAAATGCTTTGCCGTAACATAGGCATCATTAATCGCGGCGAGCTTATCGAAAATACCACAATGAAATCGCTTCTGAACAAGCTTCATGTAGAGACCTTTATTCTCGATTTGGACGTACAAGTTTTCGAGAGTCAACTTGATGGTGTTAACTCTCAGCAATTCTCTATGGGCTCTTTGGAAATTGAAGTCGAGAAATCAGAAGGTTTAAATCATGTGTTTACGCAGCTTAGCCAACAGGGCATTAAAGTGCTTTCAATGAGAAACAAAGCCAACCGTTTAGAAGAGCTATTCGTTGATATTGTGAGACAAGAGAGTGAGGTTGCCTAGATAATGTATAAGATTTACTGGACTGCATTTTGTAGTTTACTAGGCAAAGAAATTCATCGCTTTATGCGGATTTGGGGGCAAACGTTAGTCCCACCTGCGATTACCATGAGTTTGTACTTTGTTATTTTTGGCAACCTTATTGGCTCGCGTATTGGGCAAATGAATGGCTTTAGTTACATGCAGTATATCGTGCCTGGCCTTATCATGATGTCTGTTATAACTAACTCGTATGCCAATGTTTCCTCTTCATTTTTCGGTTCTAAGTTCAATAAAAGTATCGAAGAGTTACTAGTTGCTCCAGTTCCAAATTATGTCATTATTTTTGGCTTTGTCATGGGCGGAGTTGCTCGAGGGCTTTTGGTTGGAACGATAGTGACATGTGTTTCGTTATTTTTCGTTAAATTGCAGGTCCACCATTGGGGCGTGATAATTGCGACGGTATTTTTAACTTCCGTTGTGTTTGCCCTTGGAGGGTTAATCAATGGTGTATTTGCCAAGACGTTTGATGATGTTTCCATTGTTCCCACGTTTATTTTGACGCCTTTAACCTACTTAGGTGGTGTTTTTTACTCAATAAGCTTGTTACCTGAAGTTTGGCAGACCGTGTCTAAATTCAATCCGATAGTGTACATGGTGAATGCTTTTCGCTACGGCTTTTTAGGCGTATCAGATGTGGCAATTGGCACTTCATTTAGCATGCTGCTTGTATTTGTGGTTCTGCTATATGCCGTTGCTCATCAGTTAGTAACAAGGGGCGTTGGTTTGAGAACTTAGTTTTTATACCAATACCATAAATGAAAAAAGGTCGACATTGAGTCGACCTTTTTGCTATCTAACTTGAGTTCCAGCTATCCCAATTGGTTTTATTCAGAACTTTCTGCAGTGGAAGAGGCTTCGTCAGCGTCTTCTTTACTTTCGCTTTGTAGCTCGACAACTTGATTGTCAATCAAACGAGCTTGCCCTAAGAAGGCAGAGACTAAAATCACTGCTTGCTCTGAGTCTGACGTGATTGCTTGTAGTGTATTTGCATCACGTATGTAGATCTCATCTGGCTGAAGACCAGCGGCACGCAGCTGATCACTGGCATCCTCAACAATGGAGGCATAATCATCGCGACCACCGCGAATGCTACTGCTAATCCAACGCATGGTACGTGCTAAGACTGGAGCTCGCTGCCTTTCATCGATGGTAAGCAAGTTATTTCTTGAACTCATTGCCAAGCCATCCATTTCGCGAACTGTCGGAACACCAATCACTTGAATATCCAGTGCAAGGTCTTGCGTCATTTGCTTTATGACGGCTAGCTGTTGGAAGTCTTTCTCGCCAAAACAAGCCACATCTGGCTGGACAATATTAAAAAGTTTGTTTACCACCGTCGCAACACCACGAAAATGTCCGGGGCGAGAATAGCCTTCGAGGATGGTTGAAATTTCGGGTACTTCTACCGATGTCTGCTTATCCAACCCTTTTGGATACATGATTTCCGGAGTTGGAGTAAAAAGCACTTCTACAGCTTCCGCAACAAGTTTTTGGGAATCGTCTTCAAGCGTGCGCGGATAGTTGTCTAAGTCTTCTGCTCTATCAAACTGCATTGGATTTACAAATATACTGACAACGACAATATCGGCGTGCTTGCGTGCTTCACGCATAAGCGTCAAATGGCCTTCATGAAGGTTACCCATAGTCGGAACAAAACCGATCGTACGACCTTCACGTTTATACTGTTTTATCTGTTCTCTGAGAGAAGAGATATCAGTAAAAGTTTGCATAATTCAATCCTCTAAGCGATGGTATGAGCGTCGCCGGGGAACGTAGAGTTTTCAACTTCTTCCATATAAAGTTTTACTGCA
Organism: Vibrio sp. A37; assembly: GCF_059777565.1. Classification (NCBI taxonomy): domain Bacteria; kingdom Pseudomonadati; phylum Pseudomonadota; class Gammaproteobacteria; order Vibrionales; family Vibrionaceae; genus Vibrio; species Vibrio sp. A37. The sequence continues at coordinate 263,114 of NZ_JBLNLI010000006.1, read as the reverse complement.
CTACGCATATCGCCGGTCTCAGCGAGGAAGTTTTTGGAGAATTTTGGCATGTAGTTAGCTGAAATGCCAAACATATCGTGCATAACGAGAATTTGTCCATCAGTGCCATTTCCAGCTCCAATACCGATCACTGGGATATGTAAAGTTTCACTGATGCGAGCAGCTAATTTTTTAGGAATACATTCAAGAACCAGCAATTGCGCCCCTGCTTCTTGAAGAGCTAAGGCTTCTTGAACCATTTTTTCTGCTTTGTCTTCTTCACGACCTTGAACTTTGAAGCCACCAAAAATATTGACTGATTGTGGGGTTAAACCTAGGTGAGCACAGACTGGTACTGCTCTTTGAGTTAACGCTTTTACGGTGTCTACTAACCAAGAACCGCCTTCAAGTTTAATCATGTTCGCACCTGCCTGCATAAGCTTGGCAGCATTGTCACAAGCTTGTTCAACCGTTGCAAAACTCATAAACGGCATATCACCAATAAGCAGTGTGTTGGGGCTGCCAGCGCGAACGCAGCGAGTATGGTAAGCGATGTCATCAATAGTGACGGGTAAAGTGTCAGAATGACCTTGCAGAACCATCCCTAATGAATCTCCAACTAAAATGAGAGGGATACCTTGGCTTTCAAATAATTGGGCAAAACTTGCATCATAAGCCGTTGACGTCGCGAATTTACGACCTTCTTGTTTCCACTTAACAAGATCGTTGATTGTAACTTTTTTCATTTATATTCCTTACTAGGATGTGGCTATTGTTGCCACTCGATGAGTCCGTTGCGCTCTACTTCATTTAATAACTGTCGAAGAGGCGTCCCATCAGGGAGTGTCAGATCAGGTGCGATCTCTGCAAGCGGGTAGAGCACAAACTCGCGCTCTTTCATTCCATAATGCGGTATGGTTAAACGCTCCGAATTCACTACCTGATTTCCATAAAGAATGATATCGAGATCGAGTGTTCTTGGCCCCCATCTCTCATTCTTTCGGACTCGCCCGTGTTGATTCTCAATCTTTTGAGTTTGGTCGAGAAGCTCGAACGGATTTAATTCTGTTGCTATTTCAACAACAGCATTGATGTAATCAGGTTGATCTTGAGGACCCATAGGTGTGCTACTGTACAACAAGGAGGCTCTTACAAACTCTGATCTAGGTAATCTTTTTAGCGCTTCGATTGCATGTGTTGCTTGCGCAACAGGGTCAGCTAAATTACTCCCTATAGCGATATATGAAGTGATCATTCTGCGGACTTACTTTTTTTCTTATTCCGATAAGTTTTACGGCGACGGTAATTCGGTTTATTGCCTCCATCAACTTCAGAGACCATTTCTTGCTTTTTCTCGCGGCTTGCATTTTGGAATGTTTCCCACCAGTTAGCAAGTTCTTCAGTTTCTCCGCCTTCTATTTCGCCGCGCATTTCCAAGAAGTCGTATCCGGCTCTAAACTTATTTAGCTCCATCAGGCGCGACGCTCGTTTACCATTTCGTCTTGGCAAACGGAGTTGGAGCTGCCAAATTTCACGAATAGTGGCTGTGTGGCGTCTTGGAATGGAAATTGTCTTAACCTGTTGGTCTAAAACGATATTACTCGCTTCCATCACCGCATCATAATAAGAGAGGTTACGCTCTTCAACCAATTTGTCCGCAAAAGCGAGCATAGGGTACCAAAGCATAGCTGCAAACATGAAAGCTGGGTTTATACGTTTCCCTTCTTCCATTCTTAAGTCGGTCGAATCCAGCACAATATCCAGCATTTGCTCGGTTTTTGAACTGTAATCGTCAGTAAAGTGCTCAGCTAATAGAGGGAAAAGTTGCTGAAACAGGTTGTATTCCCTCATCAAATGATAGGTCTCGAGGCCGTTTCCTGATTGAAGCAGCTTGAGTGACTCTTCATACAATCGAGCCGATGGAATATCTTGCAATAAAGGGGATAAGCGCTCGATGGGCTCTGCAGTATCTTCTTCGATATCAAAATCGAGCTTACAGGCAAAGCGAATAGCACGTAACATACGCACTGGATCTTCACGGTAGCGAACTTCAGGATCACCGATCAGCCTAATCAATCGGTCTTCCAGATCTTCTATACCACCCGCATAGTCATGAATGTTGTAGTCACTGATGTTGTAGTACATAGCATTGATGGTGAAGTCTCTGCGCTCTGCATCTTCATCAATGGTGCCATATACATTGTCTCTCAATAACATCCCTTCTTTTGACTGAGCAGAAACGTTTTTGGTTGGAGCTTGATGGTGGCCGCGAAACGTTGCGACTTCAATTATGTCTCTGCCAAACATGATATGAGCAAGACGAAATCTTCTACCAATCAAACGACAGTTGCGAAATAGTTGCTTGATCTGCTCAGGAGTTGCATTAGTCGCGATGTCAAAATCTTTCGGGGTTTGACCTAATAGTAAGTCGCGTACTCCACCACCAACAAGGTATGCGTTATACCCAGCCCCAACTAGGCGGTATAACACTTTCAATGCATTATCACTGATCTTCTTTCGTGAAATACTATGCTCTTGGCGGGTGATGATGTTTAACGCAAGATCTGGATACGCATTAGACTCATATGAGGTATAGTCGTTTCTGTTCATGTGCTCTAAAGTTGTTGGTTGAGCTAGCTTTGGTTGTCGCTAGGCGGCAATTCAGGCCAAAATTTGGCTAATAATAACTTACGAGAAGTCATTTGAGAATCACGATGTGACTTTGATCGATGATGGAAGCTGTTTTAAGCTCCAATGTTCGCATCCCCACGCGATTAATTCTTCTACTCCAGCATTTTGTAAATCACGTTCTAGTGTAAAGCCTAATACCTGCATTGCATTGATCAAGTCTGGCTTTGGCTCTTTTACATCTATCGCTTTTGCGTGATTCTGTTTTGACAGCTTGTTACCTGTGTTATCGACCACTAGGGGCAGATGTAAATAGCTGACAGGTCTCTGGTTTAAAGTCTTGTATAAGCTAATCTGTCGTCCTGTCGGTTCTATTAAATCAGCGCCTCGTACAACTTCAGTGATGCCTTGCTCAATGTCATCTAACACCACGGCCAAGTTGTAAGCGAATAACCCATCACGACGTTTGATAATGAAGTCTTCTTTTACAAGTGGCTCAGGAATCGTGACATCACCATGCTTTAAATCGAAAAATGAGTTTACGCAGTGCGTAACCTTTAAGCGTACGGAGCAATTGTGACCGTCTTTGATCGCTTTATCACGACATGTACCCAAATAATAACCGCCAGATGTTTTAATTTGTTTACGAGTACATTGGCAGTAGTAGGCGTGTCCAGTTTCTAACCAATGATTTATTTGCTTTTGGTAAACGTTGTGACGCTGACTTTGATATAGAACGCTTCCGTCCCAGTGTAAGCCATAAGCTTCTAGCGCTTTCAAAATTAGACTGTCTGCTCCCGCCATTTCTCTTGGAGGATCTAGGTCTTCTATTCTGACTAGCCATTTTCCTCCATTTGACTTGGCTTGAAAGTAGCTGCCGAGAGCTGCAACCAAAGAACCAAGGTGAAGAGGACCCGAAGGAGAAGGGGCGAAACGGCCAATATAACTCATAACTATCTCACGGAGATTTAAAGTAAAAAGGGAGCATTAGCTCCCTTAAATAAAATACTCAAAAAGTATGTTTAGCCTTGTAGTTGCTTCTCTTTTATTTCAGCCAACGTTTTGCAGTCAATACAAAGGTCAGCAGTAGGGCGAGCTTCAAGACGGCGGATGCCAATTTCAACACCGCATGATTCACAGAAGCCAAAATCATCTTCTTCAATTTTGTTCAGTGTCTTCTCGATTTTTTTGATTAGGCGACGCTCACGATCACGGTTGCGCAGCTCTAAACTGAACTCTTCTTCTTGAGAAGCTCTATCAACGGGATCTGGGAAGTTGGCAGCTTCATCCTGCATGTGGTGAACAGTACGATCAACTTCTTCCCTAAGCTGGTTACGCCAAGCTTCTAAGATCTTTGTAAAATGAGCCATTTGCTCAGGTGACATATACTCTTCACCTGGCTTCTCTGCGTACGGCTCAACACCTGCTATGGCTAGGATGCCTAGCGCTTTTTTCTTTGATTCTGGCATACAGCATCTCCTACTAACACCTAGTCAACTGCCTATAAGCAGCTAATTTAAGGCGGGTATCTATAACAAAAAGAGGTTATAGAGGCAATTCCAAAAACGTAAACTTATTGTCATTGTGAAGAAAGCGACACTTTTCTTTAGTTAGTGACAAAATCAACACTATTGACCAGCTTCATTTCGGAATTCGAAAGTTGCGCTTTATAACACAAAATTTCTACACCTTGTTCATGTGCTCGATTCAATAATTCTGAATAGCTGGCGTCTATATGGTGTGCTGCAGAGACTTTTTCAATGCCTGAATGCAAAACTGTGAATAAAAGTACAGCCCTATGTCCATTGTTTGCCATTTTTGTGAGCTCTCTCAGATGCTTCTGACCTCTCAAAGTCACCGCATCAGGGAAGTAGCCCTGTCCACTATTTTCATCACCCAAAAGAGTGACACTCTTCACTTCAATATAGCACTTTGGCCTATTTTCTGACTGAAGTAAAATATCGATGCGACTATTTTCGTCGCCATATTTCACTTCGGTTCGAATTTGAGTATAGCCTCTAAGTTCTTCAATTACGTTATTTTTAATTGATTCGACGGCTAGCTGGTTTGCACGAGCAGTATTTACACATATTCGATGGCCTGCTTTAGTTTCAGTTAACTCCCAACTATTTGGGTATTTCCGCTTAGGGTTACTGGAAGTGGAGTACCACACTCGATTGCCAGATTCAGCACAACCTGTCATTGCACCTGTGTTAGCACAGTGTATTGTTCGAGTAGAGCCATCGGGTAAGGTAATGTCAGCTAAAAAGCGTTTATAGCGCTTTTGTAATATCGCGCTTTCAAGAGAGGGATCAAAGTGCATTTTGTTATGGAATTTATGTACAATTCATTCATTTAATCACAAGGTCGATACATTGTCACAGCTCCCAATTGAATCAGTACTCCCTGAGTTGCTTGCCGCTATTGAAGATACAAACCAAGTGATCCTTAAAGCTGCACCGGGTGCAGGTAAGTCCACATACTTTCCTTTAACCTTGATAAAGCAAGGCGTAATTGACGACAAAATAGTCATGCTGGAGCCTAGGCGATTAGCTGCGAGATCTATCGCTTATTATTTGGCGGCCCAGTTAAATGAAAAGGTTGGTGATTCGGTAGGTTATAGAGTGCGTGGTGACAGTCGAGTGAGTAGCAATACGAAGCTGGAAATTGTCACCGAAGGTATATTGACACGAATGTTGCAATCTGATCCTACCCTCGAAGGTGTAGGAATGCTGATATTTGATGAATACCATGAGCGAAGTATCCACGCAGATACTGCATTAGCGTTTAGTCTAGACATTCAACAAAACTTGCGTGATGACCTGCAAATTGTAGTGATGTCAGCAACTTTAGATGATCAAGCACTACAAGCCTTACTTCCTAGCGCTCGATATGTTTGTTCGGAAGGGCGCTCTTTTCCCATTGATATTCGATACCGAGCCCCTAGAACGAATGAAAGCCTTGTCACTTTGTTGATTGAGCAAATTCACAATGCACTCAAATTGGAAAAAGGTTCAATATTGGTGTTTTTGCCCGGCGTCGGCTTGATAAAAGCGCTAGCGGAAAGGCTGGTTGATTTGCCTGATTCTGTGGAAGTGCGGCCGCTATATGGCCAGCTTAGTTTAAGTGAGCAACAAAAAGCGATCGCACCAATGAGAAATGGTGATCGAAAAATTGTGCTCGCAACGAATATTGCCGAAACCTCTTTGACCATAGAAGGTATTCGAGTGGTGATTGATTCTGGTTTGGAACGCTCGGCTAAATTCGATTTAAAAACCGGAGTGACGAAGTTAGAACAAGTGAAAATCGCGCAGTCTTCGGCTAAGCAAAGAGCAGGGCGAGCGGGGAGAACTGAGCCGGGAACGTGTATTCGTTTATATAGTGAAAGTCAGTTGCAGCAGCAGCCTCTAGTCCCGACAGCAGAAGTATTACGTTCCGATCTATCCAATTTAGCCGTTGAGCTAGCCCAGTGGGGAGTTGCTGACCCTTCAAGTTTGAAATGGCTGAATAGCCCTCCTACGAGTGCCTTGAACCAAGCCAGAGACCTGTTGCAGTCCTTAGATCTGCTTGATAGTGGCTGCCACCTCACTAGCTTTGGTCTGCAAGCTTACACGTTAGGTGTGGAGCCAAGACTCGCTGCGATGTTAGTTAAATCTCAGGCTCACTCAGAAGCATTGTTTCAAAGTGCGTTAGTTGCTGCTGCGATTGTAGAAGAGCCGCCAAAGCAAACCAACGATATTATGTTTGCACTCCATTTATATGAAAGTGGCCGCGATAAGCGCTTCTCAAGTTCAGTGACCAATCGAGCAAACCAGCTAGCGCAGCGGTTAGGTTGTGAGTTTATTAAAAATGAAATTGACGAGTCGAAAATAGCCGTTGCTTTGTGCCTCGCTTTTCCAGATAGGATTGCTCAGAAGCGAGCCGGAAAATCAGGGAGTTTTGTTCTCTCTAATGGCCATGGAGTGGTGATTGCACAAGAAGGCCCATTAGCACAAAAAGAGTATTTGGTCGTCGTCGATTTAATGCGTTCAAGTTCGGATTCAAGCCAAATATTTTTTGCCGCTGAGTTAGAGGTTGATGAGTTACTTGCCGCTTTTCCTAATAGTGCACATCGTTCTGAGGTCATGGAGCTAAATGAGGTGAAAGGTAAACTTGTCGCGGAAGAGCGCTTGTTGTTAGGGAAACTGATTGTACAGCGCAGAGAACTAAAACGGCCAACTCAAGAGCAAGTGTTAAATGCTCTGCTCAATTATGTGCGCCAGCAAGGTCTGAGCGTATTAAATTGGACCCAAGAGGCGACAGAACTGCTGGAGAGAATTCGCTGCGCAATAGATTGGTTACCCGAACATGATTGGCCGGCGATGGAAAACGCACAACTACTCGACGAATTGCATTTGTGGCTTGAGCCTTATTTGACTGGTGTCACTAGTTTACAACAGCTTAACAAAGTATCACTAGAAGAAGCCTTGCTAGCTCGTTTAGGATGGCCTTTGAACCAACAAATAAATGAGTGGTTGCCTGTTCGCTACACGTTGCCAACAGGCAACTCGAAGAAAGTTCGATACCAGCAGGGTGCGGAAGCTATTTTATCGGTAAGAATGCAAGAAATGTTTGGTGAGAAACAGTCACCTACTATTGCCCAGGGGCGTAAAAAGCTTGTTTTGGAATTACTTTCTCCAGCGCAAAGACCATTACAAGTCACACAAGACTTAGCAGGCTTCTGGGACGGAGCATACAAAGAAGTTCAAAAAGAGATGAAAGGGCGATATCCCAAGCATATATGGCCTGACAACCCAGCTCAGCATGTTGCGACAACGAAAACCAAACGACAGTTAAAATAATGGCAAAAAAAGCGACGTCCAAAGCGGACAAGGAAGCGAAACAACCTCGCGCAAGAAAGAAAACAAGCAGTAAACGACCAAGCAAATCACCAAAACCAAAGAAAAGCTTGTTAAAGAGACTCTGGAGTATCGGCTGGAAAGTATCACTGGTTTCCGTTGTTATCATCGTTTTTGCAGGCGTGTACTTAGATAGCTTGGTAAAGCAGAAATTTGAGGGACAGCTATTTGCTTTACCAACGGTGGTTTACGCTCGTATTTTATATCTGACACCCGGTGATCAAATCACGATTAAAGAGCTGCGTAATGAGCTAAATGTTCTCAATTATCGTAAGGTGCAACACCCTCGTTATCCGGGAGAATACTCTTCCTCATCAAGCAAGATAGAGCTGATTCGTCGTCCATTCGAGTTCTCTGACGGGCCAGAGCCAGAAAGGCATGTGATGCTCTACTTTGATGCAAATGGGATCACAAAAATTAAGTCTTTGGATCAGGTCGGTGACTTAGGTTATCTACGCTTGGATCCCAAAATGATGGGCATGCTTGAAAAAGATACTGACGAGCAGCGTTTGTTTTTGCGCAGAGCACAATACCCTGAAGTATTGGTCGATGCTCTGCTTGTTACAGAAGATCGTAACTTCTACAAACATGACGGCATAGCGCCATTAGCCATTGCCAGAGCGATGCTGGCCAATATTAAAGCCGGTCATACTGTTCAAGGAGGAAGTACGTTAACTCAACAGTTGGCAAAGAACCTGTTTTTATCCAGTCACCGAACGTTATGGCGCAAGTTGCGCGAGGCCTACATCGCACTAATTCTAGACTACCGATACAGTAAAGATCGCATACTGCAAGCTTACTTAAACGAAGTCTATCTTGGGCAAAGTGGTGCAGAAGCTATTCATGGCTTTGCGTTAGCTTCTCGTTATTATTTTGGTCAGCCGATTCAGGAGCTTCGAATTGATCAACTCGCTTTGTTAGTGGGAATGGTAAAAGGGCCTTCATACTATAACCCGATACGCTTCCCTGAACGAGCAAGAACTCGCCGTGATCTGGTGCTTCGTTTGATGATGGAGCAAAATATTCTTTCAGTTCGTCAATATGAATCGGCAGTCAACCGCCCGCTCGACATTCAGAAAAACCCAAGAATAGCCAGTCGTCAACCGGCTTATTTTCAGCAGTTAAAGTTGGAACTGAGAGAGAAGGTAGGCAATCGATTTAAAGCCGAATCTGGCGTTCGGGTCTTCACCTCACTCGATCCTGTATCGCAACATGACTTAGAAAATGCGGTTAGTAAAGTGGTTCCTAGGCTTGCCAAGAGAGCAGGGAAAAGCTTAGAAGCTGCTGGAGTGATTGTTGACAGGCATAGTGGTGAAATTCGCGCAATGGTCGGTGGTAAGAGAACCGGTTATGAAGGTTTTAACCGAGCTCTGAATGCGAGCAGACAAATCGGCTCGCTCGCCAAACCTGCAGTCTACTTAACAGCGCTTGAAGACCCAGATAAATACACGCTCGCAACCACACTACACGATGAACCTATCACGTTAAAAGGCAGCAAAGGAAGCCTTTGGAGTCCGCGAAACTTCGATAGAAAATTCCGAGGCGATGTACCGCTATATCTTGCTCTTGCACGTTCACTCAATGTGCCAACGGTTGAACTTGGAATGAAGTTAGGAATAGACAATGTTGTCAAAACTTTTGAAAAACTGGGAGTTGATAAACAAGAAATCCGCCCAGTGCCTTCAATGTTCTTAGGTTCTTTTACATTAACACCTATTCAAGTTGCTCAGATGTATCAGACGTTGTCCAACTCTGGTAAGAAGGCGCAGTTATCAGCGCTGAGATCTGTGCTCGATTTGAATGGTAATGTGCTCTACGAATCAATTCCAAGTGTTTCACAAGCGGTTAATCAACAAGCTGCGTGGCTAACAACCTATGCGATGAAAAAAGGGGTATTGGAAGGAACAGGGCAATACTTAAACCGTCAATTCCCTTGGGCAGCATTGGCTGGAAAAACGGGTACGAGCAATGACACGCGCGATAGTTGGTTTGTTGGAATTGACGGGCGAGAAGTGGCAACGGTTTGGGTTGGAAGAGATGACAATAAACCAACCCATTTAACTGGCGCGAGCGGTGCTCTGAGGGTTTACTCGGAATATTTGAAGCATCGTATTCCTGAGAAACTGGTTCTACCTTGGCCAAAAGGTATGACAACCTTAGGTTATGATCAAACCTCGCAAGGTGCACTTCAGGTGGATTGTTCAGCGAAGTTCAAGTTGCCAGTTTGGGATTCTGATGGACACATTAAACGTGAATGCGAAAAAGGCATTGGTAATTGGATCAAAAATCTATTTGATTGGTAATGCCTTGAAGCGACGAGTTAAGATAGGGGCAACTTTAGTGCTAACTTGATACGTCCGTCATAGTGGGCTGATTTCACTTTAGCATTATCTTTGCTATGCTGCTTAGCACAGTTTGGCCTCTATTTCGTAGTCCTTCCGTCACAGCTTTACTCTAAATGTTACGCCTAGGGCTACAAAATGAGAGCCAAGTTTCCACAGATGTTCACTCCTAATTTTAATAAGAACAGGAGGAACCGCAATGAGAGGAAAAAGTCGTGCTAGAAGCCTACCGTAAACACGTTGCCGAGCGTGCAGCAGAAGGGGTTGTTCCAAAACCATTAGATGCAGAGCAAGTTGCTGGACTTGTCGAGCTCCTTAAAAATCCCCCACAAGGTGAAGAAGAATTTATCTTAGATCTTCTTGAAAATCGTATTCCTCCTGGTGTTGATGAAGCGGCATATGTAAAAGCTGGATTTTTAACTGCAATTACGAAAGGTGAAGTTTCGTCTCCGCTTGTTAGTCGTGCGAAAGCAGCAGAGCTACTAGGTACCATGCAAGGCGGATACAATATTGAACCGCTGATCTCTTTACTGGATGACAGTGAACTTGCGCCAATCGTTGTTAAAGCGCTTTCTCATACTCTTCTTATGTTTGACGCTTTCTATGACGTCGAAGAAAAATCAAAAGCTGGCAATAGTTACGCACAGCAAGTAATGAAGTCTTGGGCTGAAGCCGAGTGGTTCCTATCTAAGCCTGAGTTACAAGAAAAGATTACGCTAACCGTATTTAAAGTTACTGGCGAAACCAACACCGATGACTTATCTCCAGCGCCAGATGCTTGGTCTCGCCCTGATATTCCAGTTCACGCTCTTGCTATGCTTAAAAACGCGAGAGAGGGCATTGAACCAGACCAAGCAGGAACGGTTGGCCCAATTAAACAGATCGATGCATTGAAAGAAAAAGGTCATCAGCTAGTTTATGTTGGTGATGTTGTTGGTACAGGTTCTTCACGTAAATCTGCAACAAACTCAGTTCTTTGGTTTATGGGAGATGACATCCCTAATGTGCCAAATAAACGTGCGGGTGGCTATGTTCTAGGTGGTAAAATCGCACCGATTTTCTTCAACACAATGGAAGATGCGGGCGCACTGCCTATCGAAGTTGATGTCTCTAAGCTGAATATGGGCGATGTTATCGATATCTACCCATATGAAGGTAAAGTGTGTAATCACGATTCTGGCGATGTGCTAGCTGAATTTGGTCTAAAAACCGATGTTCTGATTGACGAAGTAAGAGCTGGTGGCCGTATTCCACTTATTATTGGTCGTGGATTAACTGATAAAGCCCGTCAATCCTTAGGTCTTGGCGCAACAGATATTTTCCGCCGCCCTGCAGAGGTTGCTGATTCTGGTAAAGGCTATACGCTTGCGCAAAAAATGGTTGGAAAAGCGTGTGGCGTGAACGGCATTCGCCCGGGCACATACTGTGAGCCGAAAATGACTACTGTAGGTTCGCAAGATACTACAGGCCCAATGACTCGCGATGAGCTAAAAGATTTAGCGTGTCTTGGTTTCTCTGCCGATCTTGTGATGCAGTCTTTCTGTCACACGTCTGCGTATCCTAAGCCTGTCGACGTTAATACGCACCACACCTTGCCAGATTTCATTATGAATCGCGCTGGTGTGTCTCTTCGCCCAGGTGATGGTGTTATCCACTCTTGGTTAAACCGCATGCTATTGCCTGATACCGTAGGTACGGGTGGTGACTCTCATACTCGTTTTCCGCTTGGTATTTCTTTCCCTGCTGGTTCAGGTCTGGTTGCGTTCGCAGCGGCAACAGGCGTCATGCCACTGGATATGCCTGAATCTATTTTGGTTCGCTTCAAAGGGGAAATGAAGCCAGGTATCACTCTACGTGATTTGGTCCATGCAATTCCTTACTACGGCATCAAGCAAGGGCTACTTACTGTTGAAAAAGCAGGTAAGATCAACGAATTCTCTGGGCGCGTCTTAGAAATTGAAGGTGTTGAACATTTAACTGTTGAGCAGGCATTTGAGCTTTCTGATGCGTCGGCAGAGCGTTCTGCGGCAGGTTGTACCGTTAAGCTTTCTCAAGAGTCGATTGAAGAGTACTTGAACTCAAATGTTACTATGTTGAAGTGGATGATTTCAGAAGGTTACGGCGATCGTCGTACGATTGAGCGCCGCATCAAATCAATGGAAGAGTGGCTAGCGAACCCTGAACTGATGGAAGCCGATAAAGATGCTGAGTACGCTCATGTGATCGAGATTGATCTGGCAGAAATTGATCAGCCAATCCTTTGCGCGCCAAACGATCCAGATGATGCAAGGCTGCTTTCTGATGTTCAAGGTACTCAAATCGATGAAGTGTTTATCGGTTCGTGCATGACTAACATTGGTCACTTCCGCGCAGCCGGCAAGTTGTTAGACAAACATTCAGGTCAGCTGGATACGCGTCTGTGGGTTGCACCACCAACTAAGATGGATAAAGACCAACTAACAGAAGAAGGTTATTACGGCATCTTTGGTAGAGCTGGGGTTCGAATTGAAACTCCGGGGTGCTCTCTATGTATGGGTAACCAAGCTCGTGTAGCCGATAAAGCGACGGTCATGTCGACCTCAACACGTAACTTCCCGAACCGTTTAGGTACAGGTGCGAACGTGTACTTGGCTTCAGCGGAGCTTTCAGCAGTAGGTGCTATTTTAGGTCGCATTCCAACTAAGGAAGAGTACATGGAATACGCCAAGCAAATCGATGCAACTGCTGCAGATACTTATCGTTATCTGAACTTCCACCGTATGGCGGATTACACAAGTAAAGCGGACACAGTCATCTTCCAAGAACCAGCATAAGCTTGAACTTAGAAGCTATTAGTAGTAAAACACCCGACCTTTTGGTTGGGTGTTTTTCTTTTATCAACTAAGGGATATACTTGCCCGTCTTTTATTTTTAGGTACGACGTAGATGGAATATGAATTTACCCGCAATATTTTCCTCGGTGAATATTACGTCCGCTGTGAAATGGGCTATGAAGTTGTTGCACGTTGGTTACAGGAAGAAATTGGGACATCATCAGACAAAATTGAACATGTTAAGCAGCTGATTCAGCAATCTAAGAAAAGACCGAACCAGTCCTTTCAATATATTGGACAGGAAATTAGTGTAACGTTTGAAAATAGTGAAGTCCTCATTCAAGAAAATGGAGTTGGCTACAATGAGGATCTCGAACAAGACTTCAGCGTATATGAAAGTGAAAGTGAATCCAATTGTGGTTTAGTCGATTTCGAAAACTTCCTCAATAGTTGGTGTGAATTTATTAGTTAAGTGAATGTATTGCATGGTGCACTGATACGGTGAATTTATGTATTCTTTGCATTATTTTAGTGAATGTAATGCACTAAATTTGTGCCTCAACCTTATAAATCTCCTCTCAATAATAGAAAAATCCTTTTTACTCAAACAGATAAAAACTTGGCATGTCCCTTGGATTACTCTCTATGCGGGAATTGGCTGCAGAGAGGAAGCAATGAAATTAATTAATGCGATTATTAAACCCTTCAAATTAGACGATGTGCGTGAAGCGCTTGCGGACGTTGGTATCGAAGGGATGACGGTCTCAGAAGTGAAAGGGTTCGGCCGTCAGAAAGGGCACACAGAACTTTATCGCGGTGCCGAATATCAGGTGGATTTTCTACCAAAAGTAAAATTAGAAATAGCAACGCAGGCGGAAAATGTGGACCGTGTAATCGAGGCAGTGAGTAAAGCTGCTCATACTGGAAAAATCGGTGACGGTAAAATTTTTGTTTATGATTTGAACCAAGCAGTGAGAATTCGCACTGGCGAAATGGATGCTGAAGCACTGTAACGGTTGTTGAAAGGATTGGGGGGAGTAAATATATGGAATTGGAATTAACGAAAACAGTAATAGATTTACGTTACGCACTAGATACGTTTTTCTTTCTTATTTCTGGCGCATTGGTAATGTGGATGGCGGCAGGGTTTGCAATGTTAGAGGCCGGTCTAGTTCGGTCGAAAAATACAACAGAAATACTGACTAAAAACTTCTGCTTATATTGTATTGCTTGCACCATGTACCTAATTGTTGGCTACAACATTATGTATGTTGGCAACGGTGAAGGTGGTTGGTTGCCTTCATTTGGTACTTTAATTGGCACTCAAGCGGAAGGTGCAGATCATTCCTTAGCTTCTGATTTCTTCTTCCAAGTTGTGTTCGTTGCAACCGCAATGTCAGTGGTATCTGGTGCTGTTGCTGAGCGTATGAAACTTTGGTCTTTCCTTATCTTTTCAGCAGTGTTGACGGCGTTCATCTACCCAATGGAAGGTTATTGGACTTGGGGTGGTGGTTTCCTATCTGAAGCGGGCTTTAGTGATTTTGCTGGCTCGGGTATTGTACATATGGCTGGCGCTTCAGCTGCACTTGCTGGTGTACTTTTGCTTGGTGCTCGCAAGGGTAAATATGGCCCTAACGGAGAAGTGCATCCGATTCCTGGCTCAAATATGCCTTTAGCCACTTTAGGTACGTTCATTCTTTGGTTCGGTTGGTTTGGTTTCAATGGCGGCTCTCAGCTAATGATTTCAGACTTTGAAAATGCGACGGCTGTAGGTGAAATCTTCTTAAATACTAATGCCGCCGCCGCCGCAGGTGCCATTGCCGCTCTGTTTGTGTGTAAAACCACTTGGGGTAAAGCTGACTTAACCATGATTTTAAATGGCGCTTTAGCTGGCTTAGTTGCAATCACCGCTGATCCTCTTTCTCCATCTCCTTTATACTCGGTCGCGATTGGGGCAGTATCGGGTGTCATCGTGGTATTTAGCATCATCGGTCTAGATAAAATTAAGATTGATGATCCGGTTGGTGCGATTTCAGTGCACGGTGTGTGTGGCTTGTTTGGATTGATGGTTGTACCGCTGACCAACCCTGACGCAACCTTTGGTGCTCAGTTGTTAGGTGCTGCAGTTATCTTCGCTTGGGTATTCGGTGCGAGCTTAGTGGTTTGGGCAATTCTGAAAGCAACTGTCGGAATTCGAGTTTCTGAAGATGAGGAGTTAGAAGGTATGGATATGCACGACTGTGGTGTTGGTGCATACCCAGAGTTTGTTTCTCTCAAGTAGCAAATCTTTACAAATAACCTGAAAAAAACCTGCTGAACACAGCAGGTTTTTTTATACGTGTTATTGATAAATCATTCATCATGATTATAATAAATCTAACTGATAAGTATTATCATTAATGTTTAGGATTGTAACCATGAAAAAATGGATTTTGGGCCTTTTGGCTGCCAACTCTTTTATTCTTCCAACATTTGCAGCCGAAGAAGTGAACGTATATAGCTACCGTCAACCTTTCTTAGTTGAGCCTATGCTCAATGAGTTTACAAAAGATACAGGAATTAAAGTAAACGTCATTTTTGCTAAAACTGGTATTGCGGAAAAGCTGAGCCAAGAAGGCCAATATAGCCCTGCAGATGTGGTGTTAACCGTAGATATTAGCCGGTTAAGCGAGCTAACCAATAGAGGTTTAGTTCAATCAGTTAACAGTAAAGTTCTAGAAGAAAATATCCCTAGCCAATATCAAGACTCAGAAAACCAATGGTTTGCTCTAACGACTCGCACTCGTTCTGTTTACTCGTCTCGTGAGCGTGTGGGTAAGCTAGGTCAAGAATTCACCTATGAAGATCTTGCTCGCCCAGAGTTCAACGGTAAGATCTGTACGCGAAGTGGTAAGCATCCATACAACGTATCACTCGTTTCAGCCATGATTGCTCACAAAGGAGAGCGAGCAACGAAAGAGTGGCTTGAAGGTGTGAAAGCAAATTTAGCTCGTAAGCCTCAAGGCAACGATCGTGCTCAAGTTAAAGCAATCAAAGAAGGTCTATGTGATGTGTCACTAGGGAATAGCTATTATCTTGGTAAAATGGTGAATGATGACAACCAAAAAGCGTGGGCAGAATCAGTCTACATTAACTTCCCTGGGCAGAATGCTGATGGTACGCACGTCAATGTCAGTGGCATGGCTATGGCTAAGTACTCGCCAAATCAAGCGAATGCTCTCAGGTTAATGGAATACTTGTCTGGCGACAAAGCACAAAAAATGTATGCCGAAATTAATTATGAATATCCAGTAAAACCGGGAGTAGAGCGCTCTGAGCTTGTCGCCTCTTGGGGAGATTTCAAGGCAGATAAAATTTCGTTGAGTGAAATCGCAGCTCATCATCAGCAAGCCGTTAAATTGCTTGATGAAGTGAAATTTGACCTATAACGCTGAATAGCACTTCGCTAAATCTTCCGTTGGTCTAAGTAGTATGAAGCTAATAGGAAATACCCTTTCTTGGAAATTGAGCAGTACGGCGGTCGCCGCTGCTCTTTTTTTGCCAATTGTTGCGATAGCCTACACCTCAATTGGAAGCACTGACGACATATTTTCACATTTATTGTCTACCGTTATGCCAACCTATGTATGGAACACAGTGGTTTTAGCCCTCGGGGTTATGGCGCTGTCTTTTGCTTTTGGTTTACCAAGTGCTTGGCTGATGGCAAGGTGCCATTTTCCTTCAGATAAAATATTGCAATGGCTATTGGTTTTGCCGCTGGCGATGCCTGGTTATATTGTTGCCTATATATTTACTGATTGGTTTGATTTTGCTGGGCCAATACAAACAGCATTTCGAGATCTAACAGGATGGGGAGCAAGAGAGTACTGGTTTCCCGATATACGCTCCATCTACGGGGCTATCATTGTTTTAGCTTTGGTTCTTTATCCGTACGTTTATCTGTTGTGCCGCGCAGCTTTTATCGAGCAAAGCAGTTCACTTCTTCAGTCTGCTAGATTACTTAAGTGTAATGCTTGGCAGAGCTTTCTTAGTATAAGCCTTCCTCTTGCTCGCCCTGCCATCGCGGTCAGCCTATCCCTTGTTGCGATGGAGGCCATTGGCGATTATGGCACAGTGAGTTACTTTGCAGTGAACACGCTCACAACCGCGGTTTATGATACGTGGCTTGGCTATTCGAGCCTCAACGCTGCAGCGAAGATCTCCATGATTATGCTGTTTTTTATTGTTTTCTTTATTGGACTAGAAGGGTACAGCCGAAGAAAGCAAAAGCTGTTTCAAACTAAGATGGTTCAAGAAGAAGCACATAAAATTTCGTTGAGTGGTGGTAAAAAGTGGATCGCTATTATTTGGTGTTGGGGACTAGTCAGTGCTGGCTTTATTTTTCCGTTAGCGCAATTACTTTATTATGCCTATTTGTACATAGAGCAAAGCTGGACTGAACAATTTGCAATCTATTCGATGAATAGCTTAAAAGTGTCTTTTTCTGCTGCCGTGATTGCTGTTGTGGTCGCGTTGGTAGTGAATTTTCGTTATCGGTTGTTGCCGGGAACTTCAGGTGAAGTTACCAAGAAAACAGCCTCAATGGGGTATGCGGTCCCCGGTACCGTTTTAGCCATTGGTGTGATGATATTTGTGCTAACGTTGGATCATTGGCTGAATGACTTGGCCGCAAGTATGAATTGGGCACGACCCGGTTTACTTTTCTCTGGGACTATCTTTGCACTGGTATTCGCGATGGTTGTACGTTTTTCTGCCGTTGCTATTGGGAGCGTTGAAAGTAGCATGAAAAAAATACCTCCTTCACTAGATATGGCTTCTCGAACTCTTGGGTGTAGCTCGAATCAAATGCTCAGACAGATCCATTTACCTTTGATAAAAAGAGGGATATTGATTGCCGGTTTATTAGTCTTTATTGAATCAATGAAAGAGCTGAATGCGTCGCTTTTACTCAGGCCATTTAATTTTGAAACTCTCGCAACTTATGTATTTAACTTTGCTTCTGATGAACAACTGGAGCTTGCAGCGATGCCCGCAGTACTATTGGTTTTAGTGGGTTTATTGCCCTTGATAATCGTTAATCGAACTTTGGAGCAAACTCACTAATGCAGCAGTTACTCACCATTAATGATGTTCGTTGTCAGTATGACAAAATCGATATTTTGAAGTCGTTATCCTTGTCTGTTGAGCCGGGAGAAATTATTTGTTTGTTGGGTGCGAGTGGCTGCGGTAAAACCACTCTACTTAAGGCGATTGCAGGTTTGCTGCCTTTGCACTCAGGTTCAATGTCTCTGAAGGGCAGTGTCGTAGACGATGGTGCGACCTGCCTAGTTCCTGAAAAACGTAATATCGGTATGATTTTTCAAGATTATGCTCTATTTCCGCACTTAACCGTTGAACAGAATATTGCGTTTGGTTTGCGTGATTTTTCTTCTACGGAAAAACAAATTCGTGTTGATGAAATGCTAAAGCTGGTGCATCTGTCCGAATATCGAAGGCGTTATCCTCACCAATTGTCGGGTGGACAGCAACAAAGAGTCGCAATTGCTCGTTCTATGGCATATAAGCCAGATTTGCTCCTGTTAGATGAGCCTTTCTCAAATATTGATACTCAGGTTCGTCACCAACTGATCATAGAGATCCGCAGGCTATTTAAACAACAAGGCATTACCGCGATTTTCGTTACTCACAGCCGCGAAGAGGCGTTCGCTTTTTCTGATAAGTTGGCCGTAATGAATAACGGTGTGATAGAGCAATTTGGTAAAGCAGCAGAGCTTTATTATCGACCTTCTAGCCGATTTGTTGCCAATTTTCTTGGTGGTGGAAACTATTTATTAGCGAAGCGAATTTCAGAACAAGGGTTTGAAACAGAGCTGGGGCTAATTCAGGCTCAAGCACAGCGTGATATTGCGATAGACAGTCAGTGTGAATTATTAATTCGGCCGCAGCATATCCAAGTACAGCCAGTGGCTAAATTGAACGGAAATCCGGTCGAAAGTAAAGTCATTGAGCAACAGTTCATGGGCGATCACTGCCGCTATGTGATTGAGACTAAAAGTAGTAAGTTATTAGCTAATTCAGCCGAAGTATTAAGTATCGGGCAAGGCGTTTCGATTCATGTTGATGCCACCGGAGCGTTAGCTTTTTAAATCACTATTTCTTGGCGTAGTAAATTGCAAATTTAGAGGTTTTATCTGTTGTTTCACAGTGCCCAAAAGCTTGCTCAATAATCGGTGGATATTTTAGAAAACTATTGGCAACGATATAAAGCTCACCTGCCGTAGCTAAGTGTTTAGGTGCTTGGGCAAGTAAGGTCTCTGTTGCTTGGTAGCTGGTCTCGAGCCCTGAGTGGAATGGTGGGTTGCTGATAATGAATTGGTAATCATCATCTGTATCGGAATAAACATCAGACGCAAAGACATTGCCAGTTAAGCCATTCGCTGCCAGCGTCGCTTTACTGGATTCAATGGCGAGAGCGCTAATATCACACATGTTTATCTCAACACTTGGGTTTAGCTTAGCAATTACTGAGCCTATCACCCCTGCGCCACAGCCGAAGTCGAGCACTTTTCCCTGCAGCTCTTGTAAATTGTCTAGAAGTAGGCGACTGCCTATATCAAACTCACCGTGGCTGAACACCCCAGGTAAACTTTTAATCTCAATTTCAGTGTTCTTATATTGGACTTGATAGCTTTTAAACCACTTGCTTAGATCAAAAGGTGCCGCTTTCTCAGAACAAACACCCCAGTAGAATGAGCAGCGACGCGCAGAGTCGTACTTTTTAATTATCCCATAAGGCTTAAACATCTTTTCGATACTTTTAATGCCAGATCGGTTTTCTCCTACGACGACGATTTCGGTCTCTTTGCCCAACTTATCCATTAACATTGCCAGTAAAAACTCTGCCTCGGCTTTGGCTTTTGGCCAGTAAAGCAGAACCATATCAGCTTGAGTTCGCTCGTTCTTGGTTTGCTCAGTAAAGTCGGCACCAAAATAGCATTGAACAGAAGAGTGGGACTGAAGTTTGCGGTAATAACCGTAATGGGTAGTAAAAATAGACACGGACTCACAATGCTGTGATAGCTCGATTGGAAACATATCTTCAGCTTCGCCAGCCACAAGCACGTGCTTACCGTTAAAGTATTCAAGTTGACGTTGGGCTATTTGGCTAGGAGCAGTATAAGCAGACATAAGTGATGGCCGTTCTCGTAATCAGGAGTGGTTCAATGAAAGAGGCGTGATTCTCGCACAAACCACGCATTGCTTGAAGTCATTATTTCGGAGGCTAACTATTGTCT
The DNA here is from genome assembly GCF_059777565.1 of Vibrio sp. A37. Classification (NCBI taxonomy): domain Bacteria; kingdom Pseudomonadati; phylum Pseudomonadota; class Gammaproteobacteria; order Vibrionales; family Vibrionaceae; genus Vibrio; species Vibrio sp. A37. The sequence goes on along the minus strand of NZ_JBLNLI010000006.1, from coordinate 243,159 downwards.
TGATCGTCCAAGAAATTTTGAAAGGTTTCTTCATAAATCTTAAACATCACCATAGTGACAGCAAAAATGATTGGCCCATAAATCAGCCCGATCAAACCAAAAAACTGCAGCCCTCCAAGAAGAGAGAAGAACATCAGTAAGGTATTCATTCCAGAATTACCTTGCATTAGGAATGGCCGTAGCAAGTTATCAATGGAACCCACAACAGCAACACTCCATATCACCAAGAAAATTGCCCAGCCAGTATCACCAGTGAAATAAAGATATATCGATGCAGGGATCCAGATTAGTGCAGTACCAACAACGGGAATAAATGAGGCAAACGCGAGCATTGTTCCCCAAAATAGCCCAGGGAATCCAGCTGCCCACATTCCAAGGCCTCCAGCGACACCTTGAGCTAGAGCCGTCAAGAACGAACCCATTACAGCAGACTTTGAAACCTCTTCAATTTCATCAAGCAGTTTGTCTTCTTGAGAGCGAGAGAGTGGTACAACGTGGCGAAGCGCATAAATGATCTTATCGTGATCTCTTAGCAAGAAGAACAAGACAAACAGCATTAAGAAAAAGTTCACTAAGAAGTTGGTCGCATCACCAAGCACTTTTGCGCTGATACCAACGAGATCGGTTCCAAGCGTTGTCGCTAACTGCCCCAGCTTTTGAGCGATATTCTGTGGGTTTATTTTGTCGAATGGCAAGTAGCTATTGATTAGCGATACCACTTTTAATACCAGCGGATGATTGATTACGGATTCAATCCCGCCGTGCGTTCCCCATTTATAGACGTTTTGTGAAAAAACGGCTCCTTGATTGACGATAGAGACGAATACCAAAGTCAGTGGCAGCACAATAATAAACGTTAAAATAGTGCAGCTCAGAAATGCAGATAAGTTTTTATGAGTAGGCAATTTGCCTTCCAGCCAAGCATGGATAGGCGATATCAGTAATGAAATGATAAACGCCATCACAATTGCGTTGATATAGGGCTTGACTAGCAAATAACAAGCAAATGCAGCAGCAAGCAAGCCAATGATAATCACCCATTGGCTAGGAGAAATAATGACCTTTTTTGGCATTAGGCAGTCCATCGTGAAGTCTTAGTGACCAGATGTATCATGGCTGGTAACTCGCGATATATCAATGCACAAGCTATTGATGAGCTATGTGAATAACAAAAAAATGTCAAAACAGGAAAAATGGTGTGAAAAACTGACCTGAGGCTCACAACGACCTAAAAGGTCTGTTGGCGGGAAGAAGGGCTGAGAACTCAGCCCTTAGAGTCAAGGTATTTAAAATTAAGCTTCAGAAGCGATAATCGCTAAACATTGATCCGCGGCTTCTAGCGTCGCTTCAATCTCTTTTGAACTGTGAGCTAGAGAAGTAAAACTCGCTTCAAACGCAGACGGCGCTAGATAAACACCATGGTCAAGCATTAAGTGGAAGAAACGTTTGAAGCGCTCAACATCGCACTTAGCCACTTCTTCATAGCATGTCACTTTTTCTTGCTCAGTGAAGAAAAAGCCAAACATTCCACCAACTTGACTTACTGTCATCGGCACACCGTGTTTGTCGGCAAGTGATTTAAAGCCATCAGCAAGTTGCTTTGTCTTGCTTGCTAGGCGCTTGTGGTTGCCTTCGTCTTTCAAGACGTTTAAGCACGCTAAGCCAGCTGCCATTGCTACTGGGTTACCTGATAGGGTTCCCGCTTGGTAGACTGGCCCAGTTGGAGCGATATGTTGCATTACTTCTTTACGGCCGCCAAAAGCGCCGACAGGCATGCCGCCGCCAATAACTTTGCCTAAAGTAGTCAGATCTGGGTGAACATCGTAATGTGCTTGAGCACCACCTAATGCAACACGAAAACCTGTCATTACTTCATCGAAAATTAGTAGGGCACCTTGCTCGTCACAGATCGAACGTAGCCCTTGCAAGAAGCCTTCAACTGGAGGAATACAGTTCATGTTGCCAGCAACAGGCTCGACGATAATACAAGCGATTTGATCTTTATTTGCTTCAAACAATTCGCGCACAGATTCCAAGTCGTTAAATGTCGCGGTTAACGTGTGTTTAGCAAAGTCAGCAGGAACGCCGGGAGAACTTGGCTGACCAAGTGTTAGAGCACCAGAGCCAGCTTTAACCAGCAAGCTGTCTGCGTGTCCGTGGTAACAACCTTCAAACTTAAGAATTTTGTCTCGGCCAGTGTAGCCACGAGCCAGACGAATTGCACTCATGGTGGCTTCTGTACCAGAACTTACCATACGGAGTTGTTCCATAGAAGGGACAAGCTCAGATACAAGCTCAGCCATTTGAATTTCTACTTCCGTCGGTGCGCCAAAGCTTAATCCACGTTGTGCTGCTGCGATGACCGCATCACGGATAGCTGCGTGGTTATGGCCTAAAATCATCGGCCCCCAAGAACCTACATAATCGATATATGCTTTACCATCGGCATCAAAAATCAAAGGGCCATCTGCACGCTCGACAAAAATAGGTGAGCCGCCCACGCCATTGAAAGCACGAACTGGGGAGTTAACGCCACCAGGAATTCTTTGTTGGGCCTTTTGATATAGCTCTGATGATTTGGTCATGGAATTATCCTTCTGTTGATTGTTCGGACCAATAGGCCCAGCATTGTACCTTTCAATTGCTGTTCGAAAAACGATTTATCCTCATAAATGGTGCAAAATTGATACTTGATACCTGTACAAAACAGCGAACACAATCCGAATACTTGAACGATTTAGTAACATATAAGATAATCTTCAGAACTAGAATTGAGCTGAACAACCACGAATAAATATTAGTAAGTGGTAGAATTGCACGAATGAGAGAGGTCGTCGTGAGCGAAGTAAATATCCCTTTGTCTTTTTCAGATGCTGCAGCATCACGAGTTAAAACGTTGATCGCAGAAGAAGAAAACCCAGCATTGATGTTACGTGTGTACATTACTGGTGGTGGCTGTAGTGGGTTCCAGTACGGTTTTACCTTCGATGAAAAAGTAAATGATGGTGACACGACGATTGAAAATAGCGGAGTAACATTGGTCGTAGATCCAATGAGCCTGCAATATTTAGTCGGTGGTAAAGTGGATTATACTGAAGGCCTCGAAGGGGCAAGATTCTTTGTAGACAATCCTAATGCGACCACAACTTGCGGCTGTGGAGCTTCCTTTAGCGTTTAAAAATATTTAAACCAAAAAAGAAGAAAAGACAAAACCCTGCATATTAGGATGTCATGCAGAGTGCATTGACGAGAGAGCCACAGCTGTCAACGCAACTCGAGGGATTGCTTATGTTTTTGTCACGAATTGGTGGCCTATTCTCTTCTCGACCGTGGCTCGTATCCATTGTTATTGTCGTGCTTCTTGGCTTGTGGTTAGGTCTAGGAAGCCTGAAGTCAGAAGAAATCCCCACACAATCTCAGTCAGCTTCAAACAAGGCACCACTTGCCAAAGTGGCCTATCAAACTTTTCAAGCCGAGCCTACTTTCAAAGTTCTTGAGCTCTATGGCCGAACCGCTCCCAATAAACAAGCGAACCTAGCTGCAGAATACCCCGGAACCATCGTTGAATTAAAAGTTAAAAAAGGCGATTCGGTTAAGAAGGGGCAAATAATCGCAAAAATCGATCAGGCAGATCTAGCGATACAACTCGCTAAAGCTCAGGCGATGTTGAAAGTAAGAGAAAAAGAGTTCAATGCATCAAAGTCTCTCCGTAATAGAGGCCTGCAGGGAGAAGTGGCTTTTTTTACTGCTGAAGCCGAGCTGGTGGATGCCAAAGCAGATGTAGAAAGTGCGAAAAGAAATTTAATCAATACTGAAGTTCGTGCACCTTTTGAAGGTATTGTGGACAATTTGCCCATCGAGTTAGGCGATTACGTTGCAATAGGGGATCCAGTGGCGCACTTGATTGATATCACTCCACTTGTAATCGAAGCCGATGTTAGTGAACGCTATATTCAGTTTATTCAACCCAAGCAGCAAGCGAAAGTTACGTTTATCGATGGCACCAAAATAACTGGCCATGTTCGATATGTATCGAAAGTTTCGTCCACGTCCACCAATACATTTCCTATCGATATCGAAGTAAACAATCAAGCGCAAAACATCCCAGCGGGCGTGAGTTCGGAAGTCGAGTTAAATTTAGCGCAAACTCCGGCAATAAAAATTACGCCAGCCATGCTCGCACTCGATAAAGATGGCAACCTAGGCGTTAAAACTCTAAAAAATAATCATGTTCAGTTTGTGCCAATTGATCTCGTCAAAGCGGAACAAGACGGGGTTTGGTTGGCAGGGTTAGGCGATAGTGCTGACATTATCACTGTGGGTCAGGGCTTTGTACGTGATGGCGACGCTGTCATTGCGGTTAAATCGGATAGCGTTAAGCCCTAGCAAGGAGAGATAGTATGTACTCACTTATTGAAGCTGCTTTATCTCGCACACGAACGATGCTTACCTTGTTAGTCATGATTCTCATCGCTGGTATCGTTACGTATATCACTATCCCAAAAGAATCTAGCCCAGATATTACTATTCCGATTATTTATGTTTCCGTCACTCACCAAGGTATATCACCAGAAGATGCTGAAAGGCTGTTAGTTCGTCCCATTGAGCAAGAGTTGCGCTCGGTTGAAGGCGTAAAAGAGATGACAGCCAGCGCTGCTGAAGGGCACGCGTCGATTACGTTAGAATTTAGCGTTGGCGTTGACCTTGCTGAGGCGATGTCAGATGTGAAAGATGCAGTCGATCTAGCGAAACCTAAATTGCCAGACGATACAGATGAGCCCACCGTAAACGAAATTACTTTAGCGTCCGCTGAACCCGTATTGTCTGTGGTGCTTTACGGAACCGTACCTGAGCGAACCATCGTTCAAATCGCTCGTAAGCTTCGAGATAAATTGGAAAGCTACCGACAGGTTCTCGAAGTAGATATTGCTGGGGATAGAGAAGATATTCTCGAAGTGTTGGTCGAGCCACTATTGATGGAAAGCTACGGATTAGATCAAGCTGATATCTTCAATTTAATCTCACTCAATAACAGAGTGGTACCAGCGGGGTATGTCGATACTGGCTATGGCCGTTTTTCCGTAAAAGTTCCTTCGGTATTTGACTCGCTCACTGATTTGCTTGATTTACCCGTTAAAATTGACGGCAAGCAAGTGGTCAAGTTTTCTGACGTTGCTTCTGTGCGCCGCTCTTTTCGCGATCCTGATAGCTATGCTCGAATGGATGGCAATTCAGCGATTGTCCTTGATGTGAAAAAGCGAGCAGGCGAGAACATTATTGAAACCGTCGATTTAGTGAAGCAGGTTCTCGCTGCAGCACAAACAAGACCAGATTGGCCAAGTAACTTGCAGGTGAAATACACTTGGGATCAGTCGAAAGAAGTGAAAACCATGCTCAATGATCTGCAAAATAATGTTTTGTCTGCCATTATTCTGGTTGTCATCGTTATCATTGCTATCTTAGGTGTTCGCACTGCCGTACTTGTGGGTATCTCTATTCCAGGCTCTTTTTTAACGGGCCTACTTGTCCTCTCTATATTTGGGCTAACTGTCAATATTGTCGTATTGTTTTCATTGATTATGGCTGTCGGTATGCTTGTTGATGGGGCCATAGTGGTGACAGAGTTCGCTGATCGGCGTATGCAAGAAGGCATAGACAGGAAGCAAGCTTATCTTGATGCAGCGAAGCGAATGGCTTGGCCGATCACCGCTTCAACGGCTACGACGTTAGCTGCCTTTGCGCCATTGATGTTTTGGCCAGATACTACCGGTGAGTTTATGAAATACTTGCCGATAACCCTAATCGCAACCTTGGCTGCTTCTTTGATGATGGCGTTGCTGTTTGTTCCTGTCCTCGGCAGTATCATCGGCCGGCCGCAAAATGTGACAGAAGCTAACCGAATTAAGATGGTGGCTCTGCACGAAGGCGACTTTTCTCAGGCTACAGGTATCACACGCGTATACTATCGAATACTCTCCATTGCAGTTGATCATCCGTGGAAAATATTACTGGCAGCAATTTTGCTCGCTATTGGAGTGGGAGTCACTTACGTAAAGGCTGGATTAGGCGCAGAGTTTTTCCCAGAAGTTGATCCTCCATTTTTCACAGTAAAAGTGCGTTCGCATGGAGATTTATCCATCAATGAGAAAGACAAAATCATGCGTGATATTGAGCAGGTCATGTTTCACCACAAAGAGTTTGAGAGTGTCTACACAAAAACAGGTGGTGATGATGGTATCGGGCAAATCCAAATTACGCCAGTTGATTGGCAATATCGCCGCAAAGTGCGAGAGATTATTGAAGAGCTAAAACAGACGACTGATACATTTGCTGGGGTTGAAATAGAATACAAGTTCCCAGATGCGGGTCCACCGGTTGAGAACGATTTGGAAATCGAACTGACTTCAACAGTACCTGAGAATTTAGATCGCGCGGCAAAGATGGTTAGACAATGGGCTGATGGGAATCCAGCATTTACTAACATTAGTGATACATCAAATAAAGGTGGGATAGATTGGCAAGTGGATATTCGCCGAGACAACGCCTCTAGATTTGCTGCTGATGCAACTTTAGTTGGCAATACGGTTCAGTTTGTGACTAATGGTTTACGGCTTGGCGACTATTTGCCTGATGATGCGAATGAAGAAGTGGATATTCTTGTGCGCTATCCAGAGCACAAACGGGATATTGGCCGATTTGATCAGCTACGAATTAAAACGCCTGCGGGTATGGTTCCTATAACTAACTTTGCTCAGATAGTTCCCAAGCCTAAGCAACAAACGATTAAACGTCGTGATGGGCAAAGAGTTCTTAAAATTGTTGCCGATATGAAAGACGGTTACAACTTAGCCCTAGAGCTGCCAAAAATTAAGCAGGCTTTGTCGAAGTTAGACTTGCCAACAGGTGTGGCATTTAATATTCGAGGCCAAAATGAAGAACAACAAAATTCGTCCGAGTTTTTACAAAAAGCGTTTCTTATTGCGTTGGCCGTAATGGGCCTAATCTTGATTACTCAGTTCAACAGCTTCTACCAAGCATTTTTGATTTTAAGTGCGGTAGTTTTTTCTACCGTTGGGGTATTTGCAGGGTTGCTCATTTTCCAAAAGCCATTTGGCGTTATCATGTCTGGAATAGGGGTCATCGCTCTGGCAGGTATTGTGGTCAATAACAATATCGTATTGATAGACACCTACAACCAGCTAATTAAGCGAGGACTAGCCAAGCGAGATGCAATTTTGCGAACAGGAGTGCAACGTTTACGGCCAGTATTGCTCACCACAATCACCACCATTTTAGGCTTGCTACCAATGGTGCTGGAGATGAATATCGATCTCATTAATCAAAAAGTCGAATTTGGCGCACCGAGCACTCAGTGGTGGTCGCAACTCGCGACGGCTGTTGCTGGTGGCTTGGCTTTTGCGACCTTGTTAACTCTTGTCTTAACGCCATGTTTATTGATGTTGGGAAGGGAGAAGAAGGTGGTTGAGCAGGAGTAGATCAACTTGATCTACTCTTAAAATAAGCGCGGTGAGTTTTTTATTATAGAAGCCTACTTAATAAGAAAGCTTAGCTTCACTGTAATCAGGTCCGTCTGGGAAAGGGGTTTCTGATATCTCTGCTTTTCCCTGATAAATAATCACATAGTTTGTTTGTAGGATGTCTGAGTATTTGACGAGATGGTTGGGATCTGCACCAGTTTTGGGTGTGCAGTCTTTAACACCGTCAAAGCAAAAATTTGAATAGATAACTGAGAGTGTGTCTTTATCAGTGGTCACATAAATTCCGCCTTGTGCACCGTTGAAATTACGGTAGTAATTTCGCATGGTTTGAATGATAGCTTCCGTTTCGTCGCCATCTAATGAAGTATCGAGGCGATAATATGTATCTATATCGTTGAATTTAAAGTCATTATCACGTCCAAACGATCTCCAGAAGGCGGTAATATGAGTTGGATTCGCGATTCCTGAACCGTAGGTTTCAGCGTTACCTTGACCATCATGGATGATTAACCGATCAGCAGATCGGCCTAGTTCAAGTTTTCTATTGATTATCCTTTGATCAAATGGGGAGTTTGGAAATGGAATTTTGGATGATTCCCCAATGCCATCAAACAGTTTTACGACATCAGTGCTATTGGTTGGAGAGCGCTCAACATAGCCATTTGGGTCTGCGTTTTCATTGGCAGTGCAGTCATCCCATCTTGGGTAGCAATTTTTGGTTAAATATACTCTTACTCTAGAGCTATCGACTATTACCTGCATAGTGCCGTCTTGGCGTTTAAAGTTTTTATAATATCGGTTCAGAGCTTCAATTTTTTTTGCTGCAAGCTGGCTGTCAATAGGCACTGAGATTTTATAGTAGCCAACTATTTCTCTATTTTCTGGATCTAGTTTGGCCCAAAACCCCTCTATATGTTTTGGCACACTAATACTAATGCCAGCACTGGCGCTTGGGTAGCCATTGATGGCTCCATAACCAAAACCAGCAGCTCCACCTCTGGTGTCCTCTAGCCACATATTGAGCACTCCATGTGGTCCAGTAGTGCTGCCTGAATTACCTATAGTCGCTACTGTTTTATGAAAAATATCTGCTTGTTTATCCGAGCTAGAACATCCAAAAGTCAAAAGCAAAGCAGTAGAAAAAGCGATGTATGATTTAAAGTTATGCATTATCAAATACCTGCCTTCTTAATTCTTCATTCGCCCCGTAGGTGGGCCGATTAACCATAAGCTCAAATACAGATTCATATCCAGGGCTAATAAGTGCTTCATGAGGACGATGGACGAGTAATTTTTTTTGAGGCTTGATTATTGGCGTCCAATGCTTTTCAGAGATTACTCCCAAAGCTTTTTTGTTTAACTCGATAGAAAAAAGAAATAACGTTTTATCATTGGAAAAATCAACAGATTGAAAATAAAACTTTTCTTGCCAGCGAACCCCACTCAATGCAGCTTGCTGTTTCATTCTTTCTTGTGATAAACCTGAAAGTGCGTTGCTGATAGGTTGTAAACGGTAGAAGTGCAGATTGTGCCCTTTACACTTTACTTGGCCATATTGTTCGTGTTGTTTTAAACATTCCTTATTCCAGTGATGCTCCATTTCGTTGCGGGTATGCTGCATAAATCGATCGGCTCTTAATTTTCCATTCGCTTTTTTGTGCTCTTTGCTTTGTATTTCTTCATATTCTTCTTTGTAAGAGGTGGTTCTTACTAGCTCTCGATTGTAGGTTTCCACAGTTGGTATTTTATATCTATCAGGAAGATCTTCTCGGTTGTATTGCTCTATTGAAGCATATCCACCACCAACGTCTGAGTGAGAGCCAGGAAAGACTTCTTCAAAAAAGTTTTGGGGTAACTGGCCGTTGATTTTGAGTGAAGTTAAAGGGAAGTTTTTTCGATATTCATGATGAGCGCAGAGGTGAACAACCGTTTTCGCACAGCCTTCTTTTAGCTCAAGCTGAAAATCCCCTTCATTATCATTTCCCGGCCAATAAAATGAGCCAACGGTATCAAATAGCCCCACAAATCGAATGCTGACTTTCCGCTTGGTATCAATTTCAAAACCAACTCTTGAATTAAATCGTTTAGAGGTATTAGTGCCGAGTAAGTTGGGTGTGATATCTAAACCATCGGGACCTTTTCTTATTTTGTCATAGTCTGGTAGTCCAACTAAAGCCGCGTTGACAAAATGTCTTGCTAATGCAGCTCCTCGACTAAAACCAAATACATCGAATTCTACTTTTGTAATGATGTCATAGTTTGTTTCTTCTCGTTTTGCTATAATATTCAGCTGTTTGATTAAAGATTGCCATTTATAAAACGCCCCAGTTTTCTCTAGCATATCTAGATCTGGTATCAATATGTCTTCCAAAGAGACGCCAAAGCCTTGTACTAGCTTTATTTCGTCTTCTCCGTCGTCAATGGTTTTCGGATTAAGATAAGCACCATCTACAGTACCAACGCCAGATACGTAAATTCTGTCGCTTTTCCCAGCCTCCACAGGATATGCCTCAAACAACCTCGCAATATTAGAGCGCGATTTATTCCCTCGCTTTTCCTTATATTCATCATTACGGTTATTATGCCCAGTTCCATCGAAGAACACGCCGATACGTAAGATCTTTTCCGATGGATCATCAAAGGTGATCTTTTTGTATTGCTTGGCGGTATAAACGATTTGTTGAGTAGAACCAGCCGGTGTGGCAAAACCAGCAGAGAAGGGAGCTGTGACATGCACTGTGGGATCAGCTTGTTTGATTGAGTCAATTTTTTGCTCGATGTCATCACTGGCTTGTTTGATCCAATCGGGAAGTTGAATTTTTAAATCTTTCAGCTGATTAACGATTTGCTGGTATCTGTCTTCTAAGACTTTGTATTTCATGGCGCAAGCGCGAGATTGTAGATCTGCTAGCCTTGTTTGTAATTGTTCAAGCAGTGTATCAAGGTGGCGCGTGACTTTTAAACGCTCAGTTTGCCAATCAAATTGTTCGGTGTAATCGACGGGGTTGCCATAGCCTTTATCTCGCAAAACGGCCATCAAGGTGTTGTAAGATTCTTCGCTATCGACTTCGGTATATATAGCTAAAATTAGTCCTTCTGGACTAACCAACGAGGCAAGCTGGTGCATCAATCCCATGGTTAAATGTAAGCGCTTTTCTTCTGTGGTTTCACTTTTCTCTTGTTGTATGTCGAATAAGGCCAATAGTCGGTTGGTTAGTGTTTCGCAGTCTTGCTTACTCACTCGCAAAGGAAGCATTGACTGCCATTCAAGGGCAAGCATATGAATAAATTGTTCATCTTTACTCGCGGGTAAAGTAAATTGCCCCCAGCTATTGTGAGGTTCTTTTATTCGACTAGGTTTCCAGAACAGTCGTTTAGACTTAGCGCATAGTTTAAAAAAGGCGTCGTTCTCAAGGGGGTCTTGATGAGGGTTTTGTTGTGGGGCTACGTTTACAGAATAGGATCGTGCATCCTCTTTAAATTCGATGATAGCTTGGCTGTCGGGTAGCTGACGGACTTTGACATAACCTTGCGCGTCGAGTACGCCTGATGCGAGCCACTCACCACGATTTGATTTCATTTCAAAAGGAGCGCTGACCAGTGGCTCTCCATCAGGGTAGCGGCAACGGATTTCTAGAGTAAACAGCTCTTCCGGTGGAAGTTCAATGTCAATGGATGGATTCTGTACTCCGCCCATACACATGGTATTGCCTTTGTTCATCTTCATTTGATCAGATAAACGACACACACCTTGTCCTTCAATGCGGACGGTAGGCGACCAACTAATAAACTCGGCCTTTGCTTTTATGGTATCGGAGTCAACGCCTTTAGAATCTCCGTCTTCATCGCCTTTACTTTTGGCAAACTTACAGCCATCAATAGCGATGCTATTGCCACCGTCAGCGAAGACGGTAGCGCTGCCATCAGCTAAGTGTTTTGATTTTGCGACGTTATCGTAAGGGAGTGGCACGACAACTGGACCGATGGTTGTCCAACACACATCGGGTTGAGTGGATTTTGCGACACCTTCAGAATCTTGGTGGACGACACTCAATCCATTCGCATTGATCGTAACTGGCATGTCCGTTTGCTCTTGGCCAAAATGAGTCGAAGCAAATATGGTACTTCGTATTGCAAAGAGCTTTTGGCTCAAATTATAGTCAAATTGACTGTTAATTTGGATTTGGGAGCAGTTACGAAGGTTTGCCTAAAATCACTGCTACTTTTGTCATTAAGTAGCAATGATATTGGCGGTCAATTGCTTGAAAATAGCAAGTTACTGTATTGGTCAAGCTTGGCAATGCGTTCTTTCGCGCTGGCAACAAACGTTGCTTTTGCTTTACCAGTTAGAGATTTAGACTGCGGCAGCTTTACTGTTCGGGCGTTTTTGTGCACGCCATGAACCAAGAACTCATAGTGCAGGTGAGCACCTGTTACACGTCCTGTTGCGCCTAGAGTACCGATGACTTGCCCTTGTTTTACTCGTTGGCCAGTTTTTACTTTACGGCTTTTTAGGTGTAGGTATTTGGTCACATAGGTATTGCTATGTTTGATAAACACGTAATTGCCATTGTATTGACCGTAACTGGATTTAGTGACAACACCATCACCAGCTGCCCAGATAGGTGTACCGACAGGCGCCACGTAATCGGTGCCATTATGTGGCCGAACTCGCCCAGTCACAGGGTGAAGCCTTCGTGGGTTGAAGTTTGAACTTACACGGCGAAAATCGAGCGGTGAACGTAAGAAGTCTTTACGCATCGCACGGCCATTCTCATCATAATAATGGCCAGTTACATCATCTAATATTGCGGTAAAGGTATCGCCTTGGTTGGTGAATACGGCGGCGATTATCTTACCTCGGCCAATCACTTCGCCTTCCACCACTTTTTCTTCATACAGTATTTTAAAGGCATCATCTTTGCGAATATCGAGTGCGAAGTCGATATCCCATCCAAAAATACCCGCCAGCTCCATGATTTGGTTTGGGGTTAGCCCCGCTCCGACAGCAGCATTCCAGAAGTTAGAATCAATCGAAGCCTCAGCGTAGTTATATTGGTAGTGCACTTCTTTTTTATCAAGCTCGGAGACAAAGCCATTTGGCGTTCGTGAAATTCGGAATGTTTCGTACGGGGTAAGTTCACGCTTCAGTTGTACCAGCTCATTTTTATCATCAAAGCCAAACTCCAGCACATCCCCCGGCATTAGCTTTGTAAGCTGATTTTTTATGTGCTTGCTTGCCGAAGTGAGATCGTACAAGAGACGAGCGGATAAGCCGATTCGTTGAAATAGGCGTGAGGCACTTTCGCCAGAAGAAACGGTATATTTCTCCCAGCGAATAAGATTAAGCGATGGGGAGGTCAAGTTAGAGCCAAGATCGCTGGTATCAATATCTATTGGGTAATTTTTGCCCACTTTATAGCGATTGTTCTCTTGCTTAAGCTTTTTTGTATCGGGAAAGAAAAACAGCGCGATAACTATGATAGCGCTAAAGAATGCAATAAGTGCTCGGTGCATCCATGGTAAACGAGCGAAAATTGACAACATCGGGTCTTCGTTTTGGTCATCATAAATAAATAAGTCCTATTGTTTAGTCTAACTTGTTTCAAAAAGCATCGCTATTCAAGTAAGATGTGCACCATCAAAATTTTGCCAAATCTGTGGGAGTGAACAAGAATGGCGAGCATTGAACATGCACTAGCCGAGATAAAGCGCGGCGTTGAAGAGCTAATTCCAGAAGAAGAGCTTATTGAGAAGCTAAAAGAAGGGCGTCCATTACGCATTAAGTTGGGTGCTGATCCAACTGCGCCAGACATTCATCTTGGGCATACGGTGATCTTTAACAAGCTTCGTGCATTTCAAGAACTAGGCCATGATGTGACTTTCCTTATTGGTGACTTCACCGGTATGGTTGGCGATCCGACAGGTAAGAACTCAACTCGTCCTCCGCTGACACGTGAAGATGTTCTACGTAACGCTGAAACGTATAAAGAGCAAGTATTCAAAATTCTAGATCCTGCAAAAACTAAGATTCAGTTTAACTCTGAGTGGTTATCTGAGCTTGGTGCAGAAGGCATGATTCGTCTGGCGGCCAATCAAACGGTTGCTCGCATGCTTGAACGTGATGATTTCAAAAAGCGTTATGCGGGTGGCCAGCCAATTGCTATTCACGAATTTATGTATCCACTTCTACAAGGCTACGATTCAGTGGCAATGGAAACAGACGTAGAGCTTGGCGGTACGGACCAAAAATTCAACCTGCTGATGGGGCGTGAGCTGCAAAAAGCGAACGGTCAGAAACCACAAGTTGTGTTGATGATGCCACTTCTGGTTGGTTTAGACGGTGAGAAGAAAATGTCTAAGTCGGCAAATAACTACATTGGTATTAGCGAAGCGCCGGGTGAGATGTTCGGTAAGATCATGTCGATCTCTGATGATTTGATGTGGAGCTATTACGAGCTACTGTCATTCCGCCCATTAAGCGAAATTGCAGAATTTAAAGCAGCGGTTGCCGAAGGGAAGAACCCACGCGACATAAAGATCTTGCTAGCCAAAGAGATCATTGCTCGTTATCACTCTGACGCGGATGCCGATGCAGCCGAGCAAGAGTTCATCAACCGCTTCCAAAAAGGCGCGGTGCCAGATGTGATGCCTGAGTTTGAATTTGAAGTAGGCATGCCAATCAGCAACCTGCTTAAAGAGGCGTCACTTTGCTCGTCAACGTCTGATGCGATGCGTATGGTTAAGCAAGGCGCAGCAAAAGTGGAAGGCGAAAAAGTGACCGACGCGAAATCGGTACTTGAAGCCGGTACGTACGTGGTTCAAGTTGGTAAGCGTAAGTTTGCTCGCGTGACGCTAGTGTAATTCTAGATCTGCATTAAAAAAGCGCCGTTATGGCGCTTTTTTCGTGTCTGTCGATTCTATTTCAGATGTTTCTTTATCTGGGTAATGGGTTTTAAAACGTAAAATAAACCAAGTCTCAAGCGCGATTAAGCCTAGTATTGCCCACTGCCAGTGAGTGCCAAGAGCGACAAAGTAGAAAACCGCGCCCATCGATATCCAGATAAGGACCAACGATTGGACTTTTTCTTTTACCGTTAGACCGCTTTTGCTTTGCAAGCGGCGAGCGAGTGGGCCAAGACGTTTATGATTCAGTAACCATTGCTGAAATTTAGGAGAAGCACAACCAAAGCAGTACAGAGCCAACAAAATAAAAGGAACAGTAGGAAGCAGCGGCACAGTCACGCCGATCATTCCTAAGATCACGCTGGTCCAGCCAACACAAATATAGCCTTTGCGCTTGATATACTCTCTAGTGAACTTTTTTTGTTTTGATTTAGCCTTGCAAGAAATCATCGCCAACCTCCTTTTGTATTAAAAGTATGGCGTTGGTCAAAGTTGAAAAGCAAATAAATCTTGTTACTGAGGGTAAGATAACGGTTCTCAGTCACTATTTTTGTTACCGTATGTTGGCTGTCAGGGGGACAGCAGTTATGGAGAACTTTATGATCAATGCCGACCATCCTCCCAGTTTGGGAGTGAAAACGGTATTGGGTAAGGAATAATCTGCGTCGGTAAGTGCCTACAGCTCCTACCATTTCGCGGTAGAGAGCAAACCTCTCATCTATTTACCTAGTACCTAGGGCGTGTTGAACTCAAAAGGTCAACACGCGCTAAGCAGCGATTGCCACGATAAGGCTTTAAGGACATGAAGCTTTGTTTTGCGTGTAAGTGCGTTGTAATTGGTGGTCATACCTAATCGGGTTTTAAAAGACCTTGTGGGGGATTTGTTATGACGGTAATGAATAATATATTAAATGAACAGCAGTCCCGCTATTCTAAAGCGGAGATTGATGCGGCGCGAAATGCGTTTTTTCGCTATGAGCGCGATAAACAAGTGCACTTATTAACAGTCATGCCGATGGATGAGGCAATTGCAATTTTGCAAACCAGCCCAATAAGTTTCGTGAATTCGTTGTTAGATGAGCTTAAACAGCAAGGGCATCAACATCATGCTCGGTATTTTATCAATCAACTTGGTTTGCATAAAAAAAGTAATTCATTCGAATGGCTTATCACTCCAATTGGTCTAGCCAGCATGGCTTTAGTTGGAGTGATATCTGGCGTCTCAGCTTATTTAGCTTGGTGATATTTAGGTTTTTATAGCCGCTCAGTCCAGTCTTAACCTAGCTTAAGGATGGACTGAGCGGCTTAGTTTTATCACTTCTTGATAGAAAGCTTTCTCGAATTGGGTAATGGGTGGAACGGTCTTCTTCGCCTTTTTATCTTTTTTTACAAAATAATCGGCTACGTATTGAACGAATAATGTACTGGGTTTACCTTGTTTATCTAACCCAAAGCCCGCCATATTGTAGGTGCCATAGACGCTGCCACTTTTAGCGATAATATTGCCCTTGATCGGTGCCTTGCGCATGCTGCGGCGATATTGCAATGTGCCCGACTTGCCAGACACCGGCATAATGTCAATCAAGCCTAATTCTTTATCGTTCTTCCAGATATAACGGAGAATGGCGCTCATATTGGCGCGGGTGATTCTATCGTTGCGAGAAAGCCCAGAACCATCGACAATTCTGTCATGCTCTAAATCAATGCCTGTTTTATCGAGAACAATCTTTTTGATGGCTGCTGTGCCGTTATTAAAACTACCTGGTTGTTTGTAATATTTCGCACCAATGGCTTTAGTGATGGTGTCGGCAATCAGGTTGTCGGACTCTTTTAGCATTGTCTCAAGTAGCTCAGGCAACGGTTTGGATTGGTGTGAAGCGATCAGTTCACCGCGTTTAATAGCTGGCTTGCCTACTTTGATTTGCCCTTCAAGGCGAATGCCTTGCTTTTTAAGCAAGGTATAAATCATTCGGGTAACGTAAAGCTCTGGCTGCTGCACAGCAAATTTGAGTGGTATCGGGTTTCGACGTTTTACCACGCAACCTTTAAGTGTGTAGTGGTTGTTCGATGAGGTAAGAAGCTCCAACGCGCAGTGAGTTTCTTCTTGCTCATCTCTGCTCACGGCAATCACTTTATTGGCGACGTGAATCGGAAGATGCTCCGGCACGTAAACATGGGTCTTGTCGCTATATGGAGATGGGTTAGGTGTGGAAATTGAAGCCTGCACGCAATTCTCGTCCAAGTTGATTGCACCTGGTGGCGCGCTATAGCAAACCCCTAAAATATCCCAAGGCCAGCCAATAGCGCGCTCGTAGCCATTAAATGCGCTGCCATTTAGCCAAATATCACCCTTGATGGTTTGAATGCCATCTTCTGCCACCTTTTTAATCATGTCTTTGAGATCGTTGGTGGTTAAGGTCGGGTCGCCTGAGAAGTTAAACACCAAATCGTTGCCGGACTTTATTAGCGAGGTATGAAAGCGAAAGCTATTGCCAAGTTCTAATTTCGCCGCCAAAGCGGTGATCAGTTTTAAGGTGCTAGCGGGTGGGAAAAAGTCTTCATTGCTACCCGATTGCATCAGCACTTTGCCAGTTTTTAAATCTTGCACCACTAACGTGCTGCGTGCGCCTTGAGGAAGGGTTTCGCTCGGTAAGTAAGCAAAGCTATTTGTGCTAATAAGCAAAACAAAAAACAATACTGAAGTAGAGAAAAAAAAGCGAAGCTGTAATAAATTCAAGGCCATAGCAAAGTCCATTTCAAGCGCTAAGACTTTGAGTATAACCTTAATTCTAATTAATGATTGTCAAAATTCGCCATAAAAAAACGCCCGCAAAAGCAGGCGTTAGTATACGATTTAGACATTGAGTCCAAATTAGAAGTCGTAGCGCATACCTACGACAGCTTGGTCGCCCGCTTGAGCTTTACTTACTGTTGTTGCTCCAACAGTATCACCAGCTGTTAGTAGGTTGAATTGGTAACCTACGTAAGAGCGGAAGTTTGAAGTGAAGTAGTAAGTTGCATCAACTGCAGCTAGATCAGTAGTTGTGTCATTACCAGTCTTCGCACGGTTGTACGTAGTAGTGAACACAGTCTTACCTATTGTATAAGATGCTGCTGCTTCGTAGCCTTTATATTTTTGGTCGCCAGTGAAGCCGTAAGGGTTGTTATCAGAACCAACAGCACCAGTGAACGCAGCAGTTTTATCGTAGTCGAACGTACCGTGAGTGTATAGGCCGCCGAAATAGAAGCTACCGTCGTCCTGAGTTGCAATAGTGTAACCAGCACCTGCCATCCACTCGTTAGAGCTGTTTTGGTTTGCGTAACCTGCTGCTACTTTAGCACCAGTATCTCCGATTGCGTATAGAGCAGAACCAGAGTAACCATTTTCTTGGTTGCCTGTGATAGCGCCACCATTATCAGTGCCTTGATCAGCGAAACGGTAGTTAGCTTTAACTGTAAGGTTACCCGTAGAACCTTGGTATGTAACAGTGTTATCTGGGCGGTCACCAACGTTTAGTTTAGTTGATGCGTTGTCACCGAAGTATGCCATGATATCAGTCATATCGGTAACATTGTCTAACGTGCCGTCTTGCTTACCGTAAGTCACCTGACCGAAAGTACCACCAAGTCCAGCATACGCATAACGAGTCGTCATTGAAGAGTTCGTAGAGCTGTTGTCTGTTACGCCTTGGTCATTAGTAGTGAACTGACCTTGCCAGTAGCCAACACCGTATAGGTTATCGTTGATTTGAGAGATGCCACCTAAGCCGATACGTACACGTGAAGCATCTTGTACTTTACCGCTTTGCTCAAGAGCAATCGCTTCAACACGGCCGTTCATGATAACTTTGTTGTTACCAGCGCTGTATAGAGTAGTACCAGTCACGTTACCGTCGTTGCCTTCTGCATTGTAGTTAGCAGTAGTTGCAGCGTTTGCACCAAATGCTAGTGTTGCAGCAGATACCGCAAGAGCAATCAGAGTCTTTTTCATCTTATTAAATCCTAATTTACTGTCCATAAATAGATAGTTAGTTATTTATATATGAGCACTATCGATTCAAGCTGATATATCAACTGGAGTTTCAATTGAGTCTCTACTGGAGCTCCAATCGAGTTCGATGTTCTCTTGGTATTGCTCCAAATCAGCTAGCATCGCAGGAAAATTCCCACTCAGCATCAAAGCGAATTCGTGCAATGACTGCGGATGTTTTACCGTTAAAGTTCCTTACTTGGTTAGTAAAATGATATAAATGCCTAAAGTGCGCTGATTTTACTTGCTGGTAAAAAAATATCAAAGTATTGATTTAAATAATCTTATTTTTCATTTTGTGATCAGTGTTAAACTTTTTTTTCTTTAGTTTTTTTTATTTTGAACAGTATTTTTTACAATTTAAAACAGCGTTTTTTAGATTGTTTGCTGGGTAATTTTCAAGAAGTCGTAACCACAAAACAACGTGTTAGAGTAAGGTTGTTAAAGGGATTTAAGCAAACGATTCCACCTTCGTATATAACGCACGTCAGCCGATAGCGTGGCGATAAGAGATTTGTCGGGATTTAAGATGATTTAGTATGAAAGTTTGTTTACACTAGAAGAAAATAA
This sequence comes from Vibrio sp. A37, assembly GCF_059777565.1. Taxonomy (NCBI): domain Bacteria; kingdom Pseudomonadati; phylum Pseudomonadota; class Gammaproteobacteria; order Vibrionales; family Vibrionaceae; genus Vibrio; species Vibrio sp. A37. Next base: position 224,154 of record NZ_JBLNLI010000006.1, on the reverse strand, counting down.
GATCAACTGAACGCTACCCAACCGAGCTGGTTGGGTAGGTTTTTTTTGTCCAAAGTTCGCTTTGGCGTAGAGGTATGAAATGGAAAAAGTTCCAATGACAGTACGCGGTGAACAATTACTGCGTGAAGAATTAGATAAATTACTCAAACAACGTCCACTGATTTCCGCTGCAATTGCAGAAGCTCGTGAGTTAGGCGATTTAAAAGAAAACGCTGAATACCACGCGGCAAGAGAAGAGCAGGGGATCTGCGAAGCGCAAATTCGCGATATCGAATACAAGCTATCTGTTGCACAAGTTATCGACGTTTCCAAAATGGATAACTCAGGTAAAGTCATTTTTGGCTCAACAGTTACCCTCATTGATGTGGATACTGATGAAGAAAAGACCTATCAAATCGTGGGTGATGATGAAGCGGACATCAAAGCATCGCGTATTTCGGTGAGCTCGCCTATTGCTCGTGGCCTGATCGGTAAGATGGAAGGTGACGAAGTGGTGATTTCTACACCGGGCGGTGATAAAGATTTCGAAATTGACAAGGTTGAGTACGTTTAATCGTACGATTAAATTATTGTAGTCATATTTTGTTACTAAATGAAAAAGGTCGCTTTCGCGACCTTTTTCTTCATCATGAGCTGAGCATTATTTGCGCGGTAGCTCAATTTTCTTTTGCTCAGATTGACGGTACAACACCAACACTTTACCGATGGTTTGTACTTTTTCAGCGTTGGTTTCGCGAACGATAGCGTCGATAATCAACTGTTTTGTCTCACGATCTTCTGAGGCAACTTTTATCTTGATCAGTTCGTGGTGATCAAGCGCGATTTCGATTTCTGCTAGTACCGCTTCTGTCAGACCGTTAGCGCCCATCAGTACAACTGGTTTTAAGTTGTGCGCTAGGCCTTTTAGGTGCTGCTTTTGTTTGGTGCTTAAATTCATTTTGCGGCCAATTAATTTTTACTATTAGGGTTGAAAAGCGCTATTTTAACGCCATCTATCAACGAAGACTATATTTTCATTTGGACAGAGGCATTAAAACCGAATGAGTAAGCAAAAACATTCTGCAAGTTCAGGCCGTTGGCTGAAAGAACATTTTGACGATAAATACGTCAATGAGGCGAAAAAGAAAGGTTATCGTTCTCGTGCGATATTTAAAATCGAAGAAATTCAGAATAAAGACAAGTTGCTCAAGCCGGGGATGACAGTCGTTGACTTAGGCGCTGCGCCAGGTGGTTGGTCTCAATATGCGGCCAATATAGTTGGTAATGACGGGCAAGTGATTGCCTGCGATATTTTACCAATGGATTCCATCGCTGGGGTTGCGTTTTTACAAGGTGACTTCCGCGAAGATTCTGTGCTTGAAGCATTATTAGAAAGAATTCAACCAGATATGGTTGATATTGTGATGTCGGACATGGCTCCGAACATGGCTGGTAATTTATCCGTCGATCAACCGCGCGCTATGTATTTGGTTGAGCTAGCATTAGATATGTGTCGACAAGTTCTCGCTCCTAATGGTAGTTTTGTTGTTAAGGTTTTCCAAGGAGAAGGCTTCGACCAATACGTGCAAGAAGTGCGCGATATGTTTAGAACGGTGAAGATCAGAAAGCCTGATTCTTCAAGGGCTCGCTCCCGAGAAGTGTACATTGTAGCGACTGGTTACAAAGGCTAACTGTTTTACCTCTAAATGTTAAATTTTATAGTATAGCTACAGCTTTGAAACTGTAGTACCCTACCTTTAATTACAATTAGTTATCGAGAGGCTGACACCTTGAGTGACATGGCAAAAAATTTAATTCTGTGGCTTGTTATTGCTGTAGTTTTGATGTCAGTGTTCCAAAGCTTTGGACCTGGCAGCAACGATGGAAAGACGGTTGACTACACCACGTTTGTACACGAAGTTGGCCAAGGCCAGATACAAGAAGCGACATTCAAAGGTGAGCAGATCTCATTCACGCGCAATGGTGTAAGTGGTAAATACACTACTTATATGCCTGTTTATGACGACAAAATCTTAGATGATTTGATTAAACAAAATGTGCAAGTGAAGGGCACGCCTCCTGAAGAGCAAAGCTTGCTCAGCACAATCTTTATTTCTTGGTTCCCAATGATTTTACTGATTGGTGTGTGGATTTTCTTCATGCGCCAAATGCAAGGCGGCGGCGGTAAAGGCGCGATGTCTTTCGGTAAGAGTAAAGCTCGCATGATGAGTGAAGAGCAAATCAAAACAACTTTTGCAGACGTCGCTGGTTGTGACGAAGCAAAAGAAGATGTGAAAGAGCTGGTTGACTATCTGCGTGACCCAAGTCGTTTCCAAAAGCTAGGCGGTAAAATTCCAACTGGTGTGTTGATGGTTGGTCCTCCTGGTACTGGTAAGACGCTTTTAGCTAAAGCGATTGCCGGTGAAGCGAAAGTACCGTTCTTTACCATCTCGGGTTCTGACTTCGTAGAAATGTTCGTTGGTGTCGGTGCATCACGTGTACGTGACATGTTCGAGCAAGCGAAAAAAGCTGCACCTTGTATCATCTTTATCGATGAAATTGATGCAGTCGGTCGTCAACGTGGTGCTGGTGTTGGTGGCGGTCACGATGAACGTGAACAAACACTCAACCAAATGTTGGTTGAAATGGATGGTTTCGAAGGTAACGAAGGTATCATTGTTATCGCAGCGACTAACCGTCCAGATGTTCTTGACCCAGCGTTACTACGTCCTGGTCGTTTCGACCGCCAAGTAGTCGTTGGTTTACCAGATGTACGTGGCCGTGAGCAAATTCTTAAAGTGCACATGCGCAAAGTGCCTCTAGCTGGCGATGTTGAACCATCTTTAATCGCACGTGGTACGCCGGGCTTCTCTGGTGCAGATCTTGCAAACTTGGTGAACGAAGCAGCGCTATTTGCAGCTCGTGGCAACAAACGCAATGTATCCATGGTTGAATTTGAACTGGCGAAAGACAAAATCATGATGGGTGCAGAGCGCCGATCAATGGTGATGTCGGAAGAAACGAAAGAATCAACAGCTTACCATGAAGCAGGACACGCAATTGTCGGCCGTTTGGTTCCTGAACACGATCCTGTGTACAAAGTATCGATTATTCCACGTGGTCGTGCGTTGGGAGTTACCATGTACTTACCAGAGCAAGACCGTGTAAGTATGTCTCGCCAGCACCTTGAGTCGATGATTTCTAGCCTTTATGGCGGCCGTTTAGCGGAAGAGATCATTTATGGTAAAGACAAAGTATCAACCGGTGCATCGAATGATATCGAACGTGCTACTGACATTGCACGTAAGATGGTGACCCAATGGGGTTTCTCAGAAAAGCTTGGCCCACTTCTTTATGCTGAAGAAGAAGGTGAAGTCTTCTTAGGCCGAAGTGTAACGCAAACTAAACACATGTCTGACGATACGGCGAAGCTTATCGATGACGAAGTTCGCACTATCATTGATCGCAACTACGACCGCGCTAAGCAAATCCTAGAAGACAATATGGATATCATGCACTCAATGAAAGATGCATTGATGAAATATGAAACTATCGATGCTGGCCAAATTGATGACTTGATGGACCGCAAAGATGACATCCGCGAGCCTGCTGGCTGGGGTGACCAAGCGAACAAATCAGACGACAATAAACCAGAAGAAAAAAAGCCAGTGACTGAAGAAAAACCTGTCGCTGAGTCTTCTGAAAAGCCAGTCGAAACATCTGAGGCAGCGCCAAGCGAGCCAACGGATAAAAAAGACGGCGAATAGTCTCTAGTCTAAATAAAAGCCCCGAGTTTTTCTCGGGGCTTTTTGTTCTTTGTTATTCGAAATTAAATGAGAATAAGTTGTTTAAAACTTAGATAAATTAGTATTTTTATGATTATCAAAAGTAAAAATAAACAGTTGGATTTAAGCACACCTCAAGTGATGGGAATATTAAATGTGACCCCAGATTCATTTTCTGACGGTGGTCTATTTAACAATATTGATAGAGCACTTGAGCAAGCTGAGCAAATGATTGAGGCTGGCGCAAGTATTATTGATATTGGTGGCGAGTCCACTCGTCCGGGTGCACCTGATGTCGAGCTAGATGAAGAGCTTGAGCGGGTTATTCCTATCATCCGAGCTTTACGACAAAAGTACGATGTATGGATTTCAATTGATACCAGCAAAGCCGAGGTGATGAAGCAAGCGGTTGAAGCCGGCGCCGATCTTATTAACGATGTTCGTGCCTTGCGTGAGCCGGGAGCTTTGCAAGTGGCTGCAGAGGCTGATGTACCTATTTGTTTAATGCATATGCAGGGCAAACCAAGAACTATGCAAGCAAATCCAACCTATGAAAATGTGGTTGATGAGATTAAGTCATTCTTGGATGAGCGTATTGCTGCTTGTGAATCAGTTGGTATTCGTCGTGATAAGTTGATTCTCGACCCGGGTTTTGGGTTTGGCAAAACCATCCCACACAATTACCACTTATTAGCGCATCTAGAGCAATTGCACAGTTTAGAGTTACCAATCTTGGCGGGTATGTCGCGTAAGTCTATGATCTTTAAGTTGCTAGAAAAGTCACCATCAGAAATCTTGGGCGCGAGTATTGCGTGCGCGACCATAGCGGCAATGAAAGGGGCACAGATTATTCGTGTCCATGACGTGCAAGAAACAATTGATGCGATGAAAATCGTTAATATCACTCATCAGAATTTATAAGGTTTGTCTGAGTGTAAAATAAAGACAGACTTGAACAAGATAGACATTAGAAGTTTAGATAGGAATGTCATATGTCGAATAAAAGACGTTATTTTGGCACCGACGGTGTACGTGGGAAAGTAGGCCAATATCCAATTACCCCCGATTTTGTTCTTAAGCTAGGTTGGGCCGCTGGTCGAGTCTTGGCTAAACAAGGTACCAAGAAAGTTATTATTGGTAAGGACACACGTATCTCGGGTTATATGCTTGAATCAGCCTTAGAAGCTGGCCTAGCCGCTGCGGGATTAAAAGCGACCTTCACTGGGCCAATGCCAACACCTGCGGTCGCTTATTTAACGCAAACATTTCGTGCTGAAGCAGGGATCGTGATTTCTGCGTCCCATAATCCTTATTATGACAACGGTATTAAGTTTTTTTCCTCGGAAGGCACAAAGCTGCCAGATGATATTGAGTTAGCCATCGAAGCTGAGCTGGACAAAGATATCGAATGTGTTGATTCCGCTCAGCTTGGTAAAGCAAGTCGCTTAACCGATGCTGCGGGTCGTTATATCGAGTTCTGTAAAAGCACGTTCCCACACAGGCTGAGCTTAGCTGGTCTAAAAATCGTCGTTGATTGCGCGCATGGTGCGACTTACCACATTGCTCCTAATGTATTTCGAGAACTTGGTGCAGACATCATTGCGATGGGTGTAGAGCCTGATGGCCTTAATATAAACGATAAAGTTGGTGCTACTGATGTTAAGGCGCTTCAGCAACGTGTTGTCGAAGAAAAAGCGGATCTTGGTTTAGCCTTTGATGGAGATGGTGATCGCTTGATCATGGTCGATGAGCTTGGCAACAAGGTTGATGGCGATCAGATAGCATTTATTATCGCTCGCGATCTACAAAGGCGTGGCCAGTTAGAAGGTGGGGTTGTAGGTACGCTTATGACCAACCTAGGCATGGAAAAAGGCTTAGAGAAGCTTGGTATTCCACTTATCCGTGCAGCGGTTGGTGATCGCTACGTGATGGAACAGCTATTAGAGAATGGCTGGAAAGTTGGTGCTGAGAACTCCGGGCATATTATTTTACTCGATAAAGTGACCACAGGTGATGCAATTGTTGCAGCGCTTCAAGTGCTAGCTTCGGTAGTTGATAGTGAGCAATCTCTAAATGAATTGTCACAAGGTATGACCTTATACCCTCAAGTACTAGAAAATGTGCGTTTTAGCGGTGACAGTAACCCACTTGAGGCGGACGCCGTGAAATCAGTAGTTGAACAAGTTGAAGCAGAACTTGGTGATAAAGGGCGGGTGCTACTTCGTAAATCTGGAACTGAACCACTACTTAGAGTGATGGTAGAAGGTGAAGACGATCAGTTGGTTCGCTCTTCGGCTCTAAAAATAGCGGAAGCTGTAAAGGCAAGTTGCTAATTTATTAGTTTATTTTTATTTAGTCTGTTGATGTTATTTTGTTTGAAAAGGGAGCAAAATTTATACTTTTGTCCCTTTTTTAGTCGCTTGGACAGCAAGAGACGACTTTTTTATAATTTTTACTTGTCAGCGTGACGGCGTTTCGCTAGTATTGCCCGGCCTTCAACAAAGGAGGTCGCTAGCTTTGCCTGTGAATAATGATTTTCGGCTCGCTGGCTCAACAATTTGGAACATAGGTGGAAAGCATGTTTACGATTCTACTTGTGATTTACCTGTTGGTCGCAGTCGGTGTAATTGGCCTAGTGTTGATTCAACAAGGTAAAGGCGCAGATATGGGAGCCTCGTTTGGCTCTGGAGCATCAAACACAGTATTTGGTGCAAGTGGTTCGGGCAATTTTTTAACTCGATCAACTGCCGTACTAGCTACAGCATTTTTTATTCTTAGCTTGGTTTTAGGGAATCTTTCAACTTCCCATAAAGCAGATTCGAAGTGGGTTGACCCAGCACAAGGTGTGGTTCAACAGCAGCAACAGCAAACCACAACGGCTCCGAAAGCCGCTGAGAAAACAACGAGTGAAGTTCCTGCTAAAAAAGACAGCGAAATTCCTCAATAAAATCAAATTATTGATGCCGAGATGGTGAAATTGGTAGACACGCTAGCATGAGGTGCTAGTGCCTTAGGTGTGAGGGTTCGAGTCCCTCTCTCGGCACCATGATTTACAAACTTGTAAAACACTTTGTAGAGCGTATAATGCTCAGCAAGTCGGACGCGGGGTGGAGCAGCTTGGTAGCTCGTCGGGCTCATAACCCGAAGGTCGTCGGTTCAAATCCGGCCCCCGCAACCAAAATCCTAATCGGATAGTGGACAAGTTTGTGCAGTGAAAGAGTCACTGCAGTTAAGCAAGTAAATTTAACTAGCTAAGAACAAAAGCTAGTCTAAAATTGGATTGTTTAACTTATCAGGGTCCAGCAACAAAAAACCCCGACGTTCGGGGTTTTTTGTTATCTAAAGTTTTTCAGTTCTAGATACTGAGAGAATTTTAGATAATGCTTGGGATTTATAATGGGCTCTGAGCCCTTTTTTTGTTTCTGGAGTGGTTTAAATGACTGGTTTAGAAAGGCAACTTACTGAAATGCTTGAAGCACCAGTACAAGCTTCTGGCTATGAATTAGTTGGATTAGAGTTTATCCGCGCAGGTGAACATTCAACATTGCGAATTTATATCGATCATGAAAATGGGATCAATGTTGATGATTGTGCGGAAGTGAGCCATCAGGTAAGTGCTGTAATGGATGTCGAAGATCCAATTTCTGTGGCTTATAACCTTGAAGTTTCTTCACCAGGATTGGAAAGACCACTTTTTAAAGCAGCACACTACGAGCAATTCATTGGTCACGAGGTGAGCATTGTTCTGAAAATGGCTGTCGGTAATCGTAGAAAATGGAAAGGTGACATTCACTCTGTGGATGGCGAAACCATTTCGATTACCGTTGAAGGACAAGAAGAACAATTTGCACTAAGCAATATTTCGAAAGCTAACCTGATCCCGAAATTTTAGTTCTCCTAGAGAAAAGAGCTTAAGAGGCTAGATAAAATGAGTAAAGAAATTTTAGCGGTTGTAGAGGCAGTTTCTAACGAGAAAGCAGTACCTCGTGAGCGTATTTTTGAAGCGTTAGAGATTGCGCTCGCCACATCAACAAAGAAAAAACACGAAATGGATATCGATGTTCGTGTTGAAATTGATCGCAGAAGTGGTGAGTTCGATACATTCCGTCGTTGGGAAGTTGTAGAAGAAGTTGAGTTCCCAACCAAGCAAATTTCACTGGAAGCCGCTCAGTATGACGATGAAACCATCGAGCTAGGCGACTTTGTCGAAGACGATATCGAGTCAGTGACATTTGACCGTATTACGACGCAAACTGCTAAGCAAGTTATCGTACAAAAAGTACGTGAAGCTGAGCGTGCGCAGGTAGTTGAGCAGTTCATCGATAACGAAGGTGAGCTAGTAACGGGTGTGGTCAAGAAAGTAAACCGTGACACTATCGTTCTTGATTTGGGTAATAACGCTGAAGCTGTCATTCTGCGTGAAGATCAATTACCACGTGAAAACTTCCGTGCTGGTGACCGTGTTCGTGGTCTACTTTATTCTGTTAAGCCAGAAGCGCGTGGTTTCCAACTATTTATTACGCGTTCTAAGCCTGAAATGTTGGCTGAGCTTTTCCGCGTTGAAGTTCCAGAAATTGGCGAGGAGCTAATTGAACTTCGTGGCGCAGCTCGTGACCCAGGTTCTCGCGCAAAAATTGCTGTGAAAACTAACGATAAGCGTATTGACCCAGTCGGTGCTTGTGTAGGCATGCGTGGTGCGCGTGTACAAGCCGTATCTGGCGAGCTTGGCGGTGAGCGTATCGATATCGTGCTTTGGGACGATAACCCAGCTCAGTTTGTTATCAATGCAATGGCGCCAGCGGATGTGGCTTCTATCATCGTTGATGAAGATGCGCACTCAATGGACATCGCTGTTGAAGCAGACAACTTGGCGCAGGCAATTGGCCGTAACGGTCAAAATGTACGTTTGGCTTCTCAACTAACCGGTTGGGAACTGAATGTAATGACAGTTGAAGATCTACAGAAGAAACACCAAGAAGAATCTTTAGCTTCTATCGAGAACTTTATGAAGTATCTTGATATCGAGCAAGACTTCGCTGAGCTTCTTGTAGAAGAAGGCTTCTCTACTCTTGAAGAAGTGGCTTATGTACCAGTTAACGAGCTACTTGAAGTTGACGGGTTAAACGAAGAAATCGTTGAAGAACTACGTAGCCGTGCAAAAGAGGCATTGACGACTCTTGCTCTGGCACAAGAAGAATCGTTTGAAGGTCTAGAGCCAGCAGAAGATCTGCTAGCACTTGAAGGCCTAGAGCGCGAAATGGCATTCAAATTGGCAGCTAAAGGGGTTGCAACCCTTGAAGACTTGGCTGACCAAGGTATTGATGAACTAGAAGGTATCGAAGGACTAACAGAAGAGCGTGCAGGTGAACTTATCATGGCAGCTCGTAATATCTGTTGGTTTGGCGACGAAGAATAATTTCAGCAAGGAGGTAGCGGTATGACAGAACTTACAGTTAAAACACTGAGTGACGAAATTGGTACGCCAGTTGACCGTTTGTTAGAACAACTTGCTGATGCAGGAATGAAAAAGTCTAGTGCGGATAACGTAACTGAGGACGAGAAGCAGCAGCTTCTTGCTCACCTAAAGAAAGAGCATGGTGATACTCAAGGTGATGCTTCTCCAACTAGGCTGACATTGCAGCGTAAAACTCGCAGCACGCTAAGCGTTAATGCTGGCGGCGGCAAGAGTAAAAACGTTCAAGTTGAAGTGCGCAAAAAGCGCACTTACGTAAAACGCAGTGCAATTGAAGATGAAGCGAAACGTGAAGCTGAAGAGCAAGCTAAACGTGAAGCGGAAGAAAATGCGAAACGTGAAGCTGAAGAGCAAGCTAAGCGTGAAGCGGAAGAAAAAGCGAAGCGCGAAGCAGAAGAAAAAGCCAAGCGTGAAGCGGAAGAGAAAGTAAAACGTGAAGCTGAAGAAAAAGCGAAGCGTGAAGCTCAAGAGAAAGCAAAACGTGAGGCAGAGCAAAATGCAGAACGTGATGCTGAAGATAAATCTAAGCAAGAAGCAGCAAAAATAGAGGCCGACGAACTTAAACGTCGTCAGGAAGAAGAAGCTAGGCGTAAAGCTGAAGAGGAAAGTCAGCGCAAGCTTGAAGAAGCTCGCGAAATGGCTGAGAAAAACAAAGAGCGTTGGTCTGCTGCAGAAAAGAAAAAGGGTGATATGGAAGATACAGATTACCATGTAACGACCTCACGTTATGCACGTGAAGCCGAAGATGAAGCAGATCGTCGTGAAGAGAATACTCGTCGCAAGAAGAAGAAAAAGACAGCAGCTAACGATCAAGACAACGATCGTGGTGGCCGTAACCAACGTGGTAAAGGTCGCAATAAAGGCAAGCTAGCTAAACCAACTTCTATGCAACACGGCTTCGACAAAACGGCGACCGTCGCTAAACAAGACGTTGTTATCGGTGAAACTATTGTTGTTTCTGAGCTAGCAAACAAGATGTCAGTGAAAGGTACTGAAGTCATCAAAGTGATGATGAAGATGGGTGCGATGGCAACTATCAACCAAGTCATTGACCAAGAAACTGCGCAGTTAGTTGCGGAAGAAATGGGCCACAAAGTTGTTCTACGTAAAGAGAACGAACTTGAAGAAGCGGTACTTTCTGATCGCGACCACGATGCTGAAGCAATTCACCGTGCACCTGTTGTAACTATCATGGGTCACGTTGACCACGGTAAGACATCGACGCTTGATTACATTCGTCGTGCTCACGTTGCATCTGGCGAAGCGGGCGGTATTACACAGCACATTGGTGCATACCACGTTGAAACTGACAACGGCATGATTACGTTCCTTGATACTCCTGGACACGCAGCATTTACTGCAATGCGTGCTCGTGGTGCTCAAGCGACAGATATCGTAATTTTGGTTGTTGCGGCTGACGATGGTGTGATGCCTCAAACTATCGAAGCTATCCAGCACGCAAAAGCGGCAGAAGTGCCACTAATTGTTGCTGTGAACAAAATCGATAAAGAAGATGCGAACCCAGATAACGTTAAGAACGAACTAGCACAGTACGATGTAATCCCTGAAGAGTGGGGCGGTGAGAACATGTTTGTTCACATCTCTGCGAAACAAGGTACTAACATCGAAGGTCTTCTAGAAGCAATTCTACTGCAAGCTGAAGTTCTTGAACTAACAGCAGTCGCTGATGGTATGGCTTCTGGTGTTGTCGTTGAATCTCGCCTTGATAAAGGCCGTGGTCCAGTTGCTACTGTACTTGTTCAATCAGGTACGCTACGTAAAGGCGACATTGTACTGTGTGGTCAAGAGTATGGCCGTGTACGTGCGATGCGTGATGAAGTCGGTAACGAAGTTACTGAAGCTGGTCCATCTATCCCTGTTGAGATCTTAGGTCTTTCAGGTGTACCTTCTTCTGGTGATGAAGCGACAGTTGTACGTGATGAGCGTAAAGCACGTGAAGTTGCGAACTACCGTCAAGGTAAGTTCCGCGACGTGAAACTAGCACGTCAACAAAAAGCGAAACTAGAGAACATGTTCTCTAACATGGCTGCCGGTGATGTTGCAGAACTTAACGTTGTTCTTAAAGCAGACGTTCAAGGCTCTGTAGAAGCGATTGCTGATTCACTACTGAAACTATCAACTGATGAAGTGAAAGTGAACATCGTTGGTTCTGGTGTGGGTGGTATTACTGAAACTGATGCAGTACTCGCAGCAGCTTCAAATGCAATCATCCTTGGCTTTAACGTTCGTGCTGATGCAACTGCTCGCCGTACAGTTGAGTCTGAGAACTTAGATCTTCGCTACTACTCAATCATCTATCAATTGATTGACGAAGTGAAACAAGCGATGGGCGGTATGCTTGCTCCTGAATTCAAACAAGAAATCAGTGGTCTTGCAGAAGTTCGTGACGTGTTCAAGTCACCAAAACTTGGCGCGATTGCAGGTTGTATGGTTACTGAAGGTATCATTAAGCGTAACAACCCGATCCGCGTACTACGTGATAACGTGGTTATCTACGAAGGTGAACTTGAGTCACTACGTCGCTTTAAAGACGATGTTCAAGAAGTGAAAAACGGCTACGAATGTGGTATCGGCGTTAAGAACTACAATGACGTTCGCGTGGGTGACCAAATTGAAGTATTCGAAGTTGTTGAAGTTAAACGTACTTTAGACTAATTGACTGACATCATTTAATTGGTTGTTAAATACACCATGGGGGGCTGGTTAGAACCATCCCCCCATTCTTTCTATTGTGAGAAAAGATATGTCAAAAGAATTTAGCCGCACTCAGCGGGTATCCCAACAGCTACAAAAAGAGCTAGCTGTTATCCTTCAACGTGAAGTGAGAGATTCACGTATTGGAATGGTCACTATTTCTGACGTTGAAGTATCAAGAGACTTGGCTTACGCCAAAGTATTTGTCACTTTCCTTTGTGTTGGCGAACAGACTCCTGAAAGTTGTTTGAATGCTTTGAAAGAGCATGAAGGTCATATTCGTATGATGCTTGGCAAGCGTATTCGCCTGCGTCTAACACCTGAAATTCGTTTCCAATATGACAGTACCCTAGTTGAAGGTATGCGTATGTCTAATTTGGTAAGCGAAGTGCTGAGCGAAGATAAGCGTAAGCAAAAAGAATCAGGTCGTGCAGATGAACAACCTGGTTCTGAAGAGTCAGGAGAGGCGTAATGGCAAGACGTCGTAAAGGCCGTCCAGTCAATGGCATAGTGTTACTGGATAAACCGACTGGGATCTCATCCAACGACGCGTTGCAAAAAGTTAAGCGTATCTACTTTGCTGAAAAAGCAGGTCATACAGGTGCGCTTGACCCACTAGCAACTGGCATGCTTCCGATCTGCCTTGGTGAAGCAACCAAGTTCTCTCAGTTTCTTCTTGATTCAGATAAGCGCTATGTTGTGATTGCCAAACTAGGTGAGCGTACCAACACCTCTGACTCCGATGGTGAAGTGGTAGAAACTCGCGAAGTAAATGTCACTAAAGAGCGCTTACTTGAATGCATCGAGACGTTCAAAGGTGAAACTGACCAAGTGCCTTCAATGTTTTCTGCATTGAAACATCAAGGTCGCCCGCTGTACGAATACGCTCGAGAAGGCGTTGAAGTACCACGTGAAGCGCGCAAGATCACCGTCTATTCTATCGAACTGCTGCGCTTTGAAGGCGATGAAGTTGAGATGGAAATTCACTGCTCAAAAGGTACCTATATCCGAACCATTACTGACGATCTTGGTGAAATGCTGGGTTGTGGTGCTCATGTGACGTATTTACGTCGTACTGGCGTTGCTAACTACCCAGTCGATAAAATGGTCACACTTGAGCAGCTCAATGCTTTGCTAGAGCAAGCGAGAGAGCAAGAGATTGAGCCGCGTTTACTTCTCGACCCAATTCTAATGCCAATGGATACAGCTGTTGAGTCTCTAGCTGAAGTCAACTTGATTCCAGAGTTAACCGATATGGTTCAGCATGGTCAGCCTGTGCAAGTCTTCGGTGCACCAAGTGAAGGTTTTGTACGCATGACTTCTGGTGAAGAGCGCCAGTTTATCGGTGTGGCAGAAATCGATGATGATGGTCGAATCGCACCAAAACGATTGGTTGTGTTTAGATAGTCTTGCATCATATTGCAGACGAAAAACCAAAGCTTAGGCTTTGGTTTTTTTATGCCGTAAAGTTTATTTTGAATAGTGCTTAACCAGATCGTCTGGGTGTATCAGATCTTTCTCAAGTAAGATTTTGCGTAGCTCATCGGCTCGCTCGCGATTGACACCAAAATCTGAATAACCAACTCGAGATTCAGATCGAACCAGCAGTTTCTCGCCTTTTATTTCAAGCTCAAGATCATCGACAAATCGCATAATTCTAGTGGTACAAGTGATATGCAGATAGTCACCAGTTTTGCTGGTAACTTTAGATCGGGGCAGAGTTAATGCGGCGGCTTCAATTTGATCAATGGTTACGCCTTTTCTGAGCACATAAGGATCGAGCCGATACTCTTTACGCAGATCCTGCGTAGAAACACAATTTGGCTTATCCCCACAAGGCAGCTCTACGCGGCTTTTCATATTTGAAACTCCTTGGCTACATCCAGCAAGGGAAGCAGCAGCTAAAGTTAGTACCAGATAGTTTGTTTTTAGCATCGATATGTAATCAATTACTTAAGTGTTGTTTTAACCATAGCATTCGAATCTGGTATATAAAGTGAAGGGCATCAAATGTGTTTGGTGAAATCTAAATCTAAATATTACTAAACAGCTCTTCTGTTTCTTTGTTTACTTGCTCCTGAGACTTTCCTGTTGGTGGTGGATTGTTGAATCGAGTTAAGGCTTCTTTTCGGTGGAATACTTGCTTAGCCATTGTAAGTTCGTAAAAGCACTTCGGTGATTTGTGAAAGTCGAAAATTAACTCTACATCATCTACTTCTTCATAGGGGACATTTAAGCCCAAAAGTATTTGTTTAATAGCTGAAAGTTGCTGGTCATTTTTATAAAAAAGACAGCTGTCTTCTTTGGTATGAACACGAAATACAGATTCAGGTTGCTCTAAAGAATCTTCGCAAACATCATATTTCGAGTAGAGGCAAAATACCCTCCTCTTTTTATGGTGACGAACAAACAGAAACTGCTCTGAAGGGATAATGTATTCATCGATGCGAATCTCTCTTTTTTTAGTGCTCATAAAGGCAAGCAGAAGAAAGCCTCCAGATCCAGCTAGAGCCATTGGCCCCATTATTGCGACGGCGAGAATACAAGCACCGCAGCCTATATAAGCCATTATCTGTACAAACCTTGGCCCCCATAAAGGCTCATCTAAGCGTTTTTGGTAAAGTAGGCCAGCAGAGGAAAGGGTATAGTCATATCGGTCGTCTATACCATAGCTGAGGTAGCCAGCCCACCCAGCAATAATCAAAGGAATGATAAGTAAATAAATATCTGGATTAGATATAAGCCAAACTGGTCGATCACTTGAAAATGTCATTACTCCACCAAAAACTAGAGCAGTCATTAGTATTGGTACAACCCAGATAATGGCACGAAGATGACGAAAGTTATGTTCGACATTTTTGCACATCCAGTGCGTGACATCCGGTTCACTTGCAATATCTTCAGAGCGTTGTTGTTGGTATTCCTGAAACTGCTCAGGGGTGATATAAAAAGGTAAATAGGCCAAGCTTAACTCCTTGCACATATGATGACGGGCTCGCCTTGGATATTCGCCTGACATTTTTCTATTTTTTCTGGGTCAGTGAGAGCAGTGTATTCTGATTGTTTAAAAATGACATGCTGTAAAAAGTAGCTGAACTGTATATTGTCACTTTGAGAATCATTACTTGGATCGATAGCAGACAAATAGTCCAGTTTTATTGATAAAAAACTTTGCTCGTTGCCAATAGGCAAGGTCATATGATAGACAAGAACTTCATTTAGGTTTGAGCTAATGTTTTTGCTTTTTGTATTCAGATCATCTACTAACCATTTTCCCTGTTCTATTGCTCTTTCATAACTACTTGAATTGGTGGTAATCAGAACTCCTTGTAGTGCATATTTTTTCGGAATATGGATGCTTACTTCTACACCGACAAGCTCTTTTCGGGTGTAATGATAGTATGGTTCTATAAGTTCAATAGGCTTTTGAATGATGCTTGGCTGAAAAATTATCTTTTCTAGTCTTTGTGATTCTTTCTTTGCAATTTTTTGATTTAAATGATTATTTTTCCATTGAAGTCGTTTTTCGCTGTAGCTCCAAGGTGAGTAAAAAAGCCATTTTTGATATTCGTCTCTTTTAATTGATTGCAGAGCGAAATCAGTAAAGAGTAGTGCCAAAGAGGCTAAGAAAAAGGCACCCATAATGATTGGGCCCATCATAAATGAAATAGTAAAGACTCCAAATGTACCGCCTATAACTTGTATTCCAAGTGCTGCTACATTTAGTATTAAAGCACCAAACTTAGCTCTATTTAGCCACTTTTCAAGTCCCTTAGTTTTATCGATATTACTCCAAGCTCTATAGCCTTCAATGCTAGTTGCAATAAGTCCCAGAGAAGCTGTAGTAGTTAACCATTTAGTAAAATATTTCGCATTTGATAAATCAAGTGCACTCGCACCTTGGAGTTTCTCCCTCATTATTAAGGTTTGCAAAGAGCGAAGAGAGCTATTTCTTAAAATCTGATTTCCTTTAATCGGAGCCCAAGCGTTTGAGGCTCGTATCCCCGACCAAGCTGCCGCGGTGTAAAATGTCATTTGCCCAATATTTTGCCATTCATCTTTTGTCGCTAACCCTGTTTTATCAAGGGTGATTAAAGTATCGGCTAGAACGATAGAGTTTAATATCAATGCGATAAACCCTAAACCGCCAACCTTTGAAAGCCTTTGTTTAAAGCTATCCGCTTTACCTTCAATAAGTTCATTTAAGCTTTGTCTGATTGTTTTAGTGATTGCTTGAGTCTCGGCTACCATGACTGGAGGGCTATTCACGGTTACGGCAAACTTATGTTGAAGGCTTAGAAGCTCCTTGGTCGCTTTGTTGTATCTTTGGCGTGAAACTGTGCCTTTTGAACGATTTAGATTGTATCTTTCGATGATGCCTTTGGTTTGACTTATTTTATTTTCAAGCTGGATGACGCTATTTCGCCATTCTAGAGTTTGGTCTTTAAAATCTTTGTAAATGGCAAAGTGAGTGCCTTGCGCCATTTTTTCCGCTGCAACGATCATCCACATTACTTGCTGGGAACTGAACGTTTTGGGTATGGCTGAGAGAAGTAGCGATGATGAATGAGCGATAGCACTTACGCCGATATCTTTCGTTCCTTTGAGTAAAGCGTCGCCAAATGCGAGTATTATCTTATCTAGGCTTTTAAAGCCTTTCGCTACATCACCGAGTATTTTTGTCTCTTGAATATCTGGAGCTTGAATAAAATTGCTCATCGATGTGTATACGCTGGTTCCCAGTGTCCAATTTGAAGAAAGGTCGACCAAGTTTTTCCATGCGTTTTCATCGTTTTCTTCGGTATTGAGTATTGCCTGCGTGTTGGGATAAAAGTGATTTTCCTGCAGCGCTTGATATAGAGAGTGACTAAAGCCAGTGGTATAGAGCGCTATATAGGAATTCTGAGCATCCAGTTTTTCCGCCAACCAGCTTTGGTCCTCTTCACTCAAAAGCAGTGTGAAGGTTTCGGCTAACTGAATGTGCAAAGTTTGCAAGGCACATTGAGTACCAACACCATACAAATCAAACAAAGCTTCACAGCGAAAACCGTTGAGATAATCGTTATAGCGTTGTAAGTCTTGTTTACTGGCTTGAATTTCAGGTAGATATTGGTCTCGCTGGCAAACAATGGTTTGCATTTCTTCGAGCAGCTTTTTCCAATCTATTTGTTTGCGATAGCGGTCAGTTGCCATCCAATCGCCGAAGCGATTAAAACTGTCAGGGCTAAGATTGTATTTGTCTCTGATCGATTGAGCGGACTGCGCTATTTTCGGCTCACTTGCCGCGTGGGCAGCTTGTTGATAGGCATAGATGGAATTCGACGAGCGATTTTGACTGTGCTTGATGGCATCTTTGAGCTCTTGTTTATTTTGATAGTATTCCGCCATGTCGGCATAAAATTCTATCTCTTTATTCTCCTTTCTAACGTTGTATGGAAAGCGAGTTTCATCGCTGGCACCAAACATGGTTAACGTCATGACGGCTTGCATTAGAGCCCATTGGTTCGCGGTTTGCTCTTCAACGTGTTTATAGGTCGATGCATAGTAGGCATGTCTTGCAGAGATATCTTGACCATCGGCTATGAGATCATTGATAGCGACAACGAAAGCAGGCTCTGCTGTTGGTAAACCCTCAACTAGGTTGCTTAGGCTAGCAATGGGTTTGATTTCTATCTGGCTAGTATCATCTTGTTGATCATCACTGGATTGGGTCATCACTCCACTTAAAGAAAATCTGCCATCTTCTACAGGGGATATTTCGATATCAGCGACTTGTCCAAGTAGGCTGATTGGGCCAACGTGGTTGGTGGGATGCTCATCGGTTAAGATAATGGTTTGCATGTGTTGGGTATGAGCGCCAATATTGTTTAAAACGTATAAGTATTTGATCCACGTCCATCGATGTGTGGAATACATTAGAGATAGCACGCTATCTTTTGGGTAGCTAAGATAGGTTTTGCTCTGCTGCGTTTCACCGCGAGTTTCTGTATCAGGATTTTCATTTGGCAAAGGCTTGTAGAAAGTAAAGTTGTTTCCTTGAACCAGATATTCGTCGAGGGTTTGGTTGGCTTTATCATAGATATACAGCCAGCCATCTCGAAGTTGACGCAATGTGTAGCTCGAGGTTTTCAAATGCTGACCCAACGGGCCTTGTCCTTGCCAATCGTCTGGTAACCCAAATGGCTTTTGCACTGGTGTGCTGTCTGGCTCGTCCATTTGGTCAATGGCATAGCGAACTGGAATAAAATGAGTGTTAGCTTCTTCTGGTTCTTTCTTTGGCGTTAGGTCTAAGGTCTCTGGCTGAGCAGGTTCTGGTTCCTGTGATATTTTCTCTGTTTTCCCCTGCCAATACATACTGTGTTTTGGTGGCAGGCCATTTATATCGTCAGAAGGGCTTTGTCTGAGCTTAACAAATTGCTGCAACGTACCATCTTTATCAAACGCTTTTTCTGCTTCTTGGTAGGAATAGTCGCTGTGCTGCCAAAACATAGATGTTTGGGGTGGAAAAGGGTAGCTTTTGCTCACAAATCTTAACCAAATCAATTATTTCAATGAAATGATATTTAGCAAGTGCAATGCCAATGATATGCCTTTGTTTATCAATGGGTTGCGCTGCTAACTTTGTTGGAAAATTGAAAGCTTGGTAAGAGTTCTAATTTCTTGGAAATTCTTTTAAGTTATTGAGAAATAAAAAGGGCCTGAAATCAGGCCCTTGAAATGCTTTATTATTGGCAATTTTACACTTCTAGGTAATCAAGAATACCTTCGGCTGCTTTGCGGCCTTCGTCAATCGCAGTCACCACTAAATCTGAGCCACGAACCGCATCCCCGCCAGCAAAGATCTTCTTGTTGCTGGTTTGATACATAAACTCTTGATCGTTTGGCGCTTTGATTCGGCCCCATTGATCGAGCTCGACGTCGAACGGTTCTAGCCAGTCCATGCGGTGAGGTTGGAAACCAAATGCCATGATTACGGTATCAGCAGCCAATACATGCTCACTTCCTTCAACAGGCTCCGGTCTGCGACGACCCGCTTCATCAGGTTCACCTAAAGCAGTTTTCACGACTTTAACACCTGTAACCTTGCCTGAACCGTCGACTTCGATACCAAGAGGTTGCAAGTTAAACATAAAGTTCACGCCTTCTTCTTTAGCGTTTTTCACTTCTCGGCGAGAGCCCGGCATGTTGCTTTCATCTCTGCGGTAAGCGCAAATCACATTGCTCGCACCTTGTCGAACAGAAGTGCGCACACAGTCCATCGCGGTATCACCACCACCGAGAACGACGACCTTTTTACCTGCCATATCAATGAACGGTTGATCACTTTCAAAGTTCATCACTTTGTAGGTGTTAGAAATCAAAAATGGTAGTGCGTCATAAACGCCTTGTGCATCCTCGTTCTCTAGGCCAGCACGCATATTTTTATATGTGCCCACACCAAGGAATACCGCATCATAGTCGTCAACGAGTTCAGTAAAAGAGATGTCTTTGCCAACTTCAACACTGAGCTTAAATTCCACACCCATTTCAGTGAAGATCTTACGTCTATTTTCCATCACCTCTTTTTCAAGCTTGAATGAGGGGATACCGAAAGTGAGTAGGCCGCCAATCTCTGGGTAGCGGTCAAAGACAACTGGCTTTACGCCATTGCGAACTAAGATATCGGCGGCAGCAAGGCCGGCTGGGCCTGCGCCAACGATCGCGACTTTTTTGTCTGTCCACTCGACATTAGACATGTCAGGTTTCCAGCCCATTTTGAACGCTTCATCGGTAATGTATTTTTCGATATTACCGATAGTGACAGCGCCAAAATCGTCATTTAACGTACAGGAACCTTCGCACAAGCGATCTTGTGGGCAAACGCGGCCGCAAACTTCTGGCAGGCTATTGGTTTGATGCGATAGCTCTGCCGCTTCGATAATACGACCTTCATTGGCAAGCTTTAACCATTGAGGAATATAGTTGTGAACTGGGCATTTCCACTCACAGTATGGGTTACCACAATCTAGGCAGCGATCGGCTTGCGCGGTGGCTTGTTGTTTTGTGAATGGTTCATAGATTTCAACGAATTCGATTTTTCTCTTTTTCAGAGGCTTCTTCGCTGGGTCTACGCGGTTCACATCGATAAACTGGTAAACATTCTGGCTCATTTAATTCTGGCTCCTTCCAATTCTTACTGTGCTTGAACGCGCAGTTCAGCAGCGCTACGACTTTGGTGACCTAACAAAGTGTTGAGGTCAGCGGCTTTTGGTTTAACAAGGAAGAATTTAGGGATCCACTCATCAAAGTTAGCCAGAATATTTTCAGCATGGACAGAGCCTGTAAGCTCTAGATGCTCGGCAATCAGTCCGCGTAAGTGCTCTTGATGAATATTGAGTGAAGATAGCGATAGAGCTTCCACTGACTCATTATTCACGCGGCCTTGGAAGTCGTCGTTGGCATCAAGTACATAGGCAAATCCGCCCGTCATGCCTGCGCCAAAGTTAACGCCGGTTGCGCCAAGAATCGCGACTATGCCGCCAGTCATGTATTCACAAGCGTTGTCACCTGCGCCTTCCACAACAGCAATACAGCCTGAGTTACGCACACCGAATCGTTCGCCAGCTGTACCTGAAGCAAATAGCTTACCGCCAGTTGCGCCATACAAACAGGTGTTACCAATAATGGTGGCTTCGTTACAGTTAAACGCGGTACCCAAGTGAGGCTTGATAACAATCTTACCGCCTGCCATACCTTTGCCGACATAGTCGTTGGCGTCACCTGTCAGATAAAGCTCAACGCCACCTGCGTTCCAAACGCCAAAGGATTGACCAGCCGTGCCTTGCAGTTGCAATTTAATTGGCGATGCTGCCATACCTTGGTTACCGTAACGCTTGGCGATTTCACCTGATAAACGAGCACCGATAGAGCGGTCTGTGTTGAGCACATCGTAGAAAAGAGTGATTGACTCTTTATTCTCAATCGCGTCTTTCGCTGCATCGACGATCTTCTGATTTAGTTCCGCTTTATCAAATGGTGTGTTTGGCTGCGTCCAGTACATTGGATGGTTTTCCGCAGAAACAGGTTTTTCCAAAATATGCGACAGGTCGAGCTTGCTTTGTTTCGCCGTTTTGCCTTCTACGATATCAAGTAGGTCGGTTCGGCCAATCAAATCAGTCAGCTTTTCAACACCTAACTCCGATAGATATTGGCGCACTTCCTCAGCAAGGCCTGTGAAATAGTTAACGACCATTTCTGGCAAGCCTTTGAAGTACTCTTTGCGAAGTTTCTCGTCTTGAGTTGCAACACCTGTCGCACAATTGTTTAAGTGACAAATACGCAAGAATTTACAGCCAAGAGCGACCATAGGAGCCGTGCCGAAACCAAAGCTTTCTGCACCTAAAATAGCAGCTTTCACCACATCTAACCCAGTCTTCAAGCCACCGTCAACTTGCAAGCGAATCTTATGACGCAGACCGTTAGCAACTAAGGCTTGCTGCGTTTCGGCTAAGCCTAACTCCCAAGGGCTGCCAGCATATTTTACTGACGTGAGCGGGCTAGCGGCAGTACCGCCGTCGTAACCAGAGATAGTGATTAAATCAGCATAAGCTTTTGCTACGCCAGTAGCGATGGTGCCGACACCGGGCTCAGAAACCAATTTCACCGAAACCAACGCGTTAGGGTTAACTTGCTTAAGGTCGAAAATTAGCTGGGCTAAATCTTCGATAGAGTAGATATCGTGATGCGGTGGCGGTGATATTAGTGTTACGCCTTGTACCGAGTAACGAAGTTTAGCAATTTCTGCTGTGACCTTATGTCCGGGCAACTGACCACCTTCACCGGGTTTCGCGCCTTGCGCGACCTTAATTTGCAGAACATCAGCATTGGTGAGGTAATGTGGAGTGACGCCAAAGCGGCCGGAAGCGATCTGCTTGATTCGAGAATTACGGTTGGTGCCAAAACGGCGTTTGTCTTCGCCACCTTCTCCTGAGTTTGAATAGCCGCCAAGCTTATTCATCGCGATGGCCAGCGCTTCGTGCGCTTCTGGGCTCAAGGCGCCAATAGACATTGCTGCAGTATCAAAGCGTTTAAACAGCTCAGAGCTTGGTTCAATTTTTTCTAACTGAGTTGGAGTCGATGACTTCTTCAGTGCCATTAAATCACGCAATGTGGCTGCTGGTCTTGAGTTTACTTGTTCAGCAAAGCTTGTGTAATCTTGCTCTTCACCAGATTTCACTGCTTTTTGCAGACTACTGACGACATTTGGGTTATATGCGTGGTATTCGCCATCGTGAACGTATTTCAGCAAACCACCATGCTCGATTGGCTTACGTTTAGCCCACGCTTTTCTTGACAGGTTAAACAGGTCTTGCTGGAAATCGTCAAAGTTTGCGCCTTGAATTCTCGTCGCGACGCCTTTAAAGCACAAATCCACCACATCTTGATGCAAGCCAACGGCTTCAAATAGCTGCGAGCAGCGGTAAGAAGCAATAGTTGAAATACCCATCTTAGACATGATTTTGTACAGGCCTTTATTAATGCCGTACTGATAGTTTTGCATCACGTCGCGGTAGCTCTTTTCAATAGCGCCATCATCAACCAGTTTACCCAATGTTTCGTAAGCGAGGTACGGGTATACTGCAGTAGCGCCAAAGCCTAACAAAACAGCAAATTGGTGAGGATCGCGAGCTGTTGCTGTTTCGACAATGATGTTGGCATCGCAGCGAAGGTTAGCGTCAATTAAGCGAGTTTGTACAGCACCAACCGCCATGGCTGCAGGAATCGGTAATTTGCCTTTGCAAAGCGCTCTATCTGAAAGAACCACTAAAACAGTGCCTTCTTTCACCACTTGCTCAGCTTCACTGCTAAGATCTTCAATCGCTTGCTTTAATGTTGTTGTTTTTGGATCGTAGCTAATGTTTATGATCGTATTGCGATAATGCTCGTCACTCAGTTCGAGCAACTGTTGCATGTCTGAGTAAAGTAGCACCGGAGAGTCAAACGTCACACGATTGGCGTGCCCATCTGTCTCGCAGAACACGTTCATCTCTTGACCAACACTTGTGGCTAATGACATGACGTGTTTTTCACGCAGAGGATCGATTGGTGGGTTGGTTACTTGGGCAAACTTTTGACGGAAATAATCGCTCACTAAACGCTCTTTCGATGACAGCACAGCCATTGGCGTGTCGTCACCCATTGAGCCAGTCGCTTCTTGGCCCATATCACCTAGAATGCGTAGGACTTGATCGACTTCCTCATTCGACATTGCGAATTGCTTTTGATAGGTCTTAAGCAAGTCTTCATCAAAGTTACGCTCTCCAACAAGTTCTTCAGCAAGTTCAGAAAATGGTGTTAATTTGTGAACGTTGTTTTCCATCCAAGTTTTATATGGATGACGTTCTTTTAGATCGTTGTCAATTTCGCTCGATTGCCACAGCTTACCTTCTTGGGTATCGATAACCAATAGTTCGCCGGGGCCAACGCGGCCTTTTTCAGCGACTTCATCAGGTGCGTAATCCCAAATGCCAACTTCAGAAGCGAGAGTGATCAGCTTGTCTTTGGTGACCACATAACGAGCAGGGCGAAGACCATTACGGTCTAGGTTACAAGCCGCATAGCGTCCGTCGGACAGTACGATACCTGCGGGGCCATCCCAAGGTTCCATATGTTTCGAGTTAAAGTCATAGAATGCTCGCAACTCAGGATCCATATCTGGGTGGTTTTGCCATGCTGGTGGCACAAGCATTCGCATCGCACGGAAAATATCCATACCACCAGCTAAGAACAGATCAAGCATATTATCTAGACTCGAAGAGTCTGAACCTGTCTCGTTTACAAATGGTGCAGCGGTTTGTAAATCTGGTAGAAGCGGGGAAGAAAACTTATATGCTCTTGCTCTGGCCCACTGTCTATTACCTTCGATGGTGTTAATTTCACCGTTGTGGGCTAGGTATCTAAATGGTTGAGCAAGTGGCCAGCGAGGTTGTGTGTTAGTAGAGAAGCGCTGGTGGAACAAGCAAATGGAAGACTCCATTCTCAAATCAGCCAGATCAAGATAAAAGCGGGGTAGATCCGCCGGCATGCACAGGCCTTTATAGATGATGACTTGAGTTGATAAACTACAAATATAGAAATCATCATCTTGGATCTGTTTTTCGATTCGGCGTCTAGCAATATACAAGCGCCTTTCGATATCTCTTTCCAGCCAACCCGCTGGCGCTGAGACAAACACTTGTTGGATATTCGGTAGTGAGTCTTTTGCTATAGGCCCTAATACGTCTGGATTAGTTGGAACGGTTCTCCATCCCGCGACATTAAGAGTCTCTTTACCTAGCTCAGTATTGATTATTTGTTGTGCGTTTTGAGCTTTGACACTGTCTTGGCTCAAAAAAATCATTCCGACTGCGTATTGTTTACTTAGGTTAAAACCTTCATTTTCCGCAACCAATCGCATGTAAGAATCTGGCTTTTGAAGCAATAGACCACAACCGTCTCCGGTTTTCCCATCTGCGGCTATACCACCTCGGTGGGTCATGCGATCAAGTGCTGAAATTGCTGTACGAACGAGTTTGTGGCTTGGTTCACCTTCCATATGGGCAATCAAACCGAATCCACAATTGTCTTTCTCAAGTTGAGGATCGTAAAGCGCCATTGCAATTCTCCCTGTAATTTTCTGTCTACCAGACAGTAAATGGATAATTATAATAATTGTGTTTATTGACTAAATATTCATTATTTTTGACTAAAATGGTGCGTAATTCGCAAGGTCATTTTTAAGCCGAAATTACAAGCTAAAGGTTATTGTGAAAAAGGTCAAGTTATAGAGATAAAATGGCTGAATTGAGAAACTTATCATGTTATGGCTGTGAATGTATTAAATAACAGTGAGTTGCAATATTGATAGGGCCGAATTTGTTGTAGGTAAGATAAAAAAAGGGCCAGCTTTCATGCTGGCCAAAACTGTTAAGAAGGAACTGGTAGTTTAATTTTTAGTGAATAATTTGTTAAATAGGATGGGCCGAGTTACGAAGCTGACATCATCAGAGAATCTGCTTTCGCTTCTAAGTTAGAGTTACCCATTAAATACGCATCGATTTCAATGGCGCATTCTCTGCCTTCATTGATGCAGCGAACAACCAGTGATTGCCCAGTTCGCATATCTCCAGCAGCAAAGACACCAGTTTGATTGGTAGCAAAGCCGTTGGTGGCAACATTGCCTCTTTCATCAAGTTCGATATCGAGTTGAGCCAGTACGCCTTGTGGTTCTGGATGCAAGAAGCCCATTGCGAGGAAAGCCATATCACATGGGATGATTCGCTCGCTACCTGATACTTTTTCAAAGGTTGGGCGCTCATCCGCTTTTGCTTCTTGCCAAGCAATGTCTGCAACGCGAATACCTGTGAGTTCACCTTGCTCATTACCAACAAATTCTTTGGTTAGAATATTCCAATGACGTTGGCAACCTTCTTCATGTGAGGTTGAGGTGCGTAAAATCATTGGATATTGTGGCCAAGGCATATTTGCTGGGCGCGCTTCTGGCGGCATTGGCATGATCTCAACTTGCGTGACACTCGCTGCACCATGACGGTTGGAAGTACCAACACAGTCTGAGCCAGTATCACCGCCGCCAATAACAACCACATGTTTACCCGCAGCATGGATCTCTTCTGCCTTAAGGTCCATGTTATTCGCACGACGATTGTTTTGAGAGAGGAACTGCATCGCAAAGTAAACGCCTTTTAGATCACGACCTTCAATTGGTAAGTCGCGTGGTACAGTAGAGCCGCCAGTTAGCAAGATCGCATCATACTCTTGTTTAAGCTGCTGAGCATTGACGGTGACACCAACATGTTGATTGACTTTAAACTCAACACCAGCTTCTTCCATCAAATCGATTTTACGGTCGATAATATCCATACCGAGCTTGAAGTCAGGAATGCCAAAGCGCAGCAATCCGCCGACCTTTTCATCTCGTTCAAACACGGTAACCGTATGGCCAGCACTGTTTAGCTGCTCCGCTGCGGAAAGCCCTGCAGGGCCAGAGCCGATAACGGCGACCCTTTTACCCGTGCGAGAGCGAGGTGTTTTAGGCTTGGCATAGCCATTTTTGTACGCTGTTTCGACGATGGTTTTTTCAATATTACAGATCGTAATTGGATCTTGGTTGATACCGAGCACACAGGCACTTTCACACGGAGCAGGGCAGACGCGGCCAGTAAATTCTGGGAAGTTATTGGTGGAGCTAAGAATGTTCCACGCTTCTTCCCAGCTATCACGATAAACTGCATCGTTAAACTCAGGGATGATGTTGCCAATTGGACAACCGTTGTGACAAAACGGTACGCCGCAATCCATACAACGAGAAGCTTGTGTATTGATTTTGTCGCCAAACTCTTGGTTTAACACAAACTCTTTGTTGTCCTTGAGGCGTTCTGCTGGTTCGAGTTTCTCCGGCAGCTCGCGGCCATGTTCTAGAAATCCAGTTGCTTTACCCATTACACAGCCTCCATTTCATTTTGCTTCTCTTGTGCGCGTTTTTGTAGCACCGCTTTGTAGTCGCGAGGCATCACTTTAACCAGTGAACCGATGCTCGCGGCGAAGTTATCAAGGAAAGATTGCGCAACTTCACTGCCTGTATATTGAACGTGCTTGGTTAGCATTTCTTTGACTAGGGCTTCGTCTTGCTCTTCAATTGGATCAAGGTCGACAAGTTCCGCGTTAAGTTTGGATTCGAAGTCACCAGACTTGTCCCAAACGTAAGCGATACCGCCGCTCATGCCCGCAGCGAAGTTACGGCCCGTTGAGCCTAGAATCACAGCAATACCACCAGTCATGTATTCGCAGCCATGATCGCCGACACCTTCAACCACGACCTTGGCGCCAGAGTTGCGAACGCAGAAACGCTCACCCGCTAGACCGCGAATATAGGATTCACCTGAGGTTGCGCCATAGAAACAGACGTTACCGACGACGATATTGTCTTCTGCAACAATGGAGGAATTTGTGTCTGGGTAGAGCACTAACGTGCCGCCAGAAAGCCCTTTACCCCAGTAGTCGTTTGCGTCACCCTCCACTTCAAAGGTGGTGCCTTTGGCGAGGAATGCACCGAATGACTGACCAGCAGATCCGGTGAACTTAACGGATACAGGTTTAGGTAAACCTTGGTCTTTATATACTTTCGATACCTCGTTGGAGAACATGGTACCCACGCTGCGGTCAGTGTTAACGATGGGCAGTGACAAGTTCACTGTTTCACCACGTTCGAGGGCTGGTGCAGCTTTCTGAATCAACTCTCTATCCAATACGCTATCGAGCTGGTGGTTTTGTCGTATTTGTTGATACACGCCATCTTGCTCACGAGCGGGCTCGTTAAACAATACTGGGGATAGATCTAGGTTGTTGTATTTCCAGTGACCAGAATCTTTCTTCACGCGCAGCTTAGTTGATTGACCGACCATTTCATCAATGGTTTTGAAGCCTAGCTCTGCCATGATTTCGCGCAGACCTTCAGCCATGTACTCAAAGAACGTCACCACATCTTCTACGCGGCCATTAAAGCGTTCACGTAGGGTTTTGTTTTGTGTTGCGATACCAACAGGGCAAGTGTTTTTGTGACACTTACGCATCATGATACAGCCTTCAACCACAAGAGCTGCAGTTGCGACGCCCCATTCTTCTGCGCCAAGCAAGGTGGCAACAGCCAGATCGCGTGGCGTTTTCATTTGTCCATCAGATTGAACGACGATTCGGTTACGCAGACCATTTTTCAGTAGCGTCTGGTGCGTTTCTGCCAGCCCAAGTTCCCAAGGCAATCCAGTGTGGCGAATCGAAGAGATTGGTGATGCGCCTGTTCCGCCATCAAAGCCGGCAATAAGTACCACATCGGCTTTGGCTTTTGCTACACCTGAAGCGATGGTGCCGACACCTGCTTCAGATACCAGCTTCACGTTAACGCGGCTCTTTCTGTTGGCGTTTTTCAAATCGTAGATCAGCTGAGCTAAGTCTTCGATTGAGTAGATATCGTGGTGTGGTGGTGGAGAGATTAATCCAACCCCCGGAGTGGAGTGACGAGTTGCACCAATCCAGTCATCGACTTTGTCCCCCGGCAGCTGACCACCTTCACCCGGCTTAGCGCCTTGCGCCATCTTGATTTGTAGCTCGTCGGCATTGGTTAGATAGTAAGAAGTGACACCAAATCGACCAGATGCAACCTGCTTGATTGCAGAGCGTTCCCAATCGCCGTTCTCTTTCGGTTCAAAGCGAATCGGATCTTCACCGCCTTCACCAGAGTTGGATTTTGCGCCAATGCGGTTCATCGCAACGGCAAGGGTTGAGTGAGCTTCGTAAGAAATGGATCCGAACGACATTGCACCAGTAGCAAAGCGTTTAAGAATGTTGCTTGCTGGTTCAACTTCATCAATGGAGATAGAGCCTGCCGGATTTTTCACAAACTCCAATTGGCTTCTTAGTGTCGCTGCATATTGGCTTTGTTCATCGACGGTACTTGCGTACTTCTTAAACTGAGCAAAATTTTTATTGCGCGTTGATTGTTGCAGCAGGGAGATGGTTTCAGGGTTGAACAGGTGCTTTTCTCCACGCTGCTTCCACTGATAAACACCACCTACATCGAGAGTTTGAATAGGGATTTCTCGAGTTGGATAGCCGATTCGATGGCGAACCAACACTTCTTTGGCTATGTTATCGATAGTTAACCCTTCGATACGAGAAATCGTGCCCGTAAAGTATTTATCAACGACTGATTTGCTGATACCAAGTGCTTCAAAAATTTGCGCGCCGTGATAAGACTGAAGAGTCGAGATGCCCATCTTAGAGAATATCTTCAGCAAGCCACCGCTCACACCTTTACGATAGTTGTCGAATAACACGTCAACTGACGCTTCAGGATCAAGTTTGTTGGTGCGCTGGAGTTCAATGATCGTTTCAGTTACCAAGTATGGGTTAATCGCGTTGGCACCATAACCAACTAGAGTAGCAAAGTGGTGTGTTTCACGTGCGTCACCGGTTTCGATTACGATGTCACATTTTGCTCTTAATCCTTTACGGATCAAGTGATGGTGCACCGCGCCCACCGCTAGCATAGCTGGAATAGCCGCATGGTTAGAGTTAATTGCGCGATCAGTCAACAGAATGATTGAATAGCCGTCGATAACCGCATCTTCCGCGTATTGGCAGATGCGCTTTAGAGCTCGCTCTAATTTTCCAGATTCTTCGCTTGCTCGGAACACGATGTCTAGCGTTTTCGCCTGCAAGTGCTCGTTATCGATCGCACGCAGTTTTTCTAGTTCAGTGTTAGATAACACTGGAGAATCGAGTTCAACTTTCTGGCAGTGTTCCGGTGTTTCGGTAAGCAGGTTTTGATCTTTACCTAAGTATGTTTTCAGTGACATCACCATGCGTTCACGAATTGGATCGATTGGCGGATTGGTCACCTGAGCAAAAAGCTGTTTAAAGTAGTTAGAAAGGTGCTGAGATTGATGTGATAAAACGGCTAGCGGCCAGTCTGCTCCCATTGAGCCTAGGGGCTCATAGCCTGTTTTAGATAGCGGAAGAATGATTTCATTGACTTCTTCAGAGCTAATACCAAAAGCTTGTTGTTTATGCAGCAGACGTTCTGGTGTTGGCTGGTGGTGCACGTTGCCGGAATCTGGCAGTTCATTAAGGCTGAGAAGGTTATCGTCAACCCACTGCTGGTATGGCTGTGCATTGGCAATGGTGTCTTTCACCTCTTCATCTGAGATGATGCGACCTTGTTCTAGGTCAGCGACGAAAATACGCCCCGGTTGCAAGCGTCCACGATATTCAACATTTTCCGGTTGGATATCTACCACGCCAGATTCTGACGCCATTACTAGGAAATTGTCTTTGGTGACGGTATAGCGAGAAGGGCGTAAGCCGTTCCGGTCTAAGGTTGCGCCAACCTGTACACCATCGGTAAAGCAGACTGAAGCCGGCCCATCCCAAGGTTCCATAATGTTAGCGTGATACTGATAAAATGCTCGGCGAGCTGCGTCCATGTTTTTGTTTTCTTGCCACGCTTCAGGAATCAACATCATCAGTGCGTGTGGTAAGCTGCGACCAGCAAGAACCAGCAGTTCTAACGCCATATCAAAGTTAGAGGAATCTGAGCTGCTTTCTTGGCAAATGGGTAGCAGCATGTCGATTTCAGTTTGCGTAAATAACTTAGACTCTAGAATTGCTTCACGTGCTTTCATCCAGTTCAGGTTGCCGCGCACAGTGTTGATTTCGCCGTTATGAGCGATATAACGGAAAGGCTGAGCAAGGCGCCATTTCGGGAAGGTGTTAGTAGAAAAACGTGAGTGAACCAGTGCCAGTGCCGTCACCATGGTTGGGCTGCGTAAGTCCAAGAAATACTGTGGCACTTGCTCAGTGGTTAGCTGGCCTTTATACACCAATGTTTTGTATGACATTGAGTTGATGTAAAAGTCGTCACCAATGTTAGATACACTTTCAAGGCAGACGCGAACAGTGTAGTTACGTAATACATATAGCTTACGCTCTAGCTCTTCTGGCGTCGTACTTGGGCCGCCAGAGACATAGACATGCTCAAATTGAGGTTCAGTGCTAAGTGGATCTTCACCAATCATTGAATTGTCGGTTGGCAACACGCGATAACCTAATATATCTAACTCAAGGCGCTTTGCATTGCGTTCTAGAATGTCCCGACACTGGGCGCGTTTGTATTCATCTTTTGGAAATAAGATGACACCGATGCCATACTTTTCAAAAGAGGGCAGTTTGATACCTAGCTTGACGGTTTCTTCTAGAAGAAACTCATGTGGCTTTTGCAGCAAGATGCCAGCGCCATCACCACTGCATGGATCGCAGCCTTGACCACCGCGGTGCTCCATACGAGCAAGCATATCTAGAGCTTGAGTGACAACTTCATGTGATTTGCGATTTTTTAAATGAGCGATGAAGCCGATGCCACAGGCATCATGCTCTAGCTCAGGCGTGTAAAGACCTCGGAGGCTCTGCTCTTTGTCTACCATTTAGTACATCCTTCCAGTTAAATACAGAAACATCGCAACGAACTGCTTCGCGGATGTCTGTTAATTGCTATCTCACGAAAAATGTTGTGAGAAAAATAGCTTTTGGTTGTTTTTCGTTGTGTTTGATAATTTTCTAGCGCTATGCTCTTAAAAGAGCATGCTATTCCCCTATTATTGGCTGTTGTGATTGTAATAAATTCTCATAATAACAGTGGGTTTTGTAACTATCCTACATTTTACTGATTCAAAAATGCAACCAAAATCATATGGCTTGTTGCTGTGTATGTGTGTTTTTTAGGCAAATTAAGATTGTGCTTTTCGACTTATTAACCTATTTTTCGTGCTAGATAGCGACTTGTTTGATTTTGTACAGGCTATCTAGCTACTTTCTTCTGTATTCTGAGCGTTATCTCTTAATTACATTAATGTAATTAACTTACATAGCTAAATTCTCAAATTCTTATATGCAGTTACATGAACTAGTGAATACGTTTGGCCAAGATCTTCGTCGTCGTTACGGAGAGAGAGTGCATAAGCTTACCTTACATGGTGGTTTTAGTTGCCCAAATAGAGATGGGACTATTGGTCGAGGTGGTTGCACATTTTGCAATGTTTCTTCATTCACAGATGAAAGCGTCCAAGTGCAATCCATTCAGGAACAATTACAAGACAGGGCTAAGGAAATAAAGCGAGCGAATAAGTACCTTGCATATTTTCAAGCTTACACCAGTACATATGCAGAAGTTCAGTTGCTTAAAAATATGTATGAGCAAGCTCTATCTGGCGCTGATATTGTAGGGCTATGTGTTGGAACCCGGCCTGATTGTGTCTCTGACGATGTTTTTTCTCTTCTATCTGGATACGTAAAGCAAGGCTATGAAGTATGGTTAGAACTCGGCTTGCAGTCAGCGAATAACGCCACCTTAAAAAGAATCAATCGCGGTCATGGGTTCGAGGAATATGCGAGCATTGCAGAAAAGGCTCGTAGTCTAGGAATCAAAGTTTGTACTCACTTAATCCTTGGCTTACCGAAAGAAGAGCGAGATGACAACTTAGCCACTTTAGATGCAGTGTTAAATGTAGGCACTGATGGTATTAAGTTACACGGGCTGCATATCGTCGAAGGCAGTACTCTGGCTCGAGCTTGGAAAGTTGGAAGAGTGGAGCTTTTGTCATTAGAAGAGTATGTATCTATTGCTAGCGAAATGATTCAAAAAACGCCATCAAATATTGTTTATCACAGGGTCAGCTCTTCAGCTCGTCGGCCTACTTTACTTGCTCCATTATGGTGTGAAAATCGTTGGCTACCAATGACAGAAATTGGCAAGTATTTGGATAAATCTGGTTGCCAAGGGTCGCTGATCGGCGATGCGTTCACATCACAGTAAAATGAGTAAGTACCAAACTTGAATCGGTACTTGTTACACCCAATAGGCAAACCATGTACACTAGCGCTAACGAAGGAAGGTGAGGCGCTAAATGAAACTGATAAAAAATCTTGCTCAGTACTATGTGGACTTGTTGGTAAAGCTGGGCATTTTACGTTTTTCAATTCTTTTGGCTCTCGCATTGGTGGCGCTTGCTGTAGTGGTGCAAGTCGGTATCACAATGGCTCTAACTGGCCACGTTGATAATATTGATATTGTCCGTTCTGTATTCTTCGGTATTTTAATCACTCCTTGGGCAGTATACTTTCTGTCCGTGGTCGTCGATCAGTTAGAAGAGTCTCGGCAGCGATTGTCAAAATTGGTCTCAAAGCTCAAGGATATGAGGGCTCGCGATCAAGATCTAAATCACGAGCTGCAAGATAATATTGAAAGACTAAACCAAGAGATTCAGGAAAGAATCAAGGCAGAAGAAGCACGTAAGGTTGCGATTCGAGACTTAGAAAATGAAGTGTTTGAGCGCGAGCGCACTCAAGTGGAATTGGCAGAAAGAACCGTTCTTTTACGTTCATTTATCGATGCGTCACCTGATCTTATTTATTACCGTAAAGCGAACGGTGTATTTTCAGGCTGCAATAAAGCAATGGAAGAGCTGACGGGCAAGTCCGAGAGGCAATTAGTGGGCTTAACTCCATGGGATGTCTATAGCAAAGAAGTCGCGCAGCAGGTTGTGGCTACCGACCAAGAAGTCTTTTCAAGCAACCAATCGTTAACTTATGAGCAATGGCTAGAATACCCAGATGGCCGTAAACACTTTTTTGAAATGCGCAAAGTGCCATTTTATAGCAAAGATGGACACCATTTAGGGTTGGTTGGTTTTGGTCGTGACATTACTGAGCGTAAGCGACATGAAGAATCTCTTGAAAGAGCGAGTCGAGAAAAAACCACCTTTATTTCCACTATCAGTCATGAACTACGCACACCTTTAAATGGTATTGTCGGTCTAAGTCGCATGTTACTGGACTCTCCTTTATCAGAAGAGCAGCGACGGCATATGCAAACAATAAATGTCAGCGCTATTACACTTGGCAACATATTCAATGATATTATCGATATGGATAAGTTCGATAGGCGAAAACTAGAGCTTTTTCCCGCTCCGATTTTGTTTGATGACTTCGTCAATGAGATGGAAAGTATTTCTGCATTGATGGCTCAACAAAAAAAGTTAAGGTTTAGCTTAGAACGCTTGAGTGAATTACCGTTTGGTATTGAAGTAGACGCGACTAGACTACGGCAGGTACTTTGGAATCTTATCAGTAATGCAATGAAGTTCACCAAAGAAGGTGGTGTAATCGTTTCGGTCAGTTCTACCATTGAAAACCAAACTGCGAATATTGTATTTCAAATAGAAGATAGCGGTATTGGTATACCGAAGTCAGAGCTGGATAAAATTTTTGCAATGTACTATCAAGTAAAATCCGACAAGGACAACTTGCATGCTGTAGGTACTGGAATTGGTCTAGCGGTGTCTGCGCAGCTGGTTAAAATGATGGGTGGTGAAATTGAAGTTACGAGTGAAGAAGGATTTGGAAGCACCTTTACAGTAACGATTCAGGCTCCATTAGCTGATGAGCAGACTTTGTTGCCGAAGCCGGTTATAGCGACACGAAGCCTAAATATTTTTATGGTAGAAGATATTGAGCTTAACGTAACTGTTGCGTGTGCTTTGCTTGAAAGCCTCGGGCATAAGGTGACTGTTGCTATGACAGGAAAAGAAGCGCAGGAAATGTTTAAGCCTGAACAGTTTGATATGGTATTTCTTGATATTCAGCTACCTGACATGACAGGGTTTGAAGTAGCAAATTACTATCGAGAGAACTATGCGAATTTGCCTCCTCTAGTTGCTCTTACTGCGAATGCAATAACTAATATAAAGGACTATCTTGAGCGTGGTATGGATGGTGCAATAAGTAAACCACTTTCAGTGGAAGCTGTTCAAGAAGTAATCCTTAAATTTGATAATGAGATGGAAAGTGAGGTGGTTATGAAAGATACGTCCAATAATGAATCTACCCCTTCGGCAGACCGTAAAGATATTTATGTGCACTTGCTCGATTTAGATATGCTTGAATCATATATCGACATTGTAGGTACAGAGCCAATGCACGAGAGCTTAAAGATGTTTGAAGAGCTGATGCCGGGGTATGTAGAAGTGCTAACATCGAACCTCACTGCCAAAGATCAAAAAGGTATTGTATCTGAGGCGCATAAAATTAAAGGAGCAGCTGGCTCAGTGGGTTTAAAGCATATTCAGCAAATTGCCCAGAAAGCACAAACTCCAGATACACCTGCGTGGTCAGAAAATATTGTGGATTGGGTTGAAGAAATTAAAAACGAATATCGCCATGATGTTCAAGTACTAAAAGAGTGGTTATCACACAGGTAATAATATGAAAAAGTTTCTTTTTGTTTCATTAGTGTTAGTGCTATTGGCTGGGTGTACTAGCGCACCGCAAGGAATTTGGTGTCAAGACAATCAAGCTCAAGTGTCGGGTGATAAGATTGTTATGAAGAGTAATTTATGGATCACAAACGTTCCAGCCAAAGTTGAAGGGCAAGATCAAACACTACACGGTACCCTGTACCTAGAGTCGCACAACCCTCTACCACCTAATTTAGGCGTTGTTGAGGTTTCAGTGAAGCAGGGTAACAATACTTGGGTGTTCAATGGAGATGAACTTGAAGTTCAGACCAACTATGAAAATCAGTGGCAGGTTGCATTTGAGTGGCAAAAAGTGCCAGTGAATTTAGCGAAGCCTGTCGATGTCGCGCTTCAAGTGAAAAATGGTAAAAGGTCTCAATGGCTCGTAGAGCAAGATGTTCAAGTCAACTCGGTAGAGTAGCCTTAGTCAACCATTAACCTATTTCATTCAGGACAAAATAAGAAAAAGGTCGAGATAAAAATCTCGACCTTTTCTATTTTAAGGATATGCAGCCTTAAGTTAGAAGAGATACTATTCTTCTAAGTCACCGCAGAAACGATAGCCTTCACCGTGAATAGTCGCGATGATTTCTGGTGTACCTGACACTGATTCAAAGTGCTTACGGATGCGACGAATTGTGACATCTACTGTGCGATCATGTGGCTTCAGTTCACGTCCAGTCATTTTTTTCAATAGATCTGCACGAGTTTGGATTTTTCCTGGATTTTCGCAGAAGTGCAATAAAGCGCGGAATTCAGAGCGAGGAAGCTTGTAACCATCACCACTTGGGCTAACCAAAGAGCGGCTGTTTATATCAAGTATCCATCCGTTGAACTCATACTTGTCTACACTACGCTTTTCTTCTTGAGTAGCACTAGCATTCATTGAGCGGCTAAGTAAGTTTCTAGCACGAATAGTTAGCTCACGAGGGTTGAATGGTTTAGTGATGTAATCATCGGCACCAATTTCCAGACCCAAAATTTTATCTACTTCATTGTCGCGACCTGTTAGGAACATAAGTGCAACATTCGCTTGCTCGCGAAGTTCGCGTGCTAATAGTAGACCGTTTTTACCTGGTAAATTGATATCCATGATAACCAGATTGACCTGATTGTTAGATAGCACGTGGTGCATCTCTTCACCGTCACTGGCCTCAAAAACAGCATATCCCTCTGCTTCAAAAATACTCTTAAGAGTGTTACGAGTTACTTGCTCATCTTCAACGATGAGGATCTGCGGGCTTTGCATTGGCGGTACCTAAACTTGTGAAAAAATTGTGCTAACAGAATAAATATTAGGCAAAAAAGATAACATACGAGTAAATTGATGTTGATAATAAACCAAAGTTTGAAAAAAAACACTAACTTTGGATGCCCGCCCTCCTTGGTTTTATATTAATTTGGTGGGTAAATCCCCAAAATCCATCCACTGAAACTGTTAGTTGATAGGTCGAATTTTATATTCTTAACAGCATGCTAACAACGTTATAATGTTAGTTCTCAACATTTTGTTGATTTATATCAATAGACGTAACCTCTCTACAAGATGTTGCTCCCGCCATTAAATTTTAAATGTAAGTACTCGTTGTAAATAGATCTTATTTGGGTAGTGTCATGCAAATCAGTTTTCGCTGCGCATGTTATGTGACCAATTGCTTATCCAAGCTTTATGTGATGAATTTGATTTCAGGAAAACCGCTGTGAGTAGACTTATGGGCAATTGACTTGAAAATTAAGTTTACTGTTTGGAATCAAGATGGTGTGAGCTAAGTATGCTAGTTTGAGAACATGACATGCAAATCAATTATCATTAAGCAATTGATTTGTAATAATTATTATTTTGGGTGCTACCAATATCAATAAGTTGTTAGCTTTAATCCAGTGTCGCATCTCTTGTGCCATTTTATCGCAACTTTAGATTGTGTAGGGTAGTTTTCATGTTTAGTCCGTTAGAAAGAATCTACAGTATGCTATCAATGGCCGACTATGATTAAGTAAGCTAACGAGGCATAAACAAGGAATTTTGGTATTTTCTCGGAGGAAAAATGAAAGATTTAACGCCAGATATTTGTGACCAATATGAAGATAAAGTGACATTGCTAGAGCTTCAATTATCTAACTTTGGAAAAAAAAGTGCATTTTGTGGAGAAATAGTCACTGTTCGTTGTTACCACGATAACTCAAAAGTTCGTGAGATGTTAAAAGAAAATGGAGAAGGCAAAGTGCTATTTGTTGATGGTAATGGTTCCTGCCAGAAAGCTCTATTAGGTGACAACCTCGCTGAGTTGGCAATCAAAAACAATTGGCAAGGTGTGATAGTAAATGGTGCCATCCGTGATGCGGCTACAATTGCTGAGATGGATCTTGGTGTAAAAGCTCTGGGGACTTGTCCATTTAAAACCGAGAAAAAAGACGTTGGTGAAATCAACGTGTCCCTCACCATTAATAACCAGATGATTCAGCCTGGAGACTATATCTATGCTGACTGGAATGGGATTGTAATGGCTCAAGAAAAGCTAACTTTAAAGTAGCTGATAATTAGGTCTGTATACTAAGACGTGAAGTTAGGATCTTGCGATCCTAACTTTAAAATCGAAAACCAATTCCAACTTCGATTCCTTGACGCCACTCTTGATAATCCAATGTGGCATGTACATCTAGGTTTTCTGTTAATTTCATTCGGCTCGAGACTTCTGCAGCCATCGACGTGACATTATCTTGATATACGGTCTCGGTATAAGAACGTAATGTGCTTTTTACCGTAATGTTTTCGGTAACTTGATAGCTCAAGCCACTTAGTAAACCGTCTATCATTTTCGTCTCGCCATCATATCCTGAGTTGTCGATGCGAGCACCAATATAAAGATCTATTTTATTGAAAACGTTATAGGAGTATCCACTGTCTATCTTAAAAGACTCATCGTTTTGAGTATTGTTTTCGCTAGCGACAAATAGCTTGTGAGGTGATGTTTTTTTTTCGGAAGGAAAGCTTGGTAAGTCCTCTGCTTGTAAGGGAAAACAGATAGCAAGCGGCAACCAATACATGACTGTTTTCATCCACCGCTCCTTAGTTATTTTTAATAGTTATTATCCTGAATGTGACACTTGTTTTTCGAGTCACTGGATATAAGTAAAGCACATTTTTTGACCATGTGTGGCGGCTTTTATATAGTTTTTGGTTATTAGTATTTGCTGATGGTTTTAACTAGTTGCATATGAAAATCTTTGAGGCTAGAGATGTCAAATAGTTAGGTCGCTACGACCAAATTTCCACTATAAAAACATCATATATGTGTCCTTAGAAATGATTAAATCGCAAATTAATTGAATTTTTCATTGACTGCATAGTGAAAAGTAAGGTAAACGTAATGAGTAGACGAACAACAAACATAGTAAGCACAACATACATGCAATCTGCTAACCAATTAGTAATGACCACAACCATTATTATTACCGACATTACCAACGTTGGGGCAGGCTGCTAAGCGAAAGAAATTCAAAAAAAGGCCTGTATCCCACCAGATACAGGCCTTTTTTTATACCAATTTATTACTTGTGGAGGATGAGATGCGAGTATTGAAGTTTGGTGGCTCATCGTTGGCTGATGCCGATAGATTTTTAAGAGCTGCAGATATTATTGTGAATAATGCCCAGCAAGGGGAAGTAGCCGTAGTGCTTTCAGCGCCTGGGAAAACGACGAATAAACTCGTATCGGTTATTGATGGAGCGCTTCGTAATGGCGAAGCGGAGCTGCAAATTGCTGAGCTAGAGTCTTCATTCCAGTCATTGTTTAATGACATAAAGCTCCAGCTAGCTAATGTAGATGGAAGCGGCTATTTCAATCAGGTAAAAACCTCACTGTCTCAGCTTCGCCAGTTTGTCCATGGCATCAACTTACTCGGAATGTGCCCAGACAATGTTAATGCCCGCATTATTAGTAAAGGCGAAAGAGTTTCCATTCAATTGATGAAAGCGGTGCTTGAGGCAAAGGGACAGCAAGCGAGCTTGATTGACCCAGTTAAGTATTTGTTTGCAGAGGGTGAACCACTAGAAGCGATGGTGGATGTTGAAGTTTCAACGGAAAACTTCAAAAAGAACCCTTTAGCAGAAGGCTATGTACACATTATGCCTGGCTTCACAGCTGGCAGTAAAAAAGGTGAGTTGGTGACGTTAGGTCGCAATGGCTCAGATTACTCAGCAGCTGTTTTAGCTTCTTGCCTTCGAGCGGAATGCTGTGAGATTTGGACAGATGTAGATGGCGTTTACAACTGTGACCCTCGCTTAGTTGAAGATGCTAGACTGCTAAAATCTCTTAGCTACCAAGAGGCGATGGAGCTTTCTTATTTTGGTGCTTCTGTTCTTCATCCGAAAACTATTGCTCCGATTGCTCAATTCCACATTCCTTGTCTAATAAAAAATAGCTTCAATCCTCAAGGAGAAGGGACGCTTATTGGCCTAGATACTGGAGAAGATAAGCTGCCAATCAAGGGAATCACAACGCTAAATAATTTGGTTATGGTGAGTGTTTCTGGCCCTGGAATGAAAGGCATGGTTGGTATGGCGAGCCGTGTATTCGGTGCTATGTCTTCAGCGGGAATTTCTATTGTATTGATCACTCAGTCTTCGTCTGAGTACAGCATCAGCTTTTGTATCGAATCAGCAGATAAACTCAGAGCTGAGCAAGTACTCGCGGAAGCGTTTGATCTTGAAATGAAGAATTCACTCCTAGAGCCTGTAGAGTTTATCGAAAACCTTTCAATCATTACCTTGGTTGGTGATGGTATGCGAACTTCAAAAGGAGTTGCTTCAAGGTTCTTCTCTTCTCTTGCTGAAGTGAACGTGAATATCGTTGCGATAGCTCAAGGATCATCAGAGAGAGCCATTTCTGCTGTTGTACCAGAAGATAAAATTTCTGAAGCAATCAAAGCGTGTCATGAAAACCTATTTAATTCGAAACATCACCTCGATATTTTTGTGGTTGGTATCGGTGGTGTTGGCGGTGAGTTGGTTGATCAAATTCAGCGCCAGCAAGCGAAACTAGCGGAAAAAGGCATTGTGATTCGAGTTTGCGGTCTTGCCAATTCTAAAGGTTTATTGCTTGATGGAAACGGCTTGCCGTTAGAGCATTGGCGTGATCGAATGAATGGCGCGACAGAAGGTTTTAGCTTAGCGCGTTTAATTTCATTGGTTCAACGTAACCACATCATTAACCCAGTGCTAGTGGATTGCACCTCAAGTGAATCAATCGCTAACCAATATGCCGAATTTTTATCAGCGGGATTCCACGTAGTCACACCAAATAAAAAGGCCAATACGGCGAGTATGGCTTACTATCATCAGCTACGTAATTCAGCGGCATTGTCTCGACGCAAATTCTTATACGAAACAACAGTTGGCGCGGGTCTGCCTGTTATCGAGAACTTGCAAAATCTTATTTCGGCGGGTGACGAGCTAGAGAAATTCAACGGCATCTTATCAGGTTCACTCTCATATATCTTTGGCAAGCTGGATGAAGGGATGACCCTGAGCCAAGCAACCAATATTGCGAAAGACAACGGCTTTACAGAGCCAGACCCAAGAGACGATCTATCAGGAATGGATGTTGCGAGAAAGCTGCTTATTTTGGCTAGGGAAACAGGTTTATCGATTGAACTTGATCAAGTGGAAGTGGAGCCAGCGCTGCCACCAGGCTTTGATGCAAGTGGCAGCATTGAAGAGTTTATGCAGCGTTTGCCGCAGGCTGATGAATATTTTACCCAGCTTTCTAAAAAAGCAGCTAAAGAAGGCAAAGTTCTGCGTTATGTCGGGGAAATCCTTGATGGCAAGTGTAAAGTAAGCTTGAGCGCAGTAGACGAAGATGATCCAATGTTTAAGATAAAAGATGGTGAAAACGCTTTGGCATTTTATAGCCGCTATTATCAGCCAATTCCTCTTGTTCTCCGTGGCTATGGGGCGGGTACAGAAGTCACCGCTGCTGGTGTTTTTGCTGATGTAATGCGCACACTTGGATGGAAACTAGGAGTATAGCTATGCAGGGTAGTAACCAAGTGCACGTTAGTAACCAAGAACAAAGCAACAACGAGGTTGTCGTATATGCTCCCGCTTCAATTGGTAACGTTAGTGTCGGGTTTGATGTTCTTGGCGCGGCGGTATCACCGATTGATGGTACGTTGTTAGGCGATAGAGTATCTGTTAAACAAGGGAAAGAGCCATTTTCTCTGGATACCACTGGTTCGTTTGTCGATAAGCTACCAAAAGATGCCAAAGATAATATCGTGTTTAATTGTTGGCAAGTATTCTCTCGAGAGCTGGAAAAAAAAGGTTTGGCTGTTAAACCAGTGCACATGACGCTAGAGAAAAATATGCCGATTGGTTCTGGGCTTGGTTCAAGTGCTTGCTCGATCGTCGCAGCATTAGATGCACTCAATCAATTTCATGACCAAGCGTTGAGTCAAGATGAGCTACTTGAGTTAATGGGCGAAATGGAAGGCAAAATTTCCGGTAGTGTTCACTATGATAATGTCGCGCCATGCTATTTAGGTGGTGTTCAGCTTATGGTGCAAGAGCTGGATATTATTAGCCAAGAAGTGCCGAGCTTTGATGATTGGTTTTGGGTAATGGCTTATCCAGGTATTACGGTATCAACAGCAGAAGCTCGCGAAATTCTACCTTGCCAATATCGCCGCCAAGACATTATCGCTCATGGACGTCATTTAGCCGGATTTATTCACGCATGTCATAGCAAGCAGCCAGAGCTCGCCGCTAAAATGATCAAAGATGTGATAGCTGAACCATACCGGGAAAGACTGTTACCGGGTTTTGCTGACGCTAGGTCTTATGCCGCTTCTGCTGGAGCATTGGCTACCGGCATTTCAGGAAGTGGACCGACACTATTTAGTATTTGTCAGCATCAAGATGTTGCCCAGCGAGTCGCTAGCTGGCTGGAACAGAATTACGTACAGAATAAAGATGGATTTGTTCATGTTTGTCGCTTAGACAAGCAAGGTTCAAAAATTACAGGAAACCAGCTATGAAGCTTTACAATATCAAAGAAAACGACCAACAAGTCTCTTTTGCGCAAGCTGTGCGCCAAGGGTTAGGACGCAATCAAGGGCTATTTTTCCCAGATACATTGCCCGTATTCGAAGATGTCGAACAGCTGCTTTCCGAAGATTTTGTTACTCGTAGCACACGGATTCTTTCTGAGCTTATTGGAGATGAGTTGCCTGCAGAGCAAGTGAACTCTATGGTTGACGCAGCATTTCAATTTCCAGCACCAATCAAGCAAGTCAAAAACGGTGTTTATGCACTGGAGTTGTTCCACGGCCCGACCTTAGCCTTTAAGGACTTCGGTGGTCGCTTTATGGCTCAGTCTCTGGCTGCTGTTTCTGATGGTGGAAAGATTACGATTCTAACGGCTACATCTGGTGATACTGGTGCAGCTGTTGCACACGCTTTCTACGGAATGGACAATATCGATGTTGTAATCTTGTACCCGAAAGGCAAAATCAGTCCATTGCAAGAAAAGCTATTTTGTACTTTAGGTAAGAACATTCATACCGTTGCAATTAATGGTGATTTCGATGCGTGCCAAGCGTTGGTCAAACAGGCTTTTGATGACGAAGCATTACGCAAAGAAATTGGTCTTAATTCGGCCAACTCAATTAACATTAGCCGCTTAATGGCTCAGATTTGTTACTACTTTGAAGCGGTTTCTCAACTGTCTAAAGAAGAAAGAGAGAATCTAGTCGTTTCAGTGCCAAGCGGTAATTTTGGTAATCTAACTGCAGGATTGCTAGCCAAAGCAATGGGGCTGCCAGTAAAACGCTTTATTGCTGCAACGAACGTCAATGATACGGTGCCACGCTATTTAGAGAGCGGGAATTGGCAGCCTAAGCCAACAGTTGCGACTACTTCAAATGCAATGGATGTCAGCCAACCAAACAACTGGCCACGTATTGAAGAGCTATGCAAAACAAAAGGCTGGTCGTTAGATATGCTTGCAAAAGGCGCAGTAACGGATGAGCAAAGTGCAGAAACGGTTAAAGAGCTAAATGCGCTAGGTTATCTATGTGAGCCTCATGGGTCGATCGCTTATCGAGTCTTGTCTGATCAACTGCAAGAGGGCGAAACCGGTCTGTTCTTATGTACTGCTCATCCAGCTAAGTTTAAAGAAGTCGTTGACGACATTTTGAATGAAGATATTGAATTGCCAGCACCATTAGCGAAGCATGCTCAAATGGCGTTGTTGTCTTCTGAAATGAATGACGACTTTTCTGCGTTGAAATTTCTGCTTCGAGAAGTTGCCAGTAAGTAAAGGTTACACTTGTGAAATCGAAAGGGAGCTATAATTGCTCCCTTTCTGTTATTTGTGTATAGCAAACGTAGGCAATGAAAGGTGCCATCGGATTGCTGCTAAGCGAATAACAAGCACTGAAATTACGCAAGACAAAAAAGCGGTTGATGAGCTAAACCCGAGAGCGAGTGCTCCTGTTTGAAATGCGCCTCCGACGATACAAGCTGTTGCGTATACTTCACTACGCAGCACCATCGGTACTTCTCTTGCTAAAACATCGCGAATAATACCTCCGCCACAGCCGGTAATGACGCCCATAATAATCGCAATTAAACTTGAGCTTTGATAGAGCATAGACTTTTCAACACCAATACCGACAAAAGCTGCGAGACCAATAGCATCGCAAACGGGCAATACCCACCAAGCAATGCGTTTAGGGCGTCTGACTAAAAGCATGGTCAATAGGCAGGTGAACAAAATTACCCAAATATAGGTTGTATCCTTGATCCAAAATACTGGGGTTGATCCAAGGGAGAGATCACGAATTGTGCCTCCTCCGATGGCTGTAACGCTAGCTAAAACAATTACCCCAAAAGGATCCATTTTTAAGCGACCAGCGAGTAATACACCAGAGACGGCAAATATTGCAGTACCAAATAAATCGACAGTATAAAGTAGTGGTGCTTCCACAGTGAGTTAGCTCGCTAGTTTTAGTTCGTAATTAAAGAAGTATAATTGTACGCAATTAGTCATCGCTAACGCTATAGCTATTGTTTTTCTCGGGCCAGATTTAAATCTTGGCAAACTTCTTTAACTGCTTTCAACGTTCTCATTGTAGGTCGGTTTAACCAGTCAGGGTTTATTTTCCAGACACGGTCTTTTCTTACAGCAGGGAGTAAGTTTTGCCACTGCTCCCACATTTGCTTGGTTAACGAGGGCTCTTGTGTTGTGAATATCACCTGCGGTTTTGCCAACAAAACTTGTTCTAAACTGACTTGAGGGTAGGGGGCTGCGCTATTCTCAAATACGTTTTTCCCACCACAAAATGCAAACACTTGGCTTGGCCAACTGTCTTGGGCTATAGAAATAAGTGGCTTGCTTGCCAATTGGTAAAAGTACGGTACAGCTGCTTTGTTGTGATATTGGCTTGCCAGTTCTCTTAGTTGTTGTCTGAAGTGCTGGGCTGCTTGTTCGCCGATCTTGGGGTTAAGGCTGTATTGACTAAGCTGGTCAATGGTTTTGGCAATGTCATCCAGAGTGCGAATTTTGACGTTAACAATAGGAATACCAAGTTGTTTTAATCTATTCAGCTGTTTACTTGGGTTACCAGATGGCCAAGCGATGACTAG
Organism: Vibrio sp. A37; assembly: GCF_059777565.1. NCBI lineage: Bacteria > Pseudomonadati > Pseudomonadota > Gammaproteobacteria > Vibrionales > Vibrionaceae > Vibrio > Vibrio sp. A37. The sequence continues at coordinate 179,677 of NZ_JBLNLI010000006.1, read as the reverse complement.
GTCTGGTTTTAGGGCGACGATTTTCTCTAAGTTAAGGCTTTGGTAATTGGCTACTCGCTCAATGTTATTTGCTTGTGGTGGATAGTCACTGTAGTCACTAACCCCAACAATCTTATTCCCTAAACCTGCCGAGAACGCCAGCTCTGTGGCGTGTGGAGATAAAGTTATTACTCGTTCAGCTTTGACATGAGCGTAGCTACTAAAAATGAAGAAAGCGAACAGAAAAGGTAAAGCCCGAACCATTTAAATGCCTTGATAAATAAAGCCTAATATAATGCTTTGCAATATTATCCAAGCTAGTGACTTCCACGCCAGTAATTTTTGTACTTGAGCCAAATGAATGGCTGAAGGAGCAATTCTGCCACCGAGTTTTGCTCGTACACTTTTACGTTTGTTGTATATCGCAGGTCCCCCCAATGAAAGCTCAAGTTTTCCTCCAACAGCGATGAGCAACCAAGAAGGCCCGGGCAGCGGCCAAGATGAAGATTGCATACGAATAAGTTGCAACGTCTTTATGCAGCGGTGGCCAATTGAAATCAAAGCAGCAAAGGTTCTCATGGGGATAAAGTCCAGTGCCGCTAAAATCTTTACTGAGGGGACACCAAATGGAGAATATTGAGGCCTAGATGGAGACCAAGCTCTAGCAAGCTCAGAGATAAGTCGATACAGAAAAGCACCAACACCACCAAGTAGTGCGTACCAAAATAACACGCAAACCACATTGCGGCCATAACCCATAATGATGGTTTCTGCACTTGCTTTACCTAAGCCAAGTTGCGATAAGGTAGCCGTTTCTCGGTTGACGAAAGGTTGTAAGATGGCTTTAGCGTGCTGTTTGTCATCTTTTGATAGAGCAGTAATCAAGTGGCTGGCGAGCTTTTCATTGTTGCGCCAGTCCAATGCAAGAATTAGCAGAGCTAATTCAAACATATGTGATTGCCAAACCAGTGGTTTTAAAGCGATCAGGACGGCTATCGCGGGTAAGCACATTAATGCCCAAGCTAGTGTGCCGGATATTAAGCTTTGTGAGTGGTTCGAATTGCGGTTCACCTTATCTGCGAGTAATTCAGCAAACTTGTGCCAAAGTGTCATCGGATGCGCTGCACGTGGGATTGGCAAAATAAAATTAAATAGGATTGCTCCCCACATCACAAGGAGGGTCCCATTTGAATAGATATGCTTGAAAAAATCTTCCATGACCTTTGGCTCGTTACTAATTCCCCTTTGTAATTGCATGAAAAATATAGGTATATTAGCCGTTGTTTTGGTGAATGTTACACCGTATGAACCACAAATATATACCAAATTTTTCAGTCGTTAATAACTATTGTTGAAAACGGGTATTGACATCCCATTATCAAGGTAAATTAATCAATCGCAACCATTTGGGGTAATATGTTTTGTATTATTAATAGTAAAGTAAGTAAGAGTTCATATTTTGTAAACACTATTAGCTTACTTTCATAGGCAATAGATAGCTACGAATTATTTCTATATGAAAGCTAAGAAATGTATTTTTTATTAAAACTGTAAGGTGATATTTATAATGCTTAATTATATCTGGTCAAAACTGGACTTTGCATGTTGTAAAAAATATATGAAAAAAATCAAGAGTGCATCGATCTACTCTCTTGCATTAGTCTTATTATTTATCCTTATATTTCATATTGATGGGTTGTTTGTTTTATAGTGCCTAAGACAACCCTTTTAAGGTCGTCGAGATGGGTTGTAAATGCTCAAATGACTGGCTTGCATTTTTATTTGGAGTGTATGAATAATACCAGCAGCATCTCTCTATTAAATGAAACTGGTATTAGTCGAATTATTTACTAGTAGGTTTTGCTTTATAGTAAATAAAAGCTAGTCTAGCTTTTTAGCAGTTCAATCATCTTCAATACCATTTCTGAAGAGCTTTCAGCAGCCAATGGCAAGAATTCTTCAAAGCTCATTGGTGACTCTTTGTCTGCAACGTCAGAGATGGCTCTTACTACAACGAATGGGACTTTGAACTGATGGCATGTTTGAGCAATCGCAGAGGCTTCCATTTCTACAGCGATGACTGATGGGAAGTTAGTACGTATTTGCTGTTGTCGTTCAGCTGAGCAAACAAACGTATCACCAGTGCAAATTAAGCCGCGAACTGCATGTTTATCTTCCATCATAGTTAAAGCTTGTTCGGCAATATCCATCAGCTTTTTATCTGCAGAGAAAGCAGCAGGTTGGCCTGCCATTTGGCCAACTTCATAACCAAATGCGGTCACATCTGCATCGTGGTGACGAACTTCGGTAGAAATGACGACATCGCCTAAGTTCAAGGTTGAATCGAACCCGCCAGCTGAGCCAGTATTGATGATGCAATCTGGTTGATGTTCGTCGATAAGGATAGTGGTACCAATTGCCGCGGCAACTTTACCAATACCTGATTGGAGCAAAACCACATCAAGGCCATTGAGAGTTCCAGAATAAAATGTGCAGCCAGCTTTATTTTGTTCTTTACAATCACTGATCTTTTGTTTGAGAATGGCCACTTCTTGTTCCATCGCACCAATGATGCCGATTTTCATAATTGCTCTCTATATTATTTCAAATGAATGTAGTGAAAGTGTACCACGTTCCCTTATTCTAAGGGACTGTTGTTTATTTCAATAACGTTTTTATGCATAACCAAATTATCAAAGTGACAGCTGGTAGCTTATCTCACCGGTTTGTGTGTGTTTGCAATATATTGAGTGGTGAGATCCGGTTCTTGTGTGCCGTTTGTAAAGTTACAGCGGAGGCGATATGAGTTTGAACACTCGCTTTATGGTTTATTTCCCTATGTTGTTTATGGCGACATTTTGGGGGTTGATGAAGGTCGGTTTGCCGATATTTCCAACCATGCCTAGTTTGTTAAATACATCTGAAGATACGGTGAGGTTAATTATATCTCTGTCCTTTATCTTTGGTGGGCTTTCCCCACTTATTTGGGGGCCGCTGATAGATAGAATGCAGATGAAGCGATTTATCGAGTTGGTCTGTGTGGTTGGCATTGTTACGTTGGTTTTGGCATCTTTTGCGAGCAATATTGTCTTCTTCGGAGTTTTATTCGTATTAGCCAGCGCTTTTGTCAGCGGGCTTTCTGTGTGCAGTCGAGCTTTTCCTGTTACTTATATGAAAGATCCAGAGCAGGTTAAGCACGCATTATCACTCACTTCTTTTGGTGGCTATTCCGCGGCTTTTCTTACCCCTTTATTGTCCGGTTGGGTAAGTACTTGGCTTGGTTGGCGTGCCGTGTTTGTGATTATCCCTATATGGCTGGTTGCGATGTTCTTTTTAGTTCGTCAGTTACCAAGTCAGCCTCAGTCTTCGGCTAATTTGACTTTTAAGAAATCTTTAAAGCAGATGGGAGCTCATTTTAAAAATAGAGTGTTTCGCAAAGCGCTAATTGTTGTCATGTGTATGGCGGCTATTATTCAAAGCTATTATATTGCTGTGCCATTCTGGTTGACGCCGGTTTATCATATTCACCCCAATGAAGTTGCCTATTACCTACTGCCTACTTTGTTGCCTGGAATTATCTACCCACCTTTCTCTAACTACATGATTAAAAAACTGGGTGAGCGTTTTATATTGCGTTCAGTGAAAGTTTGCTTCCTGCTTGCTGCTTTTAGCGCATTTGCTTTGAGTTTTTTCCATAATACGATTAGTTGGTTTTGGCTAATTCCAGGTTTTCTAGCCAGTTTGTATTCAGTTGGACTAATTCCGATATTGCTCTTCCATACTTTTAATACGATTGAAGAAGGAAAAAGCAGTGCATCGGGGCTTATTGGTGTCGCGACCTATGTTTCCGGCGGTATCGGCATGTTGATTACTGTGTATATCAACTTGAATAATTTTTATTGGGAAGGGGTGTTTATTTTAGTTTCCGCTTTGATTTCTTTTTGGGCCTTAAAAGATGTCGTCAAAATACCAGCTAAGCAGTAAAATTAGCAGTTGATTATACAGTGTGGTTTTTTTATAATCCGCGCTTCGCGTAGCGGCTGAATCAGAGATTGGCTGCTACATATTTTACTTTACTCTTATTAGGAGAGAATGATGTCTCTGAATGCAGAAACTAAAGCGGCTATCGTAGCTGAATACGCTCAAACTGAAGGCGACACTGGTTCACCAGAAGTTCAAGTTGCACTACTTACAGCTTCTATCAACCACCTTCAAGGTCACTTCAAAGAGCACAAAGGCGATCACCACAGCCGTCGTGGTTTGCTACGTATGGTTTCTCGCCGTCGTAAGCTTCTTGATTACTTGAAAGGCAAAAACCTTTCTCGTTACCAAGATCTAATCAAACGTCTAGGCCTACGTCGCTAAGAACAGTTTGTTCAGAAAAGGGGCATTATGCCCCTTTTTTGTTATCTAGAGTTTACCAATCAAAAGGTATCTAGTTTATAATACGTCCGGCGAACATCCTCTTCAGTAAGAGGGAATCGCTATAAAAAATACTCATGGTATTGCAGTCACCGAAGTCGACCGGAAGGTCGCGGCTATTAAAAGTGGTATTTAGGTAATACCAATGCCATTAATTATGTGATCATATTTTAGCCAGCAAGAATGATTAAATAATTGATGGAATTGGTATAAAGTATGCTTTTACTAGTCGCGATTTGTAATGCTCTGAGTGGTAAGTCATTTATTCTAAGCGATGCTTAGAGCAAGGAAAAATAATGTTTGAAAAACCAGTAGTTAAAACATTCCAGTATGGTAACCACACAGTTACCTTAGAAACTGGCGTTATCGCGCGTCAAGCGACATCAGCAGTGATGGTGACAATGGACGACACAGCCGTATTCGTTTCTGTTGTTGGTAAAAAAGAAGCGGTAGAAGGTCAAGATTTCTTCCCACTAACAGTTAACTACCAAGAGCGTACTTACGCAGCGGGTAAAATTCCAGGTGGATTCTTTAAGCGTGAAGGTCGTCCTTCTGAAGGCGAAACTCTAATTGCACGTCTTATTGACCGTCCAATTCGTCCACTTTTCCCGGACGCGTTTAAAAATGAAGTACAAGTTATCGCGACCGTTGTATCTGTGAACCCAGATGTTCAGCCAGATATCCCAACTATGATTGGTACTTCTGCCGCTCTTGCTATCTCAGGCATTCCATTTAACGGTCCTATTGGTGCTGCTCGTGTAGGTCACATCGATGGTCAATTGGTACTTAACCCAAGCCAAACTGAGCTAGAAGCATCTCGCCTAGATCTCGTGGTTGCTGGTACTGAGTCAGCGGTATTGATGGTTGAATCAGAAGCAGACAACTTGACTGAAGAAGAAATGTTATCTGCAGTCGTATTTGGTCACGACCAACAGCAAGCTGCTATCAAAGCGATTAATGAATTCGCAGCAGAAGTTGCAACTCCTGCGTGGGATTGGACTGCTCCTGAAGAGAACACAGCGCTTAACGCTAAGATTGCTGAGCTAGCAGAAGCGAAGCTTGTCGAAGCATACAAAATTACTGAGAAGATGGCTCGTTACGACCGCATCCATGAGATTGCTGATGAAGTAAACGAAGCACTTCTTGCTGAAGATCCAGAAGCGAACACTAAAGAAATCCATACTATCTTCCACGATCTAGAGAAGACAGTTGTACGTCGCAGCATTATCGCTGGCAACCCACGTATTGATGGCCGTGAAAAAGACATGGTTCGCGCGCTAGATGTACGCACTGGCGTTCTTCCTCGTACTCACGGTTCGTCTCTATTTACTCGTGGTGAGACACAGGCTCTTGTGACTGCGACTCTAGGTACTCAGCGTGATGCGCAAATCATCGATGAGCTAACTGGTGAGCGTAAAGATCACTTCCTGCTACACTACAACTTCCCTCCATACTGTGTGGGTGAGACTGGTTTTGTTGGTTCTCCTAAGCGTCGTGAAATTGGTCACGGTAAGCTTGCTAAGCGTGGTATTGCTGCAGTAATGCCATCTGTGGAAGAGTTCCCATATACAGTGCGTGTAGTATCAGAAATCACGGAATCTAACGGTTCTTCTTCAATGGCTTCTGTATGTGGTACTTCTCTTGCTCTTATGGATGCGGGTGTGCCAATTAAATCTTCTGTTGCGGGTATCGCAATGGGTCTAGTGAAAGAAGGCGACGACTTTGTTGTTCTTTCTGACATCTTGGGTGACGAAGACCACCTAGGTGATATGGACTTTAAAGTGGCGGGTACTCAAACTGGTATCACAGCCCTGCAAATGGATATCAAAATTGAAGGCATCACAAAAGAGATCATGCAAATTGCATTGAACCAAGCACAAGGTGCACGTAAGCACATCTTATCTGTTATGGATCAAGCTATCTCTGGTGCTCGTGAAGATATCTCTGAGTTCGCTCCTCGCATCCACACAATGAAGATCAGCACCGATAAGATCAAAGACGTGATTGGTAAAGGTGGTGCGGTAATCCGTGCACTTACCGAAGAAACAGGTACTACGATCGAAATCGAAGAAGACGGTACAATTAAGATCGCGGCGACTGAAGGTACTGCGGCGAAAGCAGCAATCAAGCGTATTGAAGAAATCACAGCAGAAGTTGAAGTTGGAACCATCTATACTGGTAAAGTTACCCGTATTGTTGATTTCGGTGCATTCGTTGCTGTTCTTGGTGGCAAAGAAGGTTTGGTACATATTTCTCAAATCGCTGACAAGCGTATCGAGAAAGTATCAGATTACTTGAAAGAAGGCCAAGAAGTTCAAGTTAAAGTACTTGAAATTGACCGTCAAAACCGTATTCGTTTAAGCATGAAAGAAGCGGTTGAAAAGGTTGAACCAGAAGCGCAAGCTGATGGTAATACTGAAGGTGAAGCAGAGTAATTATCTGTAGTCACATCACACGCCTTAGCTGGGTTTTCCCTGCTATGTAAAAAGCGTGTTATAAAAAAGGGAGCATTGTCGCTCCCTTTTTTAATGCGGATCACTGGTTAGGCTAGCCCTTAAGCCAGTATAAAGGAGTATTATTTGTGAGAAGGATTCGAACCGCAGTATTAAGTGTGTTTTTGTTGCTGGTCATCAATGGTTGTGCATCGCAAAGCCAGTGGCTTTATCCACCAATGGCGATCCCTTTACAGGTAAGCGCAAAAAAAGAAGTACAAATCGCTCAGCTTACCCAGTTGATACAACGTAAAAACCTAGATGACAAAGTTAGAGCTAAGATGCTTTACGAACGCGGCAGTTTTTACGATAGCGTTGGTTTGCGTTTGCTAGCCCGTTTAGACTTTGATCAGTCACTTGCTTTAGACCCTGCTCAGTCGGATGTGTATAACCTACTTGGGGTTAACTTTACCGAAGAACAGCAGTTTGATGATGCGTATGAAGCGTTTGATTCTGCTATAGAGCTGAACCCCAAAAACTTATTTGCTATCAGAAACCGCGCTATTGCACTCTACTACGGTGGTAGGTACGAGCTAGCGTTAGAAGATCTGCAAACACTAACAAAAGATGGTGAAGTGGATCCTTTCCTTAGTTTGTGGCGCTACATTATTGAATACGAAATCGACCCGGTTCAGGCTAAGAAACAGCTAACCGAAAATTACCAAGCAAGAAAACCAGGGTGGGGATGGTTCTTGGTGGGGCTGATGCTCGATAAAGTTTCTAATGAGGAAGCATTGAAGGCGATAGTGACAACTTCTGCCGATAATGTTGTATTAGCAGAGCGCCTAACAGAAACTTATTTTTATATCGCAAAGCGCTACCAGCTTAAAGATGATCTGAAGAGCGCGTATACTCTTTATAAAATCGTGTTGTCGTCAAATGTATACGACTATATCGAACATAAATACGCTTATATTGAATTAGACAGGATTAAGAAAGAGGCGACACAGCTTCAGCAGCAATCAGCCTCAGTAGAGAAGGTAGATTGATTTTAGCCTGTCATAAAGGTAATCACGTTAAGCCTAAGCAGTTATTGCTTAGGCTTTAACATTTATTGGTCGCTAGTATCTAATCCAGCTAAACGATGCCAGTAGCCATTGCATTGTTTGACTTCAAGTTTAGTTGTTTCAGAGTGGTTTTCTGCTGCTCTGAACCTGTCAATCTCAGCTAAAGTGTCGAGTCCTAATGGGCTAAGGCGAACGACATCAACCAGTGACTTCATTTCTTTAACATCGTTAATCAGGTTATAGCAGTAGCCAGATTGAGTTTGAATACCATTGAGATTGAACACTTGCTGATCTTCTTGGCTGGAGATTTTGACCCCAGTAGGATATTTGATACAGCAAGTCTCGCAATCATCTTTGCTTTTATTTTCGGCGCGCGCGGTAAAGCAGCGTGCAGAATAGGCAAGTGGCAAGTAACCATAACCAAATACTTCTGTTTCAAACTGGCCACGAATACCTAATGTTTCACATTGATCTAAGGTGTTTTTCAGCCACTCTTTCGATAACTCAACCGGCATACACCAACGAGTCATACCTTGCTTGAGGAAAAGGTTTAGAGTGCAAGCGTTGTAGGCGTTTACTGCCGGACCAACAGTAAAAGGTACACAGTTTTCAGATGCGAGTTGAATCGCGGAAACGTCGTTGGCTTCAATAATAAAATCGCCATTGTCTACGTATTTTTTCATTACGTTGACTTCGCTGGGCGCTTCCAGAAGAGCCATCGTAGACAATACAACTTGCTTACCAGATGAAGCTAACTCTTTAGCCAAGTCAAACCAGTGAGCGGGTTTTAATTCACGCCTTTTTGAGCAGACGGTTTCACCGAGATAAACAATGTCTGCCGAACTTTGAGCAGCTCGTAAATAGAACTCTTCTACCGTCGATTTTGACCAAAAATATAACACTGGCCCTAGAGAATATTTCATATGAGTGATTTTCCTTATTGCCAGTTACGATGGTAGGCACCGAGAGTGGTTTGACTGCCCTCAGATACATTTTCCAAAGCTTGATTCCAAGCCTGCTCTACTTGATAAGTATCAGGTGAGCGTTGGTAAGCATCGATTGCCGCGCGCCAAGTGCGCGTCACTTGTTCAACATAAGCAGGGCTTCTCTGGCGGCCTTCAATTTTTACAGACGCCACATTGGCTGCAAACAGCTCTGGAATCAAAGCAAGCGTGTTAAGGCTAGTGGGTTCTTCAAGCGCGTGATAGCGCTGATTATTTGTGCTTATTTCGGAATGGAATCGACCTTTACAAAGCGTTGGATAACCAGCATTTTCGTTCTTGCCATATCTGTCGATGAGAATATCGTTGAGTCTTGATTCTAGGCCTTGCTCGGTTTCTTGCCAGCGGACAAATTTGGCTGGTGAGCATGCGCCGACCGTATTTGGCGATTCACCTGTGAAATAAGATGAAAGATAGCAACGCCCTTCGGACATGATACATAAACTGCCGAAAGCAAAGACCTCAAGCTCTACGTCATCACATATATTTCGTGAGAGTTGTTTCACTTGATGAATGGAAAGAACACGAGGCAGAACAACACGTTTAATGTTGAAATTTTGTTTATAGAACTCGATAGCAGATACATTGGTTGCGGAAGCTTGTACCGATAGATGCAGTTCCAAGTGAGGGTATTTATTGGCTGCATATTCTAGTACTGCAATATCTGCGATTATCAGCGCATCGACACCTAGATCCGCAGCGTTGTCCACAGCGTTAGTCCATCTCTGAAAGTTATTCGGATGAGCAAAGGTATTGAGAGCGATATGAATTTTTTTATTATGGTCATGGACGTACTTGACCGCGTTGTCTAGCTTTTTACCAGTAAAGTTTAAACCAGCAAAGTGACGAGCATTAGTATCGTCTTTAAATCCGATATAAACCGCATCAGCACCACAGTCGATAGCAGTTTTAAGAGCAGGTAAGTTTCCTGCTGGGCACAAAAGTTCCATTGTTGAATTGACGTAAATTGGCCATGATGAAATTTTAGACTTGTCGTCGTTTTAGTAACTTGATTTAAGGCAGGTTTGGGCAAATTTTATATTTAGAGGAATATTAGAAAATAGTCGCTACTCACTTTGATTTCTTTTCTGTATATCTTGGATAAACAGTTTTTCTATCTCGTGCTTTGGTTGTGGGGTATGAAAGTAAAAGCCTTGTAATGTATCACACTGCATATTTATCAAAAGTTGAGCCTGATGATCAGTTTCAATCCCTTCAGCCACCACATTAAGATCCAAGGACTTGGCTAAATGTACAATGCTTTCAACCACGGTTTTCTGCCTTGGTAGAGAGTCTAGGTCGGTAATAAATGCTCGGTCAATTTTCACCTCATCGACTGGGAATCGAGCAAGGTAAGAGAGCGAGGAATATCCGGTGCCAAAGTCATCGATAGACAAAGCAAAGCCTAAGTTTTTAATAGCGTTTAGCATTTGGATAGTGTGTAGACTATCTTGCATTATGCTGCTTTCGGTCAGTTCGAACAAAATATAGCTAGGATCGAGTTTTGAGCTTCTCAGTAGTTTTTCCATATAGCCGACCAACTGAGGGTTACAAAACTGTTCAGGCGATAAGTTAATTGCAATTTTTCCGGGCAGTATATTTTGCTGATGCCAATTCTTAACGCAAGTAAACACTTCACGCATGACGACCCGACCAATATTCTCAATTAATCCTGCACTTTCTGCGACTGGAATAAATTCACTCGGACTTATATAACCTTCGACTGGGTGTTTCCAGCGAATCAGTGCCTCTGCTCCAGTAATTAACAAGTTCTCGCAGCTGACTTTAGGTTGATACCAGACTTCCAGTCCATTTTGCTGCAAGGCTTTTTGCAGCTCAATTTCAATCCACAGACGCTTGCGGGCTTCTTTAGTGATTTTTTCATCAAATTGAATCAGTCGATTGCGCCCTGCATATTTCGCTTGGTACATGGTTGAGTCAGCGTATTGCAGTAATAGTGTGGCATTTTGAGCGTCTTTTGGGTAAGCAATACTTCCGATAGAACACGTCAAACGTTTGTTGAAATAGCGAAGGTTGAAAGGTTGATAAATTTCAGACTTAATTGAATTCGCATAATTTTGAATTGTTTGTGCATTATAGGGCTCGTTGAATATGATGCCGAACTCATCTCCTCCTAATCTACCGATCAATGCTGAAGTTGGGCACAGTTTTTTCAGCCTAGTTGCCACTTCCTTAAGAACCATATCTCCTATTTGGTGACCCAGAGAGTCGTTAATGTTTTTAAAATTGTCGATATCCAAGTATAACATTATAAAAGAAGAGTCATTTTGGACTAATTGCTCGGTACACAGGGTAAAGCCGATTCGGTTGTATAAGCCGGTTACAGAATCTTTGTAGATATCCTTGTTTGTTTTTTGGCTAAAACCGACAGCAGGTGATGAATCTTGTACAAGAATAATTTGAAATGAACTACCGTAGAGAGGAGTATTACCAGCCTCCAATTTCACATATCGTTCAAAACCGCAGGCTTCGCTAGTATGACAGATTAGTGATTTTGACTTGAGCTGGTAAATCAGAGGTTGGTGAAAAGCTTCTTTTGTGTCTCCATCGATGAAAAGGTGTTCAAGTGTTTCGCCTAATAAATGGTGTGCAGTGCCAAATCCAAGTAGTTGCGCGCAAGCTTCATTGGCGGAGATAATAGAATTTTCATCCACCAGCATGATTCCAAAAGGGATAAGTGTTGTTAAAGATGAAAATTTGCTTTCTGCTTCTCTCATATTTTCAATCAATAGGTATTTATCACTAATATCTATTGCTTGAAATGCAATCTGCTTACTGTCTTTAGCCGTGGATACTGATTGGACGAAAACGTGTAGGGTGATTGATTGGTTCTTTAGTTGGAGAGAGATTTCAGTTTCAAGCATTTCACCCTTTAAAGCTTGCTGATATAAAGGTTGTAGCGACTGAAAAATAGCGTCATCGAATACTTGATCGTCACGCTTTCCTATGAACTGTTCAGCACTAACTCCAGATATGTCTTGATACCGTTTGTTGACGGCGGCATATCGGAATTGATCATCCAAAATAGCGAAGAAGAAAGGGCTATTTTGGGTGAGTGTTTGAAACCAACGTTGCAGATCTTGCGGTAGCATTTAAGTGTTTAAATTCCCTTTTATATTTCTAACTATAACCTACAGATTGTCATTTCAAAAGTGAGTGCGGGTGATCTTTCATAACGATTTTTGATACATGACAGAATCTCTCAATATGAGTTCGTTTAAGGTAGGACGACTTGACTACTCAGATAGGAGCTCTCGTGTTTAGTAAATTACATAATCAGTTGGTGCAAAACGCAGCATCTATTCTCCGGATTCCCTCGAAGTGTATGCCTTCCTTTGTTCACAGAAAGCTATTATTAGAGGGGCTAAATCACGTGTTTCATGATTCATTGGAAGACGGTGAGTTTGAGTTTTTGACTGGAAAATGGCTTAAAATTGAAGTCAAAGATCTCGGTTTAAGCTGGTGCATTAGCTATGCCTCTGACAAACTCATTGTAGCTGATAAGGATGTTGAACATGATGTGTCTTTTAGTGGAAACTTAAATGAGCTAGTGCTGATTTCTGGAAGGAAAGAAGATCCGGACACTTTATTTTTTCAGCGTCGTTTGCAAATCGAAGGCGATACTGAGTTAGGCCTTGAAGTGAAAAACTTAATGGACAGTATTGAGTTTGAAAGGATGCCCAACTCGCTACAATTTTTAATCAACGAGCTTGCTGAGTTTGTGAAAAAAGGGTTATCACCAAACGCCGCTAAGACTCACAGTTCTGATGCGTTTGGAAAATTAAGCCAATCTGCCTCGTTGTAATGAAGCTCGCATCTTGAGGCTAATTGGGTATACAATTGTCGAATAGACAACATGAGGTAAGTAATGCTGATTCGAGCAGAGTCGCTAGGTGATATTCTGGCGGTTGATAGATTATTAAAATCCACCTTTGAAACCGAGGCGGAAGCGGATTTGGTGATGAGATTAAGAGAAAATGGCAACTTAACGTTATCTCTGGTCGCGAGTACTGATGACGGTGAAGTAATCGGTCACGCAATGTTTAGCCCTGTATTGGTCGAGAACGAAGATTATGGTTGGCAAGGCTTAGCGCCGGTTGCAGTGCGTGAAGATTATCGTAATCAAGGAATCGGCGCCAAGTTAATTCAAGAAGGCTTTTCATCTTTGAAAGAGTTTGGTTACCCAGTTTGCGTTGTGGTTGGTGATCCTCGCTATTATTCTCGCTTCGGTTTTGAATCCGCTCAAAAGCATGGCTTTCATTGCCAATGGGAGCTACCTGAAGGCGTTTTTCAGATTGCTGATGTTATTGAGAATGCAAGCAAGGAACACAATGGCCTTATCACATACTGCTCTGAATTTGAGCAGCTTTAAAACGGTAAGCGATTGTTCAAGTTATGCTCATGAATGAAAACCTCGTCAACCTAAGATACGGTCAATACCTCAAGGAAATGGGAATTTCTGAGTGGCAACTCTCTGAGCCTCAGTTATTGAATGGTGTCAATTTGGAGAAACATACCTTGCCCAAGGGTTGTAAGTTGCTGTTAGTTTCTCCAGAGTTGCCTATCGGTGACATTGCTGTGATGTTTGAAAAAGTGCTTAAAAGTATGAACTTGGAACTAGGCCAGTCTCGCCATATCTTGCCTTTTCAGCTTGATATGTTTCAGCTTGAAGAGGTTGAATGGATATGGTTCGCTGGTTGTGACGTCGCCGAAGAAGTGTCAGCTCGCGTCTTAAACACCCCTTTGCCGAGTGAGGTAGAGGGCGATACCCAGCATAAACGCCTACTATGGCAACAAATTTGTTCCTATGAAGAGTAACACTCAGCTAGCCCCGCTTGCTAAAACCCATCTTGATCAAGTCAATCATATTGAAAAGCAAGCCCACTCCCACCCTTGGTCAGTATCTTTGATTTCCGATATTCACTCTAGAGGTGCTTTTCATCATGTAATGCTGTCTGGTAGTAGAGTTCTTGGTTATTTCTATGCGCAGAATATAGTCGGAGAAGTCACCTTGCTAAATATAGCCATTGATCCGAAAGAGCAGGGGAATGGTTATGGTCGGTGCCTACTCGATGATTTTATCGACCTTTGCTCGGTGAACGGAGCAGAAAGTATTTGGTTGGAAGTGCGTCAGAGTAATCATCGAGCGATAGAATTATATAGCTCAGCTGGATTTAATGAAGTTGATAGACGAGTCGATTATTATCCGAGCGAAAATGGTAAAGAAGACGCTATCATCATGAGCTATATAATATTTTAACAGTGCAAGGAAGACGGCTAGAACTGGCTGCGGATGTGGCTTACTTTCGAAGCATCGTATTTTTCAGGTTTGATTCCATATTGATTTTTGACAAAACTTTTTATAAGTTCATTCACTTCTAGTGGTTTATCAAATAGGTAACCTTGGAACTGACTGCACCCCAGCTCTAGCAAAGCGTAAAGTTCGTAAGCATCCTCTACACCTTCAGCAATCACTTCTAGGTTGAGTCTTCGAGCAGTCATGATAATTGTGTCCACAATCGCTTGATCACTTTCGTCAAGGTGCAGTTGGGTAACAAAAGAGCGATCGATTTTTAGGACATCAACGGAGAGGTGTTTTAAATAGCGAAGAGAAGAGTAGCCAGTCCCAAAGTCATCGATAGAAATTTTTAAGTGATGTTCTTTAAGCTGAGCCATTTTTTGCACCGCACTTTCTACATTTTCCAATAGTAAGCTTTCAGTGATCTCAAGCTCGATACATTCGCCGGTTATGCCTGATTGGGCCAGCGTATGGGTGATATGTTCTACGAAAGACTCTTGGGAAAATTGTAGAGGACTAATATTAATGGCTAAACGCTCAAATGAATCGGGTAGAACGTCATCTTTTTTCCATTGTGCATACTGGTAACAAGCTTTCTCAATTATCCAATTACCAATTTGTAGGATTTGCCCAGTTTCTTCGGCAATTGGCATAAATACCCCGGGGGGGAGGACACCCTTTTCAGGATGATTCCAACGAATCAGCGCTTCTACACCCACTATCTGTTGGTCTGTGTTTACCTGTGGTTGATAGTATAATTCAAGCTGCTCGTGGCTTATTGCTTCATGTAGCCCTTTTTCTATATCGAGAAAGGATTCAACCTGAGCTTGCATCTCAGGCTCGTAAAACATGTAATTATTCCTTCCCGCCACTTTTGCTCTATATAGAGCGGTGTCGGCTTGGCGCAGGACATCGATATTCGTTCCTCCGACAGAAGGAAACACGGAAATGCCAATACTGACTGTGCAATAAAGCTGGTGGTCATCAATCGAGTAAGGGTTGGAAATCAAAGCCAACAATTGTTTGGCTACGTCGTCTGCTTTATTTAGAGGTAGGTAGGGGATCAGTATTGCAAACTCATCCCCACCAATTCGCGCAATAATATAGTCACTTTTTTTCCATGCTTTCATACGCATCGAAATGGCTTTAATGAGGTTGTCACCAATATCATGGCCTAAAGAGTCATTGATCGTTTTAAATCGATCGAGGTCTAAATAAAACAGCGCGCCAGTAGCTCTTGTTTTATTTGAATTTTCAATGGTTTGACCAAGAGTTTGCAGCAGTAGACTGCGATTAGCTAGCCCAGTTAGTGAATCGTAGTAGGCCAACTGGTTTAGTTTTGCTTCTGCCGACTCTCGAGATTTCCATAAGCTGTAAAATATTTCAGCTAATTGGCCAAGTTCGTTGTGTAGATCCTGAGTTGGAGGAGGAGGAATGTTTTTTTTGTTTTCTAATGAGCGAACCCAATTAATGACAGTCACTAGAGGTTTTGAAAGTTTGAAATAGAAAAAAGCCAACAGAATGGAGGTCAGAATAATATTTCGTAGTAGGTCGAATAAGATAATTTGGCTTGTCTTGGCAATGAAGTCCTTCGCTATGTTTGAGCCATCAACAGCAAAGGTGAGTTTTCCCACCACAATATTAGAATTAGGTTGATGTAAGTCTGTACTATAAATGGGTGTAGTAGGCGTTAAAAATCTAGATAGAGCCTGAATAAACTTATTATGTTGAGAAAGGTCTCTTGTTTTGTCACTCAATACATCTCCAAAATCATCCGCGATTTTGACTTGGTAAATCGCAGGGTCAGTCATCAAGCTTGTAGCGACTTGCTCAGCAAGCAGGTGATTGAGGTGATAGGCCGCTTGACTGGCATTTGAGTAGTTTTGTAGCAGTTTAAAGCGATACTCTTCTGCTACCCTTTGTTGTTCTTGATGTAAATCGACCAAAATATGATAAAAACTAAAACACAATCCCAGTATCACTGATACTAGAAAGACAGTTTTAGCTTGCTTGAAGGCTAAAGAATTGGCTCGATTTATTTTCGACATAGTTTATGTTGTAACTTACGACTCCTTTAATTTATAGTCCAAATTCGTTGCATTATTAAAAAATGCTTGAAAATTCGTAGTCTTTTTCGCTTTTGCTATCCTGTTTTTTGGGATGGTTTTTCTAGTAAAACGGGCACAGTATCTTCATCTTTTTTAGTTGTTATAGTAACTAAACGAACCCGCTTTACTTGTGTATAAACATCAGATCGGTGAAAATGGCCGCCAATTGTGATTAATTGCTGGATTTAGCAAGCGATTAGGCCTATTGGCCTTTGATAAGCTAGCTCCACGAATATTGAAAAGAATCTATAAATGGCCGATCAGAACTTTCTAGGCGAAGTCAGTAAACGAAGGACTTTTGCTATCATTTCTCACCCAGATGCGGGTAAAACTACCATTACCGAAAAAGTACTTTTATTCGGACGCGCAATTCAATCTGCTGGTACTGTAAAAGGCCGTGGCTCTAGTCAACATGCAAAATCTGACTGGATGGAGATGGAGAAAGAGCGTGGTATCTCGGTAACCACATCTGTCATGCAGTTTCCGTATAACTCTTGCTTAGTGAACCTTCTTGATACTCCCGGGCACGAAGATTTCTCGGAAGATACCTATCGTACATTGACTGCAGTAGATTCTTGCTTAATGGTGATTGATGCCGCAAAAGGTGTCGAAGATCGTACTCGTAAGCTGATGGAAGTGACACGCCTTCGTGATACTCCTATCGTTACATTTATGAACAAACTTGACCGTGATATTCGCGATCCAATGGAGTTGCTTGATGAAGTGGAAAGCGAGCTAAATATCGCTTGTGCTCCAGTTTCTTGGCCAATTGGCTGTGGTAAAGAGTTCAAAGGTGTTTACCATATTCACCGTGATGAAACGATTCTTTATACAACGGGCCAAGGTCACACTATCCAAGAAGAAAAAATCATTAAAGGTTTAGACAACAAAGAGCTAGACGCTGAAGTTGGAGAAGATCTGGCAGAGCAGCTTAGAGAAGAACTAGAGTTAGTGATTGGCGCTTCTCACGAGTTTGACCAAGAGATGTTCCTTAAGGGCGAGTTAACCCCTGTTTTTTTTGGTACCGCATTAGGTAACTTTGGTGTTGACCACATGCTAGATGGTTTGACGGAATGGGCTCCTGCGCCTCAAACTCGTCAAGCCAATGAGCGTGTAGTCGAAGCCTCTGAAGAAAAGTTCTCTGGCTTTGTATTTAAAATCCAAGCGAATATGGACCCTAAACATCGTGACCGTATTGCATTTATGCGCATTGTTTCTGGGACGTATAAGCAAGGCATGAAGATGAATCATGTTCGCTTAGGTAAACAGATTAATATCTCTGATGCAGTGACTTTCATGGCGGGTGATCGCTCTCGCGCTGAAAATGCTTACGCTGGTGATATTATCGGCTTACACAACCACGGCACGATTCAGATTGGTGATACGTTTACTCAGGGTGAGTCGCTGAAGTTTTCTGGTATCCCTAACTTTGCACCTGAGTTATTCAGACGGATTCGCTTACGTGATCCTCTAAAACAAAAGCAGTTGCTAAAAGGCTTGGTGCAGCTTTCGGAAGAAGGTGCGGTACAGGTATTTAGACCGCTCCAGAATAACGATCTCATTGTTGGCGCTGTCGGTGTGCTTCAGTTTGATGTGGTTGTGGCTCGTTTGAAATCTGAATACAACGTTGAAGCGATTTATGAAAGCGTTAACGTCGCAACAGCTCGTTGGGTTGAGTGCGAAGACGAGAAGAAGTTAGAAGAGTTCAAGCGCAAGAACCAAACCAATTTAGCGTTGGATGGCGGTGACAATTTATCGTATGTCGCGCCAACTATGGTTAACTTGAACCTTGCTCAGGAAAGGTTCCCAGAGATTCAATTTAGAGCCACTCGTGAGCACTAATAGATTGGTATCATCAGCAATAAAAAAAACAGCCGATTTGGCTGTTTTTTTATTCTCTCAAGCTATGACTCGGACTGACTAATTGTGTAGTGTCTTTTTACTTTTCTCGTGACAGCACCCCAATGCGAGCTCTTCACGCGTTCTTGATGTGCGTTGAAGGCTTCCATATTTACAAACTCTTCGTAAACATCGTATCGATTCGCGTTGCTGGGGCTTTTGATTACCTGAAAACAGAGGCAGCCTTTTTCTTCAAGAGTTAGTGCTATATGAGCTTGTAGTGCGTGTTCAACAACATCTAAATCTTTATCCGATACAATAATAAATCCCTTTAGTATGACTTTAGCCATATGTCTTCCATGTACGATGGTTATTTCTTTTTCTTCGTAGTCGTTTTCTTCTTCACTTTTTTATCTGCGGTTTTCTTTTTCTTCTTTTTAAACACTGGCTTTTTGTGTTTAGGGCGAAGCTCTTTGACAAAACGCTCTTTGATATCTTCTTTCACGTACCGAGATACTCTATCTAACATTGGTTGATCATGAGCTTCCACAATCGAAATTGCGTTGCCTTTTTTGCCCGCTCTTGCAGTGCGGCCAATGCGATGCAAGTAGACATCGGCGCTTCTTGGCATATCGAAGTTAATCACATGGCTGATATCAGGCAGATCGATACCGCGCGCCGCAACATCGGTAGCAAGCAGGACATTAACCGTGCCATCACGAAAGCGAGAGATGGCGTTGTTGCGTCTATCTTGTGGCATCTCACCTTGAATCCATGAACATGGAATCTGAGCTTTCTCTAACTCACCACGAAGTTCTGCTAAGCGTTCTCTGGTCTTGAGAAATACGATACTGCGCTGAGCTTGCTCTGTGAGAATGTGCTTAAGCAAGTCGAGTTTGTGCTCCATCGAATCAGCTCGATGGTACCACTGAGTGATTTTTTTGCGTTCACGTCTAGGTGGCTCAACATCAATGTCTGCAGGATCTTTCAGTAAATCGGCTGTAAAGCCCTCCACACCTTTGCCTTCCAAAGTTGCGGAGAAAAGTAGAGTTTGTTTGCGCCAGCGGCACTCTGCAGATAAACGGTCGACAACAGGACCAAAGCCCATATCTAGCATGCGGTCAGCTTCGTCCAGGATCAGCCATTCAATAGCTCTGCAATCAAAGCGCTCTGCTTCGATATATTCCAGCAAGCGCCCTGGTGTCGCAACAACAATATCTTGAGTCGTGCCAAGGATATCCGCGTGTTCTTGATATTGAACGCCGCCAGTAATAGTGAAAACATTCAAGCGAGTATGCTTTGCGAGCTGTTTTGCTTGCTCTGCGACTTGCATTGCGAGTTCACGAGTTGGAGTTAGAATAAGAATTCTTGCTGGGCCTGCCTTTTTACGTGGAAAATCTAATAAATACTGCAGAGCAGGTAATGCAAATGCTGCTGTTTTACCTGTTCCTGTTGGAGCCGCTGCAAGTACGTCTCTCCCATCAAGTGCTTGTGGGATGGCTTGGGCTTGAATTTGAGTTGGTCGCTGATAATCCATTTCTTCGATGGCACTAAGAAGAATAGGATCAAGCTCCAAATCTGCAAAAGTAGTTGTCACAAGATGTCTCCACAAAGCTGGTAATAACAGAAATTTTAAAGCCGCACATTATAATGTCTTTGCCTTAATGGTCACAGGAATTTTTACATTTTAAGGTAAAACTCTTTCGTTAATTCGATAAATTCTTGGCTATATGTCTGTCCATCTCTAATGGTAAGTTGGCTTTTTTCACACTCAACCTGATGTAAGCTTAATTCAATCAATAACCTATGGACAGGCTTAGACTTTGTGGGCTTTACCTCGCACAGACGACTTAAAAACCATTTTTCTCGTTTTGCTAGCTGCATAAATCTGTTCCCTTCATCAGTAGGTAGTATAAAACTTGCTTTACCATGGTTTGAGACTATTTTTTTGCAGTGGCGTATTAGTGCTAGGTGATCAAGGGTAACTGTGTGTCTAGCGATCGCTCGATTTGCTACTTTGGAGGATTCGCCGTCATTGAAGTAGGGTGGATTGCAAACAACGATGTCGAATTTATTGTCTGGTGTGAATTGCAGAATATCGCAGTGATAGACTTGGATACGATCTTTCCACGGCGAGTTATCTACGTTATTGGTAGCCGATAGAATAGCAGTCGGCTCAATATCTAGTGCGGTAACGAGTAAGTCTTTTTGTCTTTGAGCACACATAAGAGATAAAAGTCCTGTCCCAGTACCAATGTCAATCAGTGTGCTCTTTCTTGATAAATTTACCCATGCACCTAGTAAAACTCCATCGGTGCTTACGGGCATTCCGATGTTGTCAGACTCAACATTAAACAGCTTAAATCGAAAGCTATTTTTAAAATTTTTTTGCTTGTTTCTTATTCTCATACTTTATGACTATGTTGTGAAAATGTTTTTCTGTAGGTTAAATCACTATACATCTGTAAGTTTACGGAGCCTTGCGCTGGTTGGGTAACCTCTTATTTATATTTTTGATGGTTCTTAGTGCTGTCTTTTTCTTGTTATCTAGTGTTATTTACTGGTTTTTTGCTTAATGCGTAATTGATTATGGCGTTTTTTTCTTTATGCTTGATATTTGAGCATTGATTCGTCATTATTCGCAGCTTAAAAATTCTAATGGTGTGTCATTTCAGAACCACACTTTTACGACCACGTAATATGCGTGCAGTCTTTTCGATCACTTTAGTTATTGTCAGTAATAGATTTCTAAAGGCTTAAGAACAATAGTACAAGGTTTCACAGTGAATCAGACGTTAAAATTTACGGATATCATCGCGGTTGGCTTTACGCTTTTCGCGTTCTTTTTAGGTGCAGGGAACATCATTTTTCCACCATTAGCAGGACAGCTAGCAGGTGAGCATTTATTGCCCGCTATGTTTGGCTTTTTGCTAACTGCGGTGGGATTACCGCTGATGACGATTATTGCAATCGCTGTTTCAGGTGGATCCTGGGAGCATTTAACGAGAGATTTACCTAAGCGTATCTCTGTTGTTATGGCTGTTCTTATTTTTGTCATTATTGGTCCTGCTTTTGCTGCACCAAGAACGGGTTTAGTCGCGTATGAAATGGCAGTTAAGCCTTTCTTTACTCATCCTACTCAGCTTTATCTAACCGTATTCTCAATTATTTTCTTCGCAGTAGCGATGTTTTTATCTTGGTCTCAAGGTAAATTAATTGATGCAATAGGCAAGTTCCTAACTCCAGTGTTAGTGCTTGGTTTATTAACGTTAGGCTTTGCAGTATTTATTGACCCTCAAGGTGAGATTTTGGCAGCTCACGCTCAGTATCTGGCTGAGCCGCTAACTAAAGGTTTCCTCGAAGGTTACAACACCATGGATACTCTTGGTGCGTTAATGTTTGGTATGTTGATGGTCGATACATTGCGTTGTCGTGGTATCACTGAACCTAAAGCAACAACAAAGTATCTAATCAAAGCGGCGCTTATCGCTGCGGGCGGCTTGGCGTTTGTTTATGTTTCTTTGTTCTACTTAGGTGCAACTAGCTCTTCTGTCGCAGCTGGTGCAGACAACGGTGGAACGGTATTAAGCTTGTACGTACAATCTTTGTTCGGCCCGTATGGTCAAGTAGCATTATCATTGATTGTATTGCTGGCTTGCTTAACCACTTCTATTGGATTGATCTCTTCTTGTTCAGATTATTTTAGTACACTAACTCCGATACCTTATAAAGCTTGGGTTGTCATTGTTGGTGTAGTGTGTGCGGTAGTCGCAAATGTCGGGCTTGCTCAGCTAATTGCTTTATCAGTTCCTGTGCTTTATGCATTGTACCCAGTAGCTATTGTTCTAGTTTTACTTACTTTCTTACGCAGTAAATTGCCAAACCCACAAGCGGCGTATCGCGTGGCTCTGTCGGTTTCATTTATCTTTTCAATCCTTGATGCAGTTAAGGCGGCAGGTGTTGATGTATCGGCGTTTAAATTCATTCCGTTATTTAATATCGGCATGGGTTGGGTATTGCCTTCCGTAATAGCAATCGTAGTTATGTTTTTCGTTGGAGGCTCAAAGCAACCAGTGCAAGAAGCAAAGGCTTTATAGTTTGAAGCGGTAAAATAGGTTACTTAACAGATATAAAAAAACCGAGCAAATTAGCTCGGTTTTTTTATTGAAGTATCAAGTTACTTTACTTAAGAATTGCATCATTGCCGTTTTCACGAATGTGCTTAAGTATGCTTTTTACAGCCTTTGCACTTGCACCAACGATGTTACCTGACTTCAAGTATTCAGTACCGCCAGAGAAATCTGTAAGAATTGCACCAGCTTCGCGTGCAATTAGCTCGCCTGCCGCCATGTCCCAAGGTTGAAGGCCAAGCTCAAAGTAACCATCAACACGCCCGCTAGCTAGATAGCATAAGTCTAGCGCTGCTGAGCCAGTGCGTCGGAAATCAGCACATTCGACAAATAGAGAAGACAAGATCTTCATGAAAGATTCAGAGTGTTGTTTCTGCTTGAAAGGGAAGCCAGTTGCTAATACAGCGCCTTGGATGTCTTTCATTGGCTTGATACGAATACGAGCGTTGTTTAGCTGTGCACCAGAGCCTCGTTGAGCGGTAAACAGTTCGTTTAGCATTGGGTCGTAAACACAGGCAACTTCAGTTTTGCCTTTGATGCGAACAGCGATAGAAACTGAAAAGTGAGGAAAACCTTTCATGAAGTTAGTCGTGCCATCCAGTGGGTCTATGATCCATTGTACGTCGCTGTCTTTACCTTCAACAAAGCCACTTTCCTCACCAATGATAGAGTGGTCAGGGTAAGAGCCTTTGATTGTTTCGATAATGATAGCTTCAGCTTCTTTGTCTACATTAGTGACAAAGTCGTGCATGCCTTTTTGCGTCGATTCGATTTTATCGGCGTTTTCTAGTGAGTTAGCAATATGATTGCCTGCCTTTCGCGCAGCGCGAATAGCAATATTAAGCATTGGATGCATAGGTTTTTCCCAACGGATGTTAAAGAACGAAAAAGCGGGCGAGAGTATACCAGACAGTCAATAAAAATAAAGTGGTTATTTTTTGCACTTTCGCTGTGAAAGGGTCTGACCATTTTTCATCAAACTGTGGTATCATTCGGCCGCATTTTATAGCTTTGGTTTTTTAGGTCATGTTGGACAACGTAAAAATAGTACTAGTTGGCACTTCCCATTCGGGAAATATTGGCTCGGCAGCTCGAGCAATGAAAGTGATGGGATTAAGTCAATTAGTATTGGTAGAACCACAATGTGAACTTGATGAACAGGCATTTGCTTTGGCTTCTGGGGCCGGTGATATTATTGAGAATGCTGTTATTGTAGAAACCTTAGAAGAAGCAATACGCGACTGTACGTTAGTGGTTGGCTCAAGTGCACGTTCTCGAACGTTGGAGTGGCCGATGCTTGAGCCACGAGAATGTGGAGAAAAAGTAGCAGTAGAGAGTACTCAATCTCAAGTTGCTTTGATGTTTGGCCGAGAAAGAACTGGCCTGACAAATGAAGAGCTGCAAAAATGCCATTATCATGTATGTATTCCTGCTAATCCAGAATACAGCTCATTAAATTTGGCGATGGCTGTTCAGACTATTAGCTATGAAGTGCGCGTTGCGCACTTAGAAAAAGAAAAGCAGAAATATAGTAGTGATGCTGAAGTGGAATATCCGCGTCACAAAGAGCTGGAGTTATTTTACCAGCACCTTGAAAAAGTAATGATAGAAACCCAATTCATTTCTAAAGATCAGCCAGGGCAGGTATTAAATAAATTGCGTAGGCTGTTTAGTCGTGCTCGACCTGAATCGCAAGAACTCAACATCTTACGCGGTGTGTTAACTGCTGTAGAGAAGCACCATTCGCCGAAAGCCTAATCATCATAAAAAATGCTTGCAGAATACTTGAGTAAATTAGTCAAATAAATACTTGACCAATTTAGTCAGGTATGGAAAACTTCTTGTATATAAAGAAGGTGGAGATGGTGTGATATGAGGCTTACTTCGAAAGGAAGATATGCAGTAACAGCGATGTTGGATGTCGCATTGCACTCGCAACAAAATCCAGTTCCTTTGGCGGACATTTCTGAGCGTCAAGGGATTTCGCTCTCTTATTTAGAGCAACTATTTTCAAAACTGCGTAAGGCTGGCTTGGTCGCTAGCGTTCGTGGACCTGGTGGTGGCTACCGCTTAGGTGAAGAACCATACAGTATTGCGGTGGGTACAGTCATTGCTGCTGTTGACGAGTCTGTTGACGCTACTCGGTGTCACGGTAAAGCAGATTGCCAAGGTGGCAGTCGCTGCCTAACACACACGCTGTGGCGTGATTTGAGTTCACGAATTAGTGACTTTTTAGATGGCATTACTCTTGGTGAGCTAATGCAAGACAATGAAATTCTTGAAACGTCCGATCGCCAAGATATTACTCTAGCGGTCAGCCAAGGAGTCAGTAAAAACCAAGTACACAGCAAAAATAATGCTAACCTGGTTCCTATTGGTGCTAATGTTCGTTCATAGTAGCGAAGCTTTACATTGGAGTGAAAAATGAAACTGCCGATTTATCTTGATTATTCAGCAACGTGTCCAGTTGATCCGCGTGTTGCTGAAAAAATGGTTCAGTACATGACTATGGATGGTACTTTTGGTAACCCCGCGTCACGTTCTCACCGTTATGGCTGGCAGGCAGAAGAAGCGGTAGATACTGCTCGTGAGCAAATTGCAGATCTATTAAATGCGGATCCGCGTGAGATTGTATTTACATCTGGCGCAACAGAATCTGATAACCTTGCTATTAAAGGTGCTGCGCACTTTTACGGTAAAAAAGGTAAGCATATAATCACATGCAAAACTGAGCACAAAGCGGTTCTTGACCCTTGTCGTCAACTTGAGCGCGAAGGTTTTGAAGTGACTTATCTAGAGCCAGAGTCGAATGGCATTATTGATTTGAAGAAACTTGAAGCTGCGATGCGTGAAGACACGATACTTGTCTCTATCATGCACGTTAATAACGAGATTGGCGTTATTCAAGATATCTCTTCTATTGGTGAACTGTGTCGTTCGAAGAAAATTATTTTCCATGTCGATGCGGCTCAATCAGCAGGTAAGTTGCCTATTGATGTTCAAGAAATGAAAGTTGATTTGATCTCTTTAACATCTCATAAAATTTATGGTCCGAAAGGTATTGGTGCACTTTATGTTCGCCGTAAACCACGTATTCGCTTAGAAACTCAAATGCACGGTGGTGGTCACGAAAGGGGCTTCCGTTCTGGAACTCTTCCAACGCATCAAATTGTAGGTATGGGGGAAGCGTTCCGTATTGCTAAAGAAGATATGCAGAAAGACTTTGACCACGCGACAGCTTTGCGTGATCGTTTGTTAGCTGGTATCAAAGATATGGAAGCAGTCACTATCAATGGTGACTTAGAGCAACGCTTACCAAATAACTTAAACATTAGCTTTGCTTTTGTTGAAGGTGAATCGCTACTTATGTCTCTGAAGGACCTAGCGGTATCATCAGGTAGTGCTTGTACTTCGGCAAGTCTAGAGCCTTCATATGTTTTACGTGCTTTAGGACTAGATGACGAATTAGCACACAGCTCAATCCGTTTCTCATTTGGTCGTTTTACTACTGAAGAAGAAGTGGATTACGCAATTGAACAAATTCGTGTAGCGGTTAACAAGCTACGTGACATGTCTCCTCTATGGGATATGTACAAGGAAGGGATTGATTTAAATACGGTTGAGTGGGCTCACCATTAATCATTCCAGTGTTTCATATTTAGAGGATTCGAGGTAAATATCATGGCTTATAGCGAAAAAGTAATCGATCACTATGAAAACCCACGCAACGTTGGTGCATTCGATAAAGAAGATCCAAACGTTGGCAGTGGTATGGTAGGTGCTCCAGCTTGTGGTGACGTAATGAAACTGCAAATCAAGGTCACGCCAGAAGGCATTATTGAAGATGCGAAGTTCAAAACTTACGGATGCGGTAGTGCAATTGCTTCAAGTTCACTTGTTACTGAGTGGGTGAAGGGCAAGAGCATTGAAGAAGCAGCTGAAATTAAGAACGCTGAAATTGCACAAGAGTTAGAGCTTCCACCAGTTAAAATACACTGTTCAATCCTAGCTGAAGATGCTATTAAAGCAGCAGTTGCTGACTATAAAAAGAAAAACGAACAGTAGTAGTATTTTGCAGGGAGTGTTTACTCCCTGCTTTGAGTTTTATTTATAAAAGAATAAGGTGCAGTATGGCCATTACTATGACAGATGCAGCGGCTAGCCGTGTTAAAACATTCTTAGATAACCGAGGTAAAGGCCTTGGCTTAAGACTAGGTGTTAAAACGACGGGCTGTTCAGGAATGGCATATGTTCTCGAGTTTGTAGATGATCTAAACGAAGAGGACCAAGTCTTCGAGCACATGGGCATCAAAGTTATCATCGATGCGAAAAGCCTCGTATATTTAGATGGTACTGAGCTTGATTATGTGAAAGAAGGCCTCAACGAAGGATTTGAATTCAACAACCCGAATGCGAAAAATGAATGTGGTTGTGGTGAGAGCTTCACAGTGTAATTGAGCTGAAGCTTAGCCTATCTTATTGAGGTGCGATTGGGACCGTTTTGACTATGAACCACTTTGAATTATTTGGGCTACCAAGTCAGTTTCAACTGGATGGTAGCCTTCTTTCTTCTCACTTTAGAGAACTACAAAAACGCTTTCACCCAGATAAGTTTGCCAGCGCTTCTGAGCGTGACAGGCTTATCGCGGTACAAAAAGCGGCGCAAATTAATGATGCGTACCAAGTGCTTAAAAATCCTATTTCCCGTGCAGAATACTTACTCTCTGAGCAGGGTTTAGACTTGCGTAGTGAACAGCAAACTCTACAAGACCCGATGTTCCTGATGGAGCAAATGGAGTTGAGAGAAGAACTCGAGACACTTTGTTCCAAAGATGACGCGGATGAACTTCTGTTCGAGTTTGAAGCAAAAGTCAGTAAAATGCATAAGCAGCATATAGCGATGGTTGAAAACCAGCTAACTCAAAGCCAGTGGTCTGAAGCTGCGGATACAGTTAGAAAGCTTAAGTTTATTGACAAGTTAAAGAATGAAATAGAACAAGCCGAAGAGCGATTGCTAGGCTAGTTCAATTAGAAAGGATCAACCTCTAATGGCGTTACTCCAAATTGCAGAGCCAGGTCAAAGCAGTGTTCCTCACCAACATAAGTTAGCAGTTGGCATTGACCTAGGTACAACCAATTCACTTGTTGCTACGGTAAGAAGTGGCTCTGCAGATACACTAAATGATGAGCAAGGGCGCTCAGTCTTACCTTCAGTTGTACAATATACCGATTCTGATATTCAAACGGGATATGATGCGCTTTCTCAAGCTCAGGTCGATCCGAAAAATACCATCATTTCAGTCAAGCGTTTAATCGGCCGTTCGTATCAGGACATCCAACAGCGATATCCAAACTTGCCGTATCAGTTAGTTGAATCAGATAACGGACTTCCACAAATACAAACTCCGCAAGGAAATAAGAATCCAATTCAAGTTTCCTCTGAAATCTTAAGGTCATTAAAGACAAGAGCAGAGCAAACACTGGCCGGCGATTTGGCTGGCGTGGTCATCACGGTGCCAGCGTATTTCGACGATGCGCAGCGTACAGGTACTAAAGACGCGGCTAAATTGGCTGGCTTACATGTCTTACGTTTACTCAATGAGCCAACGGCAGCAGCGATTGCGTACGGTTTAGATTCTGGTCAAGAAGGTGTAATTGCAGTCTACGACCTAGGTGGTGGAACCTTCGATATATCTATCTTACGACTAACAAAAGGCGTGTTTGAAGTTCTGGCGACTGGGGGGGATTCGGCCCTTGGCGGTGATGATTTCGATACCTTGGTTGTTGAGCATTTGTTGCAGCAGATGAATAAATCTGCTTCTGAGCTAAGCGCCGAGCAAATGCGAGCACTACATGAAGCTGCTATTGACGCTAAATTGCAGCTGTCTCGGGTAGAAAGCGCAGAAATTTCTGTTCTGGATTGGCAAGGGCTGTTATCTCGAGATGACTTTAACTCGCTTATTCGTCCACTTGTGAAAAAAACACTAATGTCATGCCGCAGAGCATTGCGTGATGCTAGCCTTGATGTTGACGATGTTATGGAAGTTGTCATGGTTGGTGGCTCGACTCGTACATTGCTTGTGCGCGAAATGGTCGGTGAGTTGTTTGACCAAGAGCCATTAACGAGTATCAACCCAGATGAAGTGGTTGCGATTGGCGCTGCAATTCAAGCAGACATCCTTGCGGGCAACAAACCTGACTCAGAAATGCTGCTTTTGGATGTTACGCCACTCTCGCTTGGTATTGAGACCATGGGCGGGCTGGTTGAAAAAATCATTCCAAGAAATACCACGATCCCGGTTGCTCGCGCACAAGAATTTACCACGTTTAAAGATGGCCAGACGGCAATGTCGGTGCATATCGTTCAAGGTGAGCGTGAAATGGTCGATGACTGTCGCTCTCTTGCCAAATTTTCTCTGAAAGGTATTCCGCCAATGGCTGCAGGAGCCGCTCACATTCGCGTGACTTATCAGGTTGATGCGGATGGATTGCTGTCAGTGACTGCCATGGAGAAAAGTACAAGCGTACAAGCCGATATCCAAGTTAAACCGTCTTATGGTCTGAGTGATGAAGAAGTGGCAAATATGCTAAAAGACTCAATGTCACATGCAAAGGAAGATATGCAAGCCAGAGCACTAGCTGAACAGCGAGTTGAAGCAGATCGAGTCATTGAAGGACTGGTCGCTGCCATGCAAGCGGATGGTGATGCGTTGCTATCAGAGCAAGAGAGCGCAGAATTGTTAAAGTCGATAGAGGCATTAATTGCGCTTCGAAATGGTGAAGACGCAGATGCCATAGAACAAGGTATCAAAGCGACGGATAAAGCAAGTGCAGCCTTTGCTTCTCGCCGAATGGACAAGTCAATTCGAGAAGCTTTATCTGGACAGTCTGTCGACGATATTTAGTAGTAGAGATCAAAATATTATGCCAAAGATTATTGTTTTACCTCATGAAGAGTTATGCCCTGAAGGGGCAGTATTAGAGGCAGACACTGGAGAGTCAGTGTTAGATGTTGCTTTGAAAAATGGTATCGGAATTGAGCATGCTTGTGAAAAGTCATGTGCGTGTACCACTTGTCACGTTGTCATTCGTGAAGGCTTTGATTCACTAGAAGAAAGTGAAGAACTTGAAGATGACATGCTTGATAAAGCATGGGGACTTGAGCCGGAATCTAGGTTAGGGTGCCAAGCGAAAGTGGCCGATGAAGATCTAGTAGTAGAAATTCCGAAGTATACAATTAACCACGCTTCAGAAGATCATTAATACAAGAAAATAAACCAATCTAAGAGGTGAGTGATGAAATGGACGGATTCTAGAGAAATCGCGATTGAACTATGCGATTTGCACCCAGATACTGACCCCAAAACGGTGCGTTTTACCGATCTACGTCAATGGATTATCGATATCGAAGACTTTAATGATGATCCAAACCACTGTAATGAAAAGATACTTGAAGCAGTGATATTATGTTGGATGGATGAAGCCGACTAACGGCTGTTTATTCATACACAATCTTAAAAAGCGAACTCTAGTTTCGCTTTTTTTATACCTAGTTATTTATTTGACACGTATGGCGTTCACAATGCCGTTGTGATCACTATTCACTATTACTTTTTCAATATATTTAGACCTTGTCATTCTCGCTAAAACGAGTAACTTGGGCAGGTAGAAAAAATTTAAGAAGGCAAGGAGAGAAAATGTCTCAACAAATGTCAGTATTTATTAGCCAAGAACCAGCTCAACCTCAGTGGGGAGAGAAGGCTATTTTATCCTTTAACGAACAAGGTGCGACGATTCATATTGGTGAAGATAACCACCAAAATACGATTCAGAAAGCGGCACGCAAATTGGCTGGGCAAGGTATTTGTTCTGCGTTTTTGCAGGGTGAAGAGTGGAACATAGAAAACGTTTGGGCATTCCACCAAAGCTATCGTGATGCGAAAAAGAAAAATACTTTAGAGTGGAATGCTCTAGCAGACGCCGACCAAACAGAGCTTGAGGCTCGAATTAAAGCTACATGTTGGGCGCGCGATATCATCAATAAAAGCGCTGAAGAAGTCGCTCCGCGTCAGCTGGCCACAATGGCGGGTGAGTTCATTAAATCTGTTGCCCCAGAAGGGACAGTGTCAGTCAAAATTGTTAAAGATAAAGACCTATTAACTGAAGGTTGGCAAGGTATTTTCGCAGTAGGAAGGGGTTCTGAGCGAACTTCAGCAATGTTGCAATTAGACTTCAACCCGACAGGCGATGAGAATGCACCTGTTTATGCGTGTTTGGTTGGTAAAGGTATTACTTTCGATTCCGGTGGTTATAGCCTGAAGCCTTCTAACTTTATGAGTTCGATGAAAGCCGATATGGGTGGTTCGGGTACAATTACGGCCGGACTTGGCTTAGCCATCATGCGTGGGCTGAACAAACGCGTGAAACTTATCTTATGCTGCGCTGAGAACATGGTTTCTGGTCGAGCTCTTAAGCTGGGTGACATTATTACCTACAAGAATGGCAAGACTGTTGAGATCATGAATACCGATGCTGAAGGTCGCTTAGTTTTGGCTGATGGCTTGATTTACGCGAGTGAACACAAACCAGAACTCATCATCGATTGTGCGACGCTAACAGGAGCAGCGAAAAACGCGTTAGGTAACGATTACCATGCGTTATTGAGCTTCGATGAAGAGCTCACACATTCTGCACTGACTGCAGCAAACAAAGAAAGCGAAGGTTTATGGCCACTACCTTTAGCTGAGTTCCACCGTAGTGCTCTGCCGTCTAACTTTGCGGATTTATCCAACATAAGCAGTGGAGACTACGTACCTGGAGCAAGTACGGCTGCGGCGTTTCTATCTTACTTTGTAGAAGACTACAAAAAAGGTTGGTTGCACTTCGATTGTTCCGGTACATACCGTAAATCAGCGAGCGACAAGTGGGCTGCTGGTGCAACAGGTATGGGCGTACGTACCCTAGCGCGAGTCTTACTGGATAACGCGCAGTAAAATAACGATATAAGTATAAAAAGGATTGAGTATGGCTCTTGAACGAACGTTTTCTATAATCAAGCCCGACGCAGTAGAAAGAAACCTAATTGGTGAGATTTACCACCGTTTTGAACAAGCTGGCTTACAAATTGTCGCAGCTAAAATGGTGCATTTAACCGATGAGCAAGCCAGCGGCTTTTACGCTGAACATGAAGGTAAAGAGTTTTTTCCTTCGTTAAAAGAGTTTATGACTTCAGGCCCTTGTATGGTGCAGGTGCTAGAGGGTGAGAACGCTATTTCACGTTATCGCGAGTTGATGGGTAAAACAAACCCAGAAGAAGCCGCTTGCGGCACATTGCGTGCTGACTATGCCATTAACATGCGCTACAACTCTGTACATGGTTCGGACAGTCCAGAATCAGCAGCGCGTGAGATTGAGTTCTTTTTTCCGCCATCTGAAGTTCACTCCAGATAGTATTAGATTGGGTCAATCGACTCTAGAAAAAGGCACAACATTGAAAGCCCTGACTTATGTTAGGGCTTGATTTTATCTGCAATTCGAAGGTTGCAATGGTTGCTCAAAAAATAACCTAAACTATATTAGTGCCTTAGCAACCTCAACAAGTTGCTACTCTTGTTGCCCTGCTGTAAACACTGTACAATTCGCGCTTTTATATCCATATATTGTCATTGAGAGGCAACATGACCACTGAAAAAATCAATCTACTCGATTTTGATCGCGAAGGCTTACGCAAGTTTTTTGTTGAAGAACTTGGGGAGAAGGCATTTCGCGCTGAGCAGGTGATGAAGTGGATGTATCATTTTGGTTGCGACGATTTTGAGAAAATGACCAACCTGAACAAGAAGTTGCGTGAAAAACTCATCTCTCAATGCGAAGTTCGAGCTCCTGTCGTTTCTGAAGCTCAGCATTCGTCTGACGGTACCATCAAATGGGCAATGAGTGTTGGTGACCAAGATGTGGAAACGGTATATATCCCAGAAGATGATCGCGCGACGTTGTGTATTTCTTCTCAGGTAGGTTGTGCTTTGGAATGTAAATTTTGTTCTACGGCTCAGCAAGGCTTTAACCGCAACTTAAAAGTCTCTGAAATTATCGGACAACTTTGGCGTGCGGCTCGTGAAATTGGTTTAGAGAAAGAAACGGGTCGTCGACCTATTACCAATGTGGTTATGATGGGTATGGGTGAGCCGCTTCTAAACATGAAGAACCTCCTTCCTGCACTTAGACTAATGCTAGACGATTTAGGCTTTGGCTTATCTAAGCGTCGTGTGACAGTTTCTACTTCTGGTGTTGTTTCTGGTTTAGATCAAATGACAGGAACCATTGATGTTGCACTAGCCATTTCACTGCACGCCCCAAATGACGAATTGCGTAGTCAAATTATGCCAATTAACGATCGTTGGGATATCGATGACTTCTTAGCGTCAGTCCGTCGTTACATCGCATCGTCAAACGCAAACCGTGGCAAAGTGACCGTGGAATACGTATTGCTGGATCATGTGAATGATGACATGGATCATGCTCGCGAGTTGGCAGCATTAATGAAAGATACGCCTTGTAAAATAAACCTCATTCCATTCAACCCATACCCTGGGTCGCCATACAAAAAGCCAAGTAATTCGCGTATTGATCGCTTCATGAAGACCTTGATGCAGTACGATTACACAGTAACAGTGCGTAAGACTAGAGGTGATGATATTGATGCGGCTTGTGGTCAGCTAGTTGGTGATGTTATCGATAGAACGAAGCGAACCAAGTCTAAGCTGCAATCGGACGAAAATCAGATCCCAGTAAAAGCCATTTAACCCTACTTGAAGGAAGGATTCAGGCTGTTTTTGTCTTTTTTACGAGTTAGGTATGGTTAGTTATTTGATTACACTAGCCATCCTAAAATGTAAATTTTAGGAAAAACCTTGAGCTGCTTGTAATTTCTATTTCATCATAATGTTGTTTAACGGCTATTATCTATTAGAATTGCTAAATAGAGATTGTGATGTAATTTGAGTCAAAAGATGACTCAAATATAAAGAAAATTAGGCGAGGAGAACTTTCCTCAATGTTTATCCGTTCCTGACTTTAACTTTTAGAGTGATAGATTAATAAAAATAACAAGCAGCACTCAAGTCACGAACCAATTAAGAGATGTACACCTCTAATGAGTACAAAACAGAACATATTAGTCGAAGATGAAGTTGTAGAATCAGTGGAATTAGAAGCAGGGACGATCCTTAAGCAAAAACGTGAAGAATTAGGCTTAAGCCAAAAGCAGATCGCCGATCGCCTCAGACTCAAATTATCAATCATCAAAGATATCGAAAATAATAATTTTGAAATAGGTCAAGTTGCAACATTCACTCGTGGTTACTTACGTTCATATGCTAAAGCGGTGGGGATAGAAGAATCCACTATTCTAGAGGCTTTAGGGGACGAAAATGGTACAAAACCACAAGCGCAAAATATGACCAGCTTTTCTCGTAAAACTAAACGTGAAAAGCACGATAGCCGTATTATGATCATCACGTGGGGAATCCTTGCCATTATCGTTGGTATTTCCTCTCTTTGGTGGTGGCAAAATCAGCAAAGAGATACGTTACTATCCCCAAGTTCAAGTGTACAAACTCCAGCAACTACCAACGACTCAAATACTGCGAGTTCTGATAATCCAGCAACATCTCAAACTGAAGACAATAGTAAAAACGATTTCACCACTTTAAAGTCAGGCCAGTTGAGCTCTAGTAAAGCTGCCGATAGTACTGATAAGAGCACAGCGGAGAACTCAAGCTCTGAGACTGCGGCCAAGCAAGAGAAACCGGCCGCAACACCTGCATCTAACTCTAATCAAACGACGCAGCCAGAAGTACAACCTTCGGTTCCAGCTTCGCCAGCTATTCCTCAATCCAACACTGGTTCATCTAGTTCAGTCGTAGCCAATAAAACTATCGATATGTCATTTAAAGCTAGTTGTTGGTTACAAGTAAAAGATGCGACTGGTAAGGTGTTGGTTTCTGGGATTAAAAATGGCGGGCAGAGCTTAAAACTTTCTGGAGAGGCACCATTTAATGTCATCTTGGGAGCGCCAGAAAACGTTTCAATGACATTTGCGAGTGAACCTGTCGACCTTTCTAGGTATACTCCGGGTAAAGTAGCTAGATTTACCTTACCTTAGAAAATATTATGCAACACGAATCTCCTATTAAACGTCGCCCGTCGACACGTATTTATGTGGGCGATGTGGCAATCGGTGACGGTGCACCGATTGCTGTGCAGTCCATGACCAATACTCGTACTACAGATGTGGACGCCACGGTCGCGCAAATTAAAGCGTTGGAAAATGTGGGTGCCGATATCGTTCGAGTGTCTGTACCAACTATGGACGCTGCAGAAGCGTTCAAGCAAATCAAGCAGCAAGTCTCTATTCCACTCGTAGCCGATATCCATTTCGATTATCGTATCGCTTTAAAAGTGGCCGAGTATGGTGTGGACTGTTTACGCATCAACCCGGGTAACATTGGTAAAGAAGATCGCATACGCTCAGTGGTTGACTGCGCTCGCGATAAAAATATTCCTATTCGAATTGGTGTAAACGGCGGCTCTTTAGAAAAAGATATCCAGATGAAATATGGCGAACCTACGCCAGAAGCTCTGGTTGAGTCTGCAATGCGCCATGTCGATATTCTAGACCGCCTGAACTTTGATCAGTTTAAAGTTAGTGTAAAGGCGTCAGATGTTTTCCTTGCTGTTGACTCTTATCGAATCTTAGCCAAGAAAATTGATCAGCCTCTTCACCTTGGTATTACCGAAGCGGGTGGTGCAAGAGCTGGAGCAGTCAAATCCTCTGTTGGCTTGGGGATGTTACTCGCTGAAGGCATTGGGGACACTTTGCGTATTTCTCTGGCAGCAAACCCTGTTGAAGAAGTGAAAGTTGGCTTTGATATTTTGAAGTCACTGCGTATTCGCTCTCGCGGTGTTAACTTCATTGCCTGTCCGACATGCTCTCGTCAAGAGTTCGACGTAATTGGCACGGTTAACGCACTAGAGGAAAGGTTGGAAGATGTTCTCACTCCAATGGATGTTTCTATTATTGGTTGCGTAGTTAATGGACCAGGAGAAGCGGAAGTTTCTCATTTAGGCCTGGCAGGCAGCAATAAAAAGAGCGCGTTTTACGAAGACGGTAAGCGTCAAAAAGAGCGCTTTGACAATGACAACATCATTGATCAACTCGAAGCTAAAATTCGCGCAAAAGCAGCTGTATTAGATGCGAACAATCGTATCGAAGTGAATCAGCTCGAATCAAACTCAATCGACTCAAAACAATCTTAACGACACTACGGTAATTATTGTGGCAAAAACAATTCAAGCAATCCGAGGCATGAATGACTGCCTTCCTACTCAATCTCCTGTTTGGCAGAAAGTAGAAAACTGTCTGAAAAATGTTGTCGCTTCTTATGGCTACAACGAAATTCGCACACCTATCGTTGAGATGACTCATCTATTTAGCCGTGCGATTGGCGAAGTCACCGATGTGGTTGAAAAGGAAATGTATACCTTTGATGATCGTAACGGTGACAGTTTAACTCTTCGACCTGAAGGCACGGCAGGTTGTGTGCGCGCAGGAATTGAGAATGGCTTGCTTTACAACCAAGAACAAAGATTGTGGTATACCGGACCAATGTTCCGCCATGAAAGACCTCAGAAAGGACGCTACCGTCAATTCCACCAATTTGGTGTAGAAGTGTTCGGTATCCCAACGCCAGATGCGGATGCAGAAGTTATCATGTTGACCGCGAAATTCTGGCGTGATCTTGGTGTAGCAAAACACGTTCGCCTAGAAGTGAACTCTATTGGTTCATCTGAAGAGCGCCAAGAGTACCGCACGGCGTTGGTTGCTTTCTTAGAGCAACATGTGGACGTGTTGGATGAAGATTGTAAACGCCGCATGCACACTAACCCTCTACGTGTTTTAGACAGTAAAAACCCAGAAGTACAAGCGATCTTAACGGATGCGCCTCGCTTATCTGAATATCTAAATGAAGAGTCGAAACAGCATTTTTCTCAAGTTTGTGAACTTCTTGACGCTGCTGGTATCGAATACACCGAGAATGAGCGATTAGTTCGTGGCTTAGATTACTACAATCGCACGGTATTCGAGTGGATCACTGAAAGTTTAGGTGCTCAAGGTACGGTTTGTGCCGGCGGTCGCTATGATGGTTTGGTTGAGCAACTTGGTGGTAAGGCTACTCCAGGTTTCGGCTTTGGTTTGGGCATCGAGCGCTTGGTTCTTCTGCTTGAAACATTAGAACTGGATGATGTTCGTCGCAGTGTCGATGTATATGTTGTGACTGCTGGCGAAGGTACCACAATGGCTGGTATGAAGCTATCTGAGCAGCTTCGTGAAAAGTTGCCGGGCGTGCGAGTAATGAACCACTTAGGTGGTGGCAACTTTAAGAAACAATTTAAGCGTGCTGATAAAGTGGGTGCAGTTGTAGCATTGGTATTGGGCGAAAACGAAGTTCAAGACAAAACAGTGGTACTTAAAGATCTTGTTGGTGGTGAGCAAACGACTCATTCTCAAGATGACATTATCGCAAAATTATCTGACTTACTTTCAGTTTAGTATTTAGGCCCACAAGCAAGAACGGTTTTATAGAACAAATTTAAGAGGACAGGAAGTGGAACTCTACAATAGTGAAGAAGAACAAGTTGAAGCGATAAAAGAGTGGCTTCGTAAATACGGCAAATTTTTGATCATACTTGTTGTGATTGTGATAGCAGGACTTACTGGTTGGCACTTCTATCAGTCATCAGACAATGCTTCTAAAGAGAGCGCTTCTGTTGGCTACACGACTGCGATAAAAGCGTTGGAATCACAAGGCGTAAAAGCTGAATCTTCTGTGCAAAGTTTTATTGATGCTAATAAATCTAGTGAATACTCTGTACTTGCAGCATTGCAACTTGCGAAAGTTCAAGCAGAAGCTGGCAATCTAGACGAAGCTTTAGCTCAGCTAGAGTGGGCGAAGGGCGATACGCAAGACGAAGCGTTGAAGGCAATCGCATCTTATCGAGTAGCAAGAATTCAAGAAGAACAAGGCCATTACGAGTCAGCGCTTACTGAGCTTGCGAGTATTAAAAGTTCGGCATGGGCAGGGCGCGTATCTGAGCTGAAAGGTGACATTGCTATGAGACAGGGTAAGCCAGATGAAGCATATAAAGCTTATGTTGAAGCTCAGCAATCTGGTGATACTAGCCAAGCACTTAAAATGAAGCTTGATGATTTAGCCAAGCAAGGGCAGTAATAGATGATGAAACGGCTGAACAAAGTCCTAATGTTGGTCGTTGCTATTGCAGCCTTATCTGGTTGTGCTAGCGACGATGCTATAGTGATGGCACCAGTGCCAAAAGTGAACAGCCAGTTCACACCAACGACGGATTGGAGTACTTCAATCGGTTCTGGTGTTGGTCAGTTTTATTCAAAACTGACGCCTGATTACGCTTACGGTAAATTATTTGTCGCTAGCCGTGCGGGATTAGTTAAAGCTCTTGATCCGAAAACTGGTGATACAATTTGGGAAAACGACCTTGAGAAGGAAACGACAGCTCGTTTATCAGGTGGTATCTCCGCAGCATACGGCAAAATCTATATTGGTAGTGAGGATGGTTACGTATTTGCACTAAATGCAGATACGGGCAAAGTCGAGTGGAAAGCTGATGTAGATGGTGAAGTGCTAGCTACTCCTGCAACGGACAGTAACTTGGTATTTGTTCACACAAGTCGCGGAATGTTGATTGCTCTTGACCAATCTACTGGTAAAGAAAAATGGACGGTAAGTACCGACGTACCAACACTGACTATGCGTGGTGATAGTACTCCTGTCGCTCAAGGTGGTGCAGTATTTTGGGGCACATCGAGTGGTCGATTAGCCGCAGCAATTATCTCTCAAGGCCAGTTAGCATGGCAAATCCCAATTGGAATTCCACAAGGTTCCACTGAAATTGATCGACTGGTTGATGTTGATGCTTCTCCGCTTATCTTGGGTAACACGCTGTATATCGTTGGTATCCATGGCAACTTAACTGCGATTGATTTGCAATCGGGAGAAGCAATGTGGAAACGGAAGTATTCCTCAGCGACGAATATGGCAACCGATGGTAGCCGAATATTCTTAGTCACTGATGAAGATCATGTTGTTGCTGTTGATGCGCGTAGTGGTACTAAGATCTGGAGTAATGATCAGCTGCAACATCGATTGGTGACTGCACCGGTTGTGATTGGTGACTATGTGGTTGTTGGCGATGGTGAAGGGTATTTGTACTGGATAAGTCGTACTACGGGCAACTTTGTCGCCGAGCAAGAAATCAATAGTAGTGGTATTGCTGTTCCGCCAGTTCAGCTTCCTGACGGATATGTAGTGATTACCCGAAATGGCGACATTAAGAAACTGACGCTTCCAGAATAATATCGTGATATAATCCGTTTTCGGCTCCTGGCTGGTAACAGTCAGGAGCCATTTTATTGTTATAAAATTAATACTTGTGAAAGCGTCGCTTTTACATATTTACGTAATTTGAAGTAGTGCGGTTATAGATAACAGACTTGGTAATAGACGGTTTGTTCTCTATAACTACATAAGTAAAAAAGACATACTATTGAGGTTTTTATGGTACCTGTTGTTGCTTTAGTGGGACGCCCAAATGTGGGCAAGTCGACGCTATTTAACCGCTTAACTCGAACTCGAGATGCGCTAGTGGCAGATTTCCCTGGCTTAACGCGTGACCGTAAATATGGCCAAGCGAAACTTGGCGAACATGAATTTATTGTCATTGACACGGGTGGTATTGACGGTTCAGAAGAGGGAGTTGAAACCAAGATGGCTGAGCAGTCTTTGGCTGCGATTGAGGAAGCAGATGTCGTCTTGTTCATGGTCGATGGCCGCGCGGGTTTAACTGTTTCAGACGAAGCCATTGCGCAGCATCTTCGTAAAACTGAAAAACGCTCGATGCTGGTAGTTAACAAAGTTGATGGCATTGACGCTGATGCCGCAAGTGCTGAGTTTTGGCAACTTGGTATGGACAACATGTATCAAATCGCCGCTGCTCATGGACGCGGAGTGAGTGCTTTGATTGACTTAGCGCTTAACCCTTTTGCTGAAGAACTTCTTGAGCAAGCAAAAGGTGAGATAGAAGATCTCACTGAATTTGAAGATGCCGAAGAAGAGAAGCTCGATTACACAGAGGAAGAAGCGGAAGCAGAATTTACTCGCCTGCAAGAGCAACCGATCAAGTTGGCTATTATTGGCCGACCTAACGTTGGTAAATCAACGCTGACGAACCGTATTTTAGGTGAAGAACGCGTTGTTGTTTATGATATGCCAGGCACAACTCGTGATTCTATTTACATCCCAATGGAAAGGGATGAGCGTGAATACGTATTGATTGATACTGCAGGTGTAAGACGTCGCAAACGCATCAACGAAACCGTCGAAAAGTTCTCAGTAGTCAAAACGCTAAAAGCAATTGAAGATGCCAACGTGGTACTTTTGGTTATCGATGCTCGTGAAAATATCTCTGATCAAGATTTAAGCTTACTAGGTTTTGCACTTAATGCTGGCCGCTCAATTGTGCTCGCAGTAAACAAGTGGGATGGTTTAGATACTGGCGTCAAAGAGAACGTGAAGAAAGAGCTAGATAGACGATTAGGGTTTGTTGATTTTGCCCGTATTCACTTTATCTCTGCATTGCACGGAACGGGTGTCGGCCACCTGTTTGAGTCTGTTCAAGAAGCTTATAAGTCTGCCACTACACGAGTTGGAACTTCGGTTCTTACCCGTATCATGAAAATGGCAACGGAAGATCATCAACCACCATTGGTTCGTGGTCGCCGTGTTAAGCTCAAATATGCGCACGCTGGTGGTTATAACCCACCAATCGTTGTAATTCACGGTAACTTGGTCAATGAACTACCAGATTCTTACAAGCGTTATCTGATGAACTACTACCGTAAGTCGCTCGATATTATGGGTACGCCAATTCGTATTCAGTTCCAAAGCAGCGATAACCCATTTGAGGGTAAGAGCAACAAGATGACGCTTTCACAAGAGAGAAAGCGAAAACGCCTGATGGGCATGATGAAAAATCGTAAGAAGTGATAGAATTACCCAAACAATTTGTTTGGGTATTTTTTTACACTTCGATTATGACTTCTAATATCACTCGTACCATCACTAAGTTTTGTCATCAAATTTGGCAACTTGAAGCCAGTGTCCAGCTGGTTGAAACGCATACTGACTTTACGTATATCGTTACCGATCAAACACCATTCCATCCTGTTAGCCATATTTGGCCTGATCATCCAGCTGATAAAGGCACTATCACACTTTCAAGTGGTGCCGTTATTGAAGTAATGGATTGCCGCGTAGGAGCCATCGAGCTCGAAACGCAAACTCTGTATGTTGGTAAGAATATTCCCGTAAAAAGAGATCAAGATGGCTGGATATTTGTTGTTGTGCATTGTGTCGAGCCTTTGTCAGATGAACCTCTTAGCGGCGACAAGGTCATACTGAATGTTGATAAAGAGCGCCAACAAGCACTAGGGCGCGGACACAGTGCAGGGCATCTTTCGTACCTCGCCTTGAATAAAGTTCTTGCAGACGGGTATTGGAGAAAAGAAGCTGATAGACGTGACCCTCATGGATATTATGACTTCAATAGCTACGCGCAAGTATCGAGCTTTGTTAGCGAAGATAAATGCGTCGATACTTACAGACTTGGTAAAACGCTTAGAAAGCGTGGTTTGAATAGCGCAGATATGCTGGCTGATTTGCCTTTAATAGAGCAGAAAGTTAATCAGTTGCTGCATGAGTGGCTTCAGCTTGGCGCAGCAATTGAAGTGATTTGTGATGGTGACGCTCTCACTGACTCCCGTTACTGGCATTGCAACCTGTTGGAGGGCGAAACAGCAGTCATCGCGTGTGGTGGCACGCACGCAGGATCTTTGTCTGATTACGACAATATAACAGTCAAATTCAATAAGCTAGATGAACAACATATTGAGATGCACACTGATTCAGCAGCTGCTTGATGTAATATTGATCTTTTTATTAACATCTAAAAGTAGCGGGTTTTAATTATGATGTTAGATTTTTATACTGTATGAAATCGAAAGACAGGATATGTAACTTATGCTTTCGGTGTGTGGTTATATAAATGTTCTTTTTAAGGCAGATCGCTGATCAGCTCGTATAAAGTGCAAGATCCACTTAGATCGCTACTTTTTTGTACAAATATGCAGAGGAAAAAACTATGCAACAAAACCAATGTCCTACGTGTAGTCAGGAATTGCAATGGGATGGCCAATATTTTTGTTCAGCTTGCCAGCAACATTACAAAAAAAAGGTTTTGTGCCCCGAATGTGATGAAGAAGTCGAGAAGTTGAAAGCCTGTGGAGCAGTGAACTACTTCTGTAACACGTGTAATGAACTTAAATCCAAGTCAAAAGTGACTATTATTTGGCAGCAGGCCTGATCACTCTAGCCAAGTATTGACTCCACATCTACGAATACTTGGCTGGACAAAAACTTTACACTAGCAGCTAATGTCAAAATGTAGAAAGTATCCAATGAACGTCAGAAAACTTTCATTTTGGCTAGTTGAAAATAACTATTAATTGCTATTGAGAGATTATAGTAATTCAATGTTCTGTTTTTTTTGGTAATATTTTCTTGAGCTTATAATTAAGTTTTCAAGAAAAATAATATGCTCTACCTATATTCTTTTTGGTTATATTAGAAAAATAACGTCTACTAGCCTGTTAGTAAATTTACAAATCCTATTTGCATAGGATTTGCGTAATAAGAACATTTCCCATTCTTTAAATCATATATTCACCGCGTGTTTAATTTTGGTTTATATCCAGAGTCTTAATTATCTGGCTTTATCGGACTATTAACATACGGAGAACTGTATGAGGTATTTTATCTCTTTTGGGAAAGTTTCTATTTCCTGCTTTGTTTTGGCTTGTTCAACTTCTATTCTTGCACAAAATGTATTAGCTCAAGATAACTTGAGTGACTATCAAGCGCCGAGTCAGTCAGTTGCGCCAGTTAGCTACCAAGGTTTTGGTGTTAACTTTGCTCCCCAATGCGATTACAGCATTAGTCAAATAGATAAAGCTTTCAGTGTAATGGAAGGGGCTAATTTTAAAACACTACAAATAATGGGAGACTTTGACCAAGTTGACTCAGGAAGTGGTGTTTGCCTAAAAAATAGTGGAGGAATAAATAAAATATCTCAACAACAAGAACTTAAAAAAGATTTAATAAATGCGCCATCAACTATTAATAATATTAGCTGGGTTTTATTTTCTCCTTTTGATATGGAGACAGCAAGTGCCAATGGTGTAAATATTGATGCATCTGAAAGTGCTATCGATAATAATATTTCCAATTGGATGAATGAAAATGGTTTAACAACGATATGTAATAAAGAAAACCCTCAGTCAACGCCGAAAAACTGTGAAGTCGTTTTAGGTAATGAGCAGTTCTTTGTTCCTATTCAATCTGAGAAAGTTAACGGAAAGATCGTTTACTCCATAGACAACAATTATGGTACGTATGGTAATTATGCGTCATTGACCGAGTATGTAGAGAATGAATTGTCTCTTGGCTATTCTCTACAGGAGTTTGAGAAAGTCGCGACGCAAAAACATTTGGCGATAAGGTTTGCGATCAACTCTACTGAAGGTGATATGGCGTTGTCATATGGAAGTAACGAGCCGTCAGGGTTGCCTACTCGTCAGGCTGCAAAAAACAACGTATTAGTAAAGCCACAAACAGTGATATATCGTCCACTTATGTTAGACACTGTGACCTTAGATAAAACCACTAACGTGAATACTCCTACTTACCGCTTCTTCGATCCTAGCTCGCCAGACTTCAACACAAAATTT
This sequence comes from Vibrio sp. A37, assembly GCF_059777565.1. Classification (NCBI taxonomy): domain Bacteria; kingdom Pseudomonadati; phylum Pseudomonadota; class Gammaproteobacteria; order Vibrionales; family Vibrionaceae; genus Vibrio; species Vibrio sp. A37. Next base: position 136,441 of record NZ_JBLNLI010000006.1, on the reverse strand, counting down.
CCATTTCTATCTGTTGCTTACACGTCAATCAATCTCAATACACAAATCAAAGATAGTGTTTGGACAAGCTCTTGGCAGCAATCGCAGTTTAGTAAATTTAATCGAAATGTTTTGAACTATAACGGAAATTCAGGTGGCTATACTGGAAGATCCAGTTTGCTAACTTACTTTAATTCGCTGTTGAAGTGGGGAGGCACTTCAACGTCCAACCTGTCAAACGGGTTAACATATGCGGCTCATCTTTATCCTTTTTGGTATCAGGCTGTTAGAACTGATATCAATCACAATTACTCAGCAGCACTGTCTGCATTCAATTCGATGAAAAATAAAGACGGATTCGCTGATTTGTCTTTGCAAATTGGTGAAGCAGGTTACCCCACTTATCCTAAAAGTAACGACCTCGCTTATTCTAATTTTCCCGGTGCCGTGTCGTTTGAACAATTTCTGAAAAATATGGCCACGTTGCAATCTAGTACTAACAATTTTCAATCGATAGGCTACACATACAACAATCCTGTGTCGTCTGATCCCGAGGCAGAATCTGGATCGGAGAACTTTATACTTTATGATGCATTTGATGACGCGACGAGTGATCCGAATGTGACGACCGATGGGCCAAAGTGCTCATATGTTAATGAGAACTTCGGTTTATTCACAGGATTGAACAGCCACTTTTGCGACACCATCCAAACTCAAAATAATTGCGAAATAGGAGAAAATAAAGTGTCTTGTTTCGTAGGTACGCCGGACTTTCCATTTGTATCAGAAGCTAACCGACCGAATATAAATATTGTTAGCAATGCTGAAGGGAAGATCACTGGAACATTAGCAAAAGATATTGGTCAGGGAGCATCAACGACTTGGGATACTGATAAAACAGATTATTCGGTTAACTTTTATACTACCCAAGGTGGCGAAGTTGCACCAAGCAGCGTTAAAGCGGAACCAAGTTTTAAGATTGATAATATTAATCATACCTTGCAAGTCACGTTATGGGGATCGAGTAAAGCTCAATTGACTCAGCCGTTAGTGATGAAGATAGAAAACAAAGATGGAAGTATGGTTGCTAAAAGTAATCCAATTAATATCTACCCGAGCCAATATTTTGCATTTAACCCAAGCAAAAACATTGCTACAAGTTCGTCGGTTGATATTCAAGGAAATTGGGCACAAATCAATGGTAAAGCGGATACCAACCTTAGCGATTATACTGTAAAAGTTTATCCGATTAATGATGCGCAGCAGCCTCAATCCAGTCTAGTAGTCGCAGGAAGCAAAGCAGAGCTCAAATTATCAGGTTTGATGCTTGGACAAAGTTATGCAGTGCAAATGACCAATACGAAAATTGCTCCTTCGTATCAAAACCAATCGACGTTCGATATAACTTACAAAAATAGTCACTATATCGATTTTACATTATCTGGTATGAGTACAGTTTTTTATTCAGGCAATAGTCTAAATCTATCAGGCAGCCTCGCGAACTATAACAAAACGGGTATTGATACTGATCTTAGTCGATACACTTTGGATGTGACCAATAGAGGTCAGTCTAGTTCAGCTATTCAAGTGAGTGACGCAATTGATAAAGACGGTAAAAATTTAGATATTTCTCTTAGCGGATTACCATCTCAAGCGAGTGGAAATAATGTGGTTTTAACTGTCACTTACGAATATAAGTACGACGTAAAAACCGTATCGATTGACTTAGTGCCTGAAAGCGAAAGTCGACTTGATAGTTTTTATTGTCCATCACCAAGTAGTATCGCGTTTTCGAGTCAGAAAGATCTGCCATATTTATCTGCCTTGCCGCCGTCACAACCGCCGCTGCAGTATGAAACAGCGTTAGGTAGACCCGATCAGAATTGGGCAACTAACCTTCAATGGCCAGACGCAAGTAAGAACGAGTACAACGTGCTAAATAGTGCACCAATCCCAATTCTTAAAAAATCAAACAATGCAGCTGAGTGTAAATATGCACTGACTAATGGAGGATTTGTGATTTTCTCAACCCAAGGGACGTGGAAAGATTTGAGTTCAACCCAGCCTTGTTCGGTTGATGTTAAAGCAAGTGAATTTAAAAACTGTGTGCTATCGAACTAACCGAAGTATAAAGTTGATTATTGGCAATAAATTGCAAGTAAAGAATCTTCATTGATTCAAAACAGAAGGCAGAGAATATCTGCCCTCTTTATACTCACTTTGGCAGACGATACTTGTCAGGATTGCTTGATTTCGTTAACCGTTGAGTGAATCTCGCCGTCTTCAAGGCGAGTAATGATCTTGTCACCTTGATTGACTTGTTGTTGGCTAGTAATGACCTTGCCATCACGGGACTGAGTAATCGAGTAACCGCGTTTTAATGTTGCCAGTGGGCTGACTGTGTCGAGCTTTTCTGCTGCCATCGCTAAACGGTGCTGATAAGCGGTGAGAAGGTTTTCAGCATAGCGAATCAGTTTTTGTTCATTGTTGTCTAGCTTTACTCTTTGCTTAGCCAGTTGGGTAGCGGGTGAGTGCAGACGAAGCTGGTAGCTACAATTTCTTACCTGGGCTTTGGAATCAGATAAACGCCTTTGAATGGCATTTCTTAAGCGTAAATCCAGCTCGTCAACTTGCTGCGCTTGAACTTGTAACTTGTAGTTTGGATGTTGCTTATCCAGCCGATGTTGCAGCTGCAAGAAAGCTTGCTTTTGGACCAGTATGCTGCGATGCATAGCGTCACGCAGTTTACGTAAATTGGCGCTGACGGTTTGCGTTTTATAGCTGGTATCTTGGCTTACCAGTTCTGCTGCGGCTGAAGGTGTTGGCGCTCGTACATCTGCTACAAAATCGGCAATGGTGACATCAACTTCGTGGCCAACAGCGCTAACTATCGGGATCTGGCTAGCGGCAATGGTTCTGGCGACAATTTCATTGTTAAAACACCATAGATCTTCCAGAGAACCACCACCTCGGCCTACTATCAACACATCACACTCTTGTCTCGTATTGGCTCTGCCAATCGCTTGAGCTATTTGAATGGAAGCGTCATCTCCTTGAACCATCGTTGGGTAGATGATGACAGGTAAGCTCGGATCACGCCTTTTCAGTACGTCCAAAATATCGTGAAGTGCAGCGCCAGTTTTAGACGTCACCACTCCAATACAGCGAGGATGTTCAGGCAGTTCAACTTTGTTGGCTTGAGCAAATAGCCCTTCGCCAGCCAAGCGCATTTTTAATTCTTCAAACTGCTTTTGCAAAAGGCCATCGCCTTCTGGCTGCATGCTTTCGATAATAAGCTGATAATCGCCTCTAGGCTCATAAAGCGATAGGCGAGCGCGCACTAAAACCTGATTGCCATTTTGTGGTTTAAATGACACTCGACGATTGTTGCCACGAAACATCGCGCATTTAACCTGAGCGCGAGTATCTTTTAAAGTAAAGTACCAATGGCCAGAAACAGGGGCAGAGAAGTTAGAAATTTCGCCTACAAGCCAGACGATACCCATTTCGTTTTCAAGCAGTAAACGAACTTCAGAATTGAGGCGAGAAACAGTGAAAATATTTTGATTCGATTGCGGCGTCACAGGCAGTCACGTAGACGTGGATATGCAGAATAGCGCCAATATAATACATATCAAGGGGGCAAATGCAAATTAAAATCAAAAAAATGATTGGTAAAACGTTTGCGTCGGGCGTATAATCCCACCGCAATATCCAATCCCAATGACTTTATTAATAGCTTTATTAAAGCTTGGGGTAATCTTCTACCTATCCTTATTGTGAGATATTGCAAATGTTAAGAATTGCCAAAGAAGCGCTGACATTCGACGATGTATTATTAGTGCCAGCACACTCCACCGTTCTCCCAAATACAGCTGATTTACGTACTCGGCTTACTAAAAATATCACTCTGAATATTCCGATGCTATCAGCGTCTATGGATACTGTTACTGAAGCTCGCCTTGCTATCGCTCTTGCGCAAGAAGGCGGGATTGGTTTTATCCATAAAAACATGTCTGTTAAGCAGCAAGCTGAGCAAGTTCGCCAAGTTAAGATCTTCGAAGCTGGCGTGGTTGCGCATCCTGTAACAGTTCGTCCTGATGCGACAATCTCTGACGTTCAAGCGCTTACTGAAAAGCACGGCTTTGCAGGCTTTCCTGTTGTTACTAATGAAAATGAGCTAGTGGGTATTATCACTGGTCGTGATGTTCGCTTTGTTACTGACTTATCGAAAAAAGTAGAGTCAGTCATGACGCCAAAAGAGCGTTTAGCAACAGTAAAAGAAGGCGCCTCTCCTGAAGAAGTACAAGAAGAGATGCACAAAGCTCGCGTAGAGAAAATCCTAGTTGTGAACAGTGAGTTCCAATTAACCGGTATGATTACTGCGAAAGATTTCCACAAAGCAGAGCGCAAACCAAACGCCTGTAAAGATGACCAAGGTCGTCTGCGCGTAGGTGCTGCTGTTGGTGCTGGCGCAGGTAATGAAGAACGTGTTGCTGCTCTTGTTGAAGCAGGTGTTGATGTTCTACTTATCGATTCTTCTCACGGCCACTCTGAAGGTGTACTAAACCGTATCCGCGAGACACGTGCAGCATACCCAGATCTCGATATCATCGGCGGCAATGTTGCAACAGCTGCAGGCGCAAAAGCGCTAATTGAAGCTGGTGTCAGCGCTGTGAAAGTAGGTATTGGCCCTGGCTCTATTTGTACAACACGTATCGTTACTGGCGTAGGTGTTCCACAAATTACTGCGATTTCTGATGCAGCAGCAGTTGCAGCAGAGTTTGGTATTCCAGTTATCGCTGACGGCGGTATTCGTTTCTCTGGTGATATCTGTAAAGCGATTGTCGCTGGCGCATCATGTGTGATGGTTGGTTCAATGTTCGCAGGTACTGAAGAAGCTCCGGGTGAAGTTATTCTTTATCAAGGTCGTTCTTATAAAGCTTATCGTGGCATGGGTTCATTGGGTGCAATGTCACAAGGTTCTTCTGACCGTTATTTCCAAACAGATAACGCTGCTGACAAGCTAGTCCCAGAAGGTATCGAAGGACGCATCGCATACAAAGGCCGCTTAAAAGAGATCGTTCACCAACAAATGGGTGGTTTACGTTCAAGCATGGGCTTAACTGGTTCTGCAACTGTAGAAGACTTACGTACTAAAGCTGAGTTTGTTCGCATCTCAGGCGCTGGTATGAAAGAGTCTCACGTACACGACGTGCAGATCACTAAAGAAGCGCCAAACTATCGTTTAGGGCAATAATGCAAATTGCATAACCCGTTTTGCTACGAAAAGTTAAGTTACAACAGATTGATAAAAGATTGCCCAAATGACTAAAAATATTCATGACCAACGTATTTTGATCCTAGATTTTGGTTCTCAATACACTCAGCTAGTTGCACGCCGCGTTCGTGAAATCGGTGTTTATTGCGAACTATGGAGCTGGGATGTCGACGAAGCGGATATCCGCGAATTTAACCCGAACGGCATTATTCTTTCTGGTGGTCCAGAAAGCGTAACAGAACAAAACTCACCACGTGCACCACAATATGTGTTTGATTCTGGTGTTCCTGTATTAGGTGTATGTTACGGCATGCAAACTATGGCGGAGCAGCTAGGTGGTAAGGTTGCAGGTTCTGATGAGCGTGAATTTGGTTATGCTCAAGTTCAAGTTTCTGGTGCCTCTTCTATCTTTAAAGATCTTGAAGAAACGCAAGATGTTTGGATGAGCCATGGCGACAAAGTGGTAGAAATTCCTTCAGACTTCGTCAAAGCAGGCGAGACAGAAACTTGTCCATACGCAGCAATGGCGAATGAAGAGAAGAAATACTACGGCGTACAGTTCCACCCAGAAGTGACTCACACTAAAAATGGCCTACAAATGCTAGAGAACTTTGTTCTTGGTGTTTGCGGCTGTGAGCGCCTTTGGACTTCAGAATCTATCATCGAAGACGCGGTTGCTCGTATTAAAGAGCAAGTGGGTGACGATGAGGTGATTCTTGGTCTCTCAGGTGGTGTCGATTCTTCAGTCGTTGCGATGCTTGTGCACCGAGCGATTGGCGATAAGCTAACTTGTGTGTTTGTTGACAATGGCCTGCTTCGTTTAAACGAAGGTCAGCAAGTGATGGATATGTTTGGCGACAAATTTGGCTTGAACATCATCAAAGTTGACGCAGAAGACAGATTCCTTGACGCGTTAAAAGGTAAGTCGGATCCTGAAGACAAGCGCAAGACTATCGGTCACGTATTTGTGGATGTGTTTGATGAAGAGTCGAAAAAGCTTCAGAATGCGAAATGGCTTGCTCAAGGTACTATCTACCCTGATGTGATTGAGTCTGCGGCTTCTAAGACGGGCAAAGCGCATGTCATCAAATCTCACCATAACGTAGGTGGTTTGCCTGAAGATATGGAGATGGGCTTGGTTGAACCATTGCGCGAACTGTTCAAAGACGAAGTACGTAAGATCGGTTTAGAGCTTGGTCTTCCATACGACATGCTTTACCGCCACCCATTCCCGGGCCCAGGTTTAGGTGTTCGTGTTTTGGGTGAAATCAAGAAAGAATACTGCGACTTACTGCGCCGTGCAGATGCAATCTTCATTGAAGAGCTTCACGCTGCCGATCTTTACCACAAAGTGTCGCAAGCATTTACGGTGTTTTTGCCAGTTCGCTCTGTTGGTGTGATGGGTGACGGCCGTAAGTACGATTGGGTAGTATCACTGCGTGCTGTAGAAACTATCGACTTTATGACGGCTCACTGGGCACATCTACCATACGACTTCCTTGGTAAGGTTTCTAACCGCATCATCAATGAAATCGATGGTATCTCTCGTGTGGTTTACGACATCTCAGGTAAACCGCCAGCGACCATTGAGTGGGAATAATCACTACTGTTTCTTTGATTATAAAACTGATTAAAAAAGCCAGCTTTAGAGCTGGCTTTTTCTTTATCTAAATATTTAATTATCTGCATCAAAAGCACTATTAATGAAATCTTAAGTTTTGATAATATTTTGTGGATTTTATATTAGTGTCAATTATAAAATGCCGGCGTAAATTTTAAAATATTTTTGAGGTAATTGACATGTCAACAAAACTGGGCAATCCAGCTCCACTTGGCCTACTTGGCTTTGGTATGACTACGGTTTTACTTAACCTTTGTAATGCTGGACTAATGCCGCTGACTTCCGTCGTTTTAGCGATGGGTATTTTTTATGGTGGCATTGCTCAAATTATTGCAGGACTAATCAGTTACAAACGTGGTGACACATTTGGTACCACTGCATTCACTTCTTATGGCCTATTTTGGCTGACTTTAGTAGGTATTATCGTCATGCCTAAGATGGGACTTCCTGCGGCAACAGGTGCAGCAATGGGAGCATACTTGCTATTTTGGGGTATCTTCACTGCATTTATGTTTATTGGTTCTCTATGCTACCCAAAAGCGAAGCAAGTCGTTTTTGCTTCTTTAACGATTCTTTTTGTATTGCTTGCTATTCATGAATTCACAGGAAATGCTGCGATTGGTACCTTCGCTGGCTATGAAGGCATATTCTGCGGACTAAGCGCTATCTACTTTGCAGTTGCACAAGTTGTAAACAATGAGTTCGGACGTACAGTATTACCTATCGGTGAGAAAAAAGCAGTATCTGCACCGGTAGCAGCTTAATCACTTTAGAGTCAGCTAAACCCACATTAAAAAGGCTTGAGTAGATATCTACTCAAGCCTTTTTCTATATAAGTTATGTTGAGGGTTGCTGAATTTGATCAGCTTTACTATCTCGTTGCTCGCTGCTTTCTGGTTTTTGCTGATTTTTGAATTTTTCTTCCCAGTAATCAGCGCCTTTAATACCAAGTGTGACTGGGTCAAATGGGTAATGCTTAACACCACGTTTTTGTTGCTCTTCGTAGTCTTTCAGCGCTTTTAATGTGGGTTTGGACAGGAAGCAAATTATTAGAATGCCGACAATATTTAGCCAAGCCATTAGCCCTACACCAACATCACCTAAGGCCCATGCGAGATTTGCAGCTTTTACTGTACCATAGAAGGTCGCGGCAATAAGCACGACTTTAAGTGCAAACATGAGTCCGCTAACTTTAAACGTTCTACGGATATATGCGACGTTAGTTTCAGCAATGTAGTAGTAAGCTAAAATAGTTGTGAAAGCAAAGAAGAACAGAGCGAATGCGATGAATGGTTTTCCTACACCAGGGATGGCAGTATCGACAGCCATTTGAGTAAACACCGGTCCATTTGCGGTAATGTTTGAAGCGATATTTTGCACAAGGTAGGTACCCTCAGCTGCCCCATGGACATTAAATGCGCCGGTAATCAGAATCATAAATGCTGTTGCAGAGCAAACTAACAAAGTGTCTATATAGACAGAGAAAGACTGAACTAATCCTTGCTGTGCTGGGTGTTCAACATTCGCTGCTGCGGCTGCGTGAGGGCCAGTACCCTGTCCTGCTTCATTCGAATAGACACCACGCTTCACTCCCCAACCAATCGCAGCTCCGACTCCAGCCATTGGTGTGAAAGCATCAGAAATAATCATTGAGAAGATATGTGGAACAGCATTGATGTTAAGTAAGATAATGACGAAGGCTGTGATCACGTAGGCCAAAGCCATGAATGGTACGACAACTTGAGTAAAGTTTGCTATTCGTTTAACGCCACCAAAAATAATAAATGCGAGAAGTATAGAGATCACTGTGCCAGTAAAGACCTTAGCAAAACTAAATGTACCAATAGTCGTTTCAATTAATGGACCAGAACCAAATGCTGCTTCAACGGCATTACCAATGCTGTTTGATTGAACGCCCGGCAACAGAATACCTGTTGCGAAAATGGTAGCAATCGCGAAAATCCATGCGTACCACTTTTGCCCCATCGCTTTCTCGATGTAGTAAGCGGGGCCACCGCGGTACTCATCTCCGTCTTTTTCTTTGTATATTTGGCCTAAAGTTGATTCTGCATAAGCAGTAGCAGCACCTAAAAATGCCACCACCCACATCCAAAATACGGCGCCAGGGCCTCCGAAACCAATTGCAGCAGCGACGCCAGCTATGTTACCAGTTCCTACACGCCCAGAAAGTGAAACAGCGAGTGCTTGAAAGGATGAAATGCCTTCTGTTGAACTTTTACCTGATAACAGTAAACGCCACATTTCAAAGAAGTGACGTATCTGAACAAATTTAGTACGGAAGGAGTAAAAAAGACCGGCCCCAAGGCAAAGATAAATGAGCACTGGGCTCCAAATAATTCCATTTAGAAAGTCTACCACTGACTGCATAAAAGGTTCCCTTATTAATAAAAGATCACATTTTGTGCGAACAAACATTATACGGTTTAAAAATTTTTGTTAATGGTTTGTGTAATTTTGTTGGTGGTTTTGGCTAAGCAATGCGAGATAAAGCACAAAATTAACATTTTTAATACCATCTAAGATATTTATTTTATCTGTGTAATCAAATCAATATTGTCTCAAGAGCTTGGTGTATAAAAAATAGTCGATTTGATTCGCTAATAACGACAGTGGAATAAAATGCTATAAAAATTAGTTTTAACAAAATTAATATTTGTTATTAATGAAAAGGCTAACTGTTGGAGAGCGAGCAATTAATCTAGTTCTTGCTTAGAGTGGTTTAGAAAAAGTTATCCTTTTAATATTATGAATAATATAAATAAATAAGGTTAATCGTTTAAAAAAGTAGAGCGCAAAATGTTTTAAGCTGACACTTTTATATGCACCACCTACACTTAATACTGATTGGGGGCAGCGCATATGAAGTCAGAAAAAGGCCAATGCAGCTATCAAAATCCCGATGGCTGGTGCTGCGATGAATCTTGTGGCGATTCAGGTTTGTGTTATTGGCACGATCCTGAAATCGATAAAAGTAAAGATAATATAAAACACAAGGTCGAAGAATGGGCCGCAGCGGGTAAACCTTTAGATGGATTTCAGTTGGCCAAGACAGATTTAACAGATTTAAACCTTGTAAATCGAGGTAACAAGGCAGGCTTTAAGTGTAGGGGGGCTGATTTTTATCGCGCCGACCTAACAGGGGCTCATTTTTTTGGGCTGGATTTACGTGGAACATCGCTTATGAAAGCGAAGCTGTATGGGGCAAATTTGCATTGTGCACAGCTCGATAAATGCAATTTGCTAGGAGCTGATCTTTCCAAAGCTAGACTGGAAAATATAAATTGGGGAGCCGAACTCAAACAAGAAGCAGACGCAAAACAATCATTGAAACAAGGCAATAGGCTGCAAAGTATATCTTTATACCAAGAAGCAGAAGAAGTATGTCGGAACGTAAGAAAACAATGTGAGATTCAAGGTCTTTTTGAAACCGCAGGGTTCTTTTTTAAGAAAGAAATGCGTTTTAGGCGATATCAAATGCCTAGGTTTAGCTTTAATCGGTGTGTTTCAAAAATTGTTGATGCATTTTGTGGTTATGGGGAATCACCAATACGTGTGGTCATATTTTCTCTTTGCTTAATTTTCGCGTGTGCCGTTGCCTATTTTTTCTTAGATACAACGTCTGCACATCCTAAATATGAAGGAGTTGAAGGTTGGAGCTTCTACTTATTTGAGTTCCTGAATGCGCTCTATTTTAGTGTTGTAACGTTCACTACTCTTGGATATGGTGATATTTCACCTGTTGGATTTGCTAGGTTTATAGCAGCATTTGAGGCGTTTTTGGGTAGCTTCACAATGGCACTGTTCGTGGTTGTTTTTGTTAAAAAAATGACTCGTTGAATCTATATGAGGAACTCCATTAAACATATTCTTCTTGATGTATATAGATTAAAGAAAAACTATTTCTCAAAACGCTATAGAATGTAAAACCTAGCAGAACCTAAGCTGATAAGCTTATCGCTTTATTAACAGCTATATATTCTGATTAAGCATATATAGCTGTTGTTACAAATAATTAAGATCAGGCTCAATATTGAGAACGTATTAACTAACTAATTAATTAGTAAAGATTAACTTCTATAATCACTAAGGTTTTATGGCGATAAGCCTACTCAATACATGTCACGTAAACTTTTGTATTCCATTCTTTTTATACTATACCTTTAAGCAATAACAGAGAGATTGCTCTATTTCGTTTTTGTTTAGATATTAGGTGTGGCCACATGAAATTCAGTCATAAAGTAGCGATTCCAACACTCACTGCTGTCTTTGGTTTTTTAATTTTTATGATAATTATCAATTTAATACTTTCTCACAACGAAGAAAGGGTTAAAGAGGTCAAAAATATCTATTTCCCAGTTTTAGAATCCGCGACCGTTGCAAATGGAACCATAAAGCAGATAGAGCAAAGTTTTGAATCTGCAGTAACTTTGGGTGAAGAGGATGCGATTAAAACTGCAGAAGCGTCTTACAAGGTTTTAGTGGAAGAGCTTGGAAAAATTGAAAAAATATTACCGAGTCAGAGAAATACTATTACCGCAGTATCCAGTGTTGCTGAGCAATATATGACTCAAGGAAGAAACCTAGCTCAGGGAATTATCGATGAAACCATAGACATGAACCAAGTGAGGCCACTTGGAGAGAAATTAAATAGCCTGAAAATCAAACTAGAGCAAGATTTACAGCAACTGAAAAATAATAGTGATACTGCTTTCAACAAGGTCATCGAGGATTCACTGGAAACTTCTCAAAGTGCCAAAACCTATGGTTTATGGATAAGCGTTATTATTATTGTAAGTGTTTTAGTTGTTAGCATTTACACCATTCGTTCTTCTGTTCGATCTATTGTTCGTGTCAGTACGTCTCTTAGAGAAATCGCGGAAGGAGAAGGAGATCTGACAGAGCGTATTGAGTACAAGGGAAGCCAAGAAATCGAAGAGTTAGTTCATTGGTTTAATGTCTTCATTGATAAGCTTCAGACGAGTATTAAGTCAGTCCATGACAGTACTGCTGGGCTGGTGGAGATTATAGAGTTTTTGACTAATACCAGTTCAAGTACACAACAATCAATATCAACTCAGGAAAAGTCAGTCCATAGCTCGTCAGAAGCTATTGATGGAATGAGCCAAAGTGTTCATCAAATAGCTTCATTCGCAGATCAAGCTTCTGCGATTGCTAACGAAACCAATGAATCTGCTGTTACAGGTAAGCAAATGGTCAGATCGACTCTAGACGTTGTCCAACAACTGGCCGATGAAGTACAAAATACATCTGAAACGATTAAGAGCCTCGATAGCCATTCTAGTAGCGTGAGTACCATACTTGAAACTATTGAAAGTATTGCGGAACAAACTAACTTGCTGGCACTAAATGCTGCAATTGAAGCTGCTAGGGCAGGGGAGCATGGTCGAGGTTTTGCTGTAGTGGCGGACGAGGTTCGAACACTTGCATCTCGTACTCAATCTTCAACACAAGAAATTCAAGAAGTGTTATCTCAGCTTCAATCTTACTCTCGTTCAGCAGTCGAGGCGATTGGGCGTGGTACCTCTAAAGCGGAAGAAAGTGTCACTCAATCTGAAAAAGCTGATAACTCCCTAAATGAAATCACCGAAAAAGCGCAACAGATATCTGAGATTAATGGCCAGATAGCGACGTCTACTACTGAGCAAACAGAAGCGTCTAATCGTATTCAAGCCAACATAGATGAAATAGAGAAAGTGTCTGTTGAAGTTCGTAACAACACTAACGAAATGGATCAAATAACCAATCAGGTGAAGCTGGTTTCTAACCAATTACAAGTGGTTGTAAATCAATTTAAAGTCTGATTGATCAACAAGGAGTAAGTACATGCAGTGGAGAATACCAATAGGTTTGTTAGCTTTGGCTAGCACTCCGTTGGCTTTTGCAGACGCAACTGTTGAAGAGAGAATTGAGATACTCGAACAACAAGTTGCTAGCTATCAAAGCCAAATGGCACAGGATGCCGAAGAGGATGGACGTTTTACATTTGGTGGCTACTTAAGTGTTGGCGCAGGTTATGAAAGCCAGCCTTATGGTTATGATGGAATGGGGACAGACAAGCGCTCTGATTGGGAGCAACTGTCTCTGGTTGGTCTACAGATGAACTATGATTTTAGCAACAGTACCTCGGTTGGTATCCAAGGTGTGGCTAAAGGTTCAGATGATTGGTCGATAGACGTTACTTGGGCGTACCTTAAACATCGTTTTGATTCGGGCTTAACGATGAGAGCTGGGCGTTTAGGAGTACCACTTTACATATACTCAGATTTTATTGATGTTGGTTATGCCTATCCGTGGGCTCGGACACCAGTCAACGTATACGGTCTGATGCCATTCACCAATTATACTGGGGTGGATGCTACGTATAGCTTCGATCTCGATGCTTCGAGTTTGCGTGTTCAAACTTTCTATGGTTCAACCAACCCAGATACGACATTTGGTACCACGAACTTTCCAGTTATCTATGGCTTAAACCTGACACTCGATTACGATGATATGATGTTTCGTGTTGTAGGGGGAAAAGCGAACGGAGTGACTCTGGATAGCGGCAACTCTTCATTTCCAAATAGCTTCCTAGTTAATGGGAGCACTTCCCTTAATTTAGGTGAGTTGAATGATGAAAACGCGTTCTTCTTAGGCTCTGGCTTTTCTTACGATGACGGTGACTTGTTAGTTATTGCTGAACTGATAAGGCAGTACACTGCAGGTGTGTATCCAGACTGGAACTCGGGCTACATAACCTTTGGTTACTATGTTGATGATTTCTTGCCTTATGTTACAGCTGGCTTTATTCGCTCTACGGATGACAGCTTGCGCGAATCAAACTCTTTATCGCAGACATTTTTTGACACTATGTACAACACCTATTCGATTGGGGTGCGTTGGGATTTATACGAAAATATTGCGCTGAAAGGTGATGTGACCTTGTTGGACAATTTTGGTGATACCAATGGTGCATTAGCGGGTAAAGCCGCGAAAGCATTGGCCAGTCAATCTACGACAGATAGTTTAGTCATCTATACTGTTAGATTAGATTTAACGTTCTAGGAGGCAAATGATGAAATGGTATTTCTTAATGTTTGCTTTTCTATTAAGTTTTGCAAGCGTAGCAAACGCAGAGATTGTAGTCATTGGCAGTAAAAGCATGCCTGAATTGTCTAAATCTCAGGTAAAAAGTTTATTTTTAGGCAAGCTTAATAAAGTCGAAGGTGTAGACCATGTGCAGGTTCTTTACCTTGCAAAAGGCGACCCTACACGTCAAACGTTTAATAAGAAGATATTGAAAAAACGTGAGAATCAATTGAAATCTTATTGGACTAAAATGATGTTTACTGGCGAAGCAAAAATGCCAGAAAGCGTGCCAAACAGTGTAGATATGATCGCTAGTGTTTCAAAAAGCACGGATACAATTGGCTATGCTAATGCAGCCAACTTAAATGATTCGGTCAAAGTGTTGTATAAGTTCGACTGATTTGCTGATTGTATTCACCTGTAGTGTAAGAGAGCCTCGGCTCTCTTTTTTTGGCTTCTTCAAATTCATCGAATGAGACGATCAAAATTTCGTGATGTTTTAATTGCGCAATATTTCATACGCTAAATACGTGCAACAAAAATTCCATATAGGGGGAAATTATGATCACAGTGAGGCATAGCGATGATAGAGGCCACGCTAACTTCGGTTGGCTGGATACAAAACATAGCTTTTCATTTGGAGATTATTATGACCCCGAGCACATGGGTGTATCTGTGCTGCGTGTGATTAATGACGATATCATAGAGCCGGGAAAAGGGTTTGATACTCACGGGCACCGAGATATGGAAATTCTCACTTATGTAATTGAAGGTGCAATAGAACATAAAGATAGCCAAGGAAATCGTCGAATTCTTTCTGCTGGCGAGTTCCAGTTAATGTCTGCGGGCAGCGGTATATATCACAGTGAGTACAATCCTTCAGACACTGAAACCTTGAGGCTATTGCAAATCTGGATTAAACCGAATCGTTTTGGTGAGTCTCCTGAATACCAACAACGGGACTTTGGTAGTAAGGCAGGTTTTACAACTATTGCTACGCCAAATGGCATCGATAGCACACTGAGGATTAAGCAAGATGCGACCTTATATCAATTAGTACTTGAGCCAAACAGCACAGCCACGATTGATGCAAGTTTGGGCCGAAATATGTATGTGCATCAAGTCAGTGGCGAGCTTCTACACATTAACAATGTTGCTCTAGAAGCTGGTGATGGAGCCCATCTTGATGCACCAAGTGAAGTAGAGTTTGTCAATAAAAGCTCAGAGCCTGTTATCGCATTAGTCTTTGATTTACCTTGAATTACAAGAAATTAGCATCACGCATGAGGTCGACAACGGCCTCTTTTTGTTCACTAGTTAGACTTTTGAGTGGTAGACGAGGATTGCCAGCATCAATATCATGTAGTGTCATCGCTGCTTTACCCGCCGCAACGCCTCCAAATTCTATTAGGACATCAATTAATGCCAAAACGCTATCCATTTTGTTGAGCACAGCTTCGTGATCACCGCATTCAAATGATTCGATGATCGAGTGAAAATGTTTTGCAGCGTAGTTATATGTACTTCCTACAGCACTTTGAGCCCCTACCGCTAAGGCTCCAGGGAGAAATTCGTCTACGCCCCAAGGTATGTCAAACTTCCCATCACAAACACGCAAACAGCGTTGGTATTCATACAGATCATGACTGTTGAATTTGATACCTGATAGGTTAGGAATCTGCTTATCAGCCTCGAGTAGAAACTGCTCCATATTTAGATTCACACCTGACATTCCTGAGTGGTAGTAATAAAATCTTTTTGAAGGTGCAGCTTTGGCAACTTCGGCACAGTAGTTCACCAATTCTTTTACACTACTGGGTTTAAAGAAGCATGGTCCAATCACTGAGGTTGCAAAAATATCTAGAGTTTCCGCGTGAGCGGTAAGCTCGAGGGTGTCTTTGATGCTTAATGCGCCAGTGTGAATGATGAGATCTAGCTGTCCATGACTAGCCTTAACCCATTGCTGAGCAATTGCTTTTCTTTCATCCACACTACAATGAACTCCTTCTCCTGTGGTCCCACATATATAAGCTCCTTTGACTCCTTGAGTGATTAGGTGGCGCGCTATTTTATCGATTTCAGACAAATTGACTTCGTTGTCTGAGGTAAAAGGAGTGTGCGGAGCTGCAATTAAGCCTGTGAGCTTTTTCATGTTTTCCTCTCTAAATAATCAATAAAACAGTTGGAAGTAAAACTTCATATCAAACTACATAAGTGGAGTTTTATGATGGTATGGAGTTATATTCCGTACTTCAAGACACTTTTGAGCAACATACTCATTTATGTGAAGCTGATGGTCGTTTGGTCAATATGTAAATGTTTTATTTAAGAGGAAATAGCGATTATCGACGTCCCAAGTTTGCGGTGGAGTAATACTTCAATTTGACTCATAATAAGTTAAAATGCTCTTACCTATGAGTTTTATCAACAGAAGAGAAGCGCCAGTATGTCACAGCAGAAAACCAAAGCAGGCAATATTATTTATACAATTGGTAGCTTGTATAATAGCCTGACGCCTTCTTCAAAGCGGATTGCTGATTTTGTTGTCTCCCAACCGGAGAAGATTAGTCAGCTTTCTATTGCCGAATTATCTCAGTTGGTTAATGCAGGTGACGCTACGATAATTCGATTTTGCCGCACACTGGGTTTTAAAGGTTATCAAGACTTTAAGCTTGAGTTAGCTGTTGAAATGTCTACTTCTGAGTCTGTTGATTCCTCGATACTCGATACTGATATCACGCCAGATGATAGTATTGATATTCTAGGTAAGAAGCTGCAATCCGCGATAAATAATGTTTTATCGGAAACACTCACACTAGTTGATTTTTGCCAGTTAGAGCAGGCGGCAGCGTCTATCAGCCAAGCGAACGCCATTTACTTTTTTGGTGTTGGTTCATCAGGTATTAGTGCAGAAAGTGCGAAATATAAATACATGAGAATTGGGCTTAACGTGGACGCTTTTTCCAATAATCACTTCATGTATATCAAAGCTTCCTTGCTACAACCGGGTGATGTAGCTATCGGTATTAGCCACTCAGGAGAGTCACTGGAAACAACGAAAGCATTACAGCTAGCAAAAGACAGCGGCGCAACGACGATTGCCCTAACTCATAATCCTCGTTCAACCATGACGCAATATGCCGACAGCATACTCGTGAATGGTAACAATCAAGGGCAATTGCAAGGAGACTCCATTGGCACCAAAGTTTCACAGCTATTTGTAATTGATCTTCTCTACACATTACTAGTACAAAGAGATATGTCCGGTACGATGGCGAAGAAATTAAAAACCACGGAAGCGATTACTGATTAGAGAATATTCCGTTCAATCACGGATTTCAGTCTCAGAAAAAGCCAATGGAATTCTTCTAACTGTTTAATGTAAAAATCATCATCGAGTTCTCCTCTATTTCTCTAAGCTGTCGAAACTGGAAGTCGTCATGTGTTTTCTGGGCAATGCTTTGAATCGCATTAACCCTAACTAGTCGTGGAAAAAAACTACCTAGAAACTTGTCTTGAGTTGAGGTTATGTGGCTTTGTAGAGGCGGCTATTTTGATCTAAATTGAAATATTCTTGACATAATATTGGGAAGTAAAGTTTATAATCATAGGTTTGTAAAAGGATCATGCTTCTATTTTTCTTATCTGAGGGAAGAGATGAAGTTTACGATATAAATAAAACTGGAATATGAATGCAATATTAAACATTATGAATATTTATAGAATATCTAAACTGTCCTACCCAAATAGAAAATATAAGCAAACGGAGTTTATATTTAAAGCGATATTTTACTATCCTTACCTTAGATATTTATACAACCACATGAGTCCAAAAGTATTAGAATTGATTTTAGAGGCTCACCCCAAGTTTTTTAATAAATCTACCCGCCGGTATATGGCGATAGGTTTAAAGAAAAAACTCACGATGGATATGATTGTAAAACATCATAATTGGATAGAAAACAATGACTTAATGGATGTGTATAAAACAGGAGTACCTATCAGCAGTGTGATGATTGGCGAAGAGTCATATCATTTTATCTTGTCTTATGAGCGAAGATACTGGAAAGAAGGCGAATTAACGTTAAGGTTGACTGACGCTATTAATGATTATTATGTTCTATCTTTTACAATATATGAAAACAAGGCGTATATTGGTGGCGTTCAAGGACCAGAACATGATAATGGTTTTTCAAAAAAAGTGACAAAAAATCTATTTGGCCTACGCCCTAAATCTCTAATACTTGAAGTTCTGAGATTATGGCTTAAAAGTAAAGACATTCATCATATATTGGGTGTGAACAATGAAAACCATACATACGCGTCGATAAAGTATAAAAATATACATTTTAATTTTAATAGTTATTGGCAGGAACATGGCGGCAGAATTCTGGGTTCTAAATTCTATCAAATACCATTAGAACAAACTCGAAAAAACCTTGATTTACTTTCGAGATCGAAAAGAAAAATGTATAGGAAACGATATGAGTTTTTGGACAATTTAAGAGTCTAGTACTCCAAAAAATTTATGCTCTTTAGTAAGAAGTATGGACTTGGATTTGTTGAACGTTCATTATTTCAGCACATCTCATTACGCTTTCCTATAAACATCTAAACCCTCTTTGTCATTTTTAATTAGATTTGGTTGCTTATATTCACAGCTAAAGTCTACCGACCTACCTTCGCAATCGAGAAGAGTACTAGCCAAAACAGCTGAGCCAGCAATAATACGCTGGCTGTTAATGTCAACGAATTGAACATCGCAAACGCGTAGTACTGGCTTGAGAGAATATGAATTCCCATGCTTTTAGCAATCAGACTTAGCCCAACGAAAATAATGACAATTATAGTTACGATAACGCTGCCTTTTGCAGCGTTGTGAAAGTCTGTTTTACTTGGAATACAGTGAAAGCAGATAAGGCTGACCAATAGCAGTTTAGCAAATGAGCTTAAGCTTTTTGTTGCTGATAAAATCCAATCTATAACCCAAGCCCCAGCGTTGGAAAGTGTTGTCATTAGAGCTTGTTGGATATCCGTATCGTGTGAATAAACCATTACCCTTGGCCATTGATTGTGTACGTAGGCAAAGTACACAACGATACTAGCCGTTATTAATGGTGCGATAGCAATAAAAAAACATCCAATAGATTGATAGACAGAGCGAGTATTCCAGCTATGATTCACATATCCCAGAGCAGGGCTACTAAACGATAAATCAACGAGCTTCATATTTGTTATCTTATGTCGAAATAGAACACAGGCAGCTGCATGAGATAACTCATGAATAGGAGTACCAATAATGGCAGTCAGTTTGTAGATAGTTCGACTTAGAGGATTTCTACAAATAGTGGGTGAAAGCACGATGCTCATCATAGTATGCACAAGCGCTACGATGATCAGTAGCAAGGCTGAAGTTAACAGCAAAAGCAGCATTTAATTCCTAGGTGAATCTTAAACCAGTCTTAATCTAATGCTATCACCTTCTCCTATTTGATATTGTATGTTTTTAAGAAGGGTATACGCACACCGCTATAGGATTGCACCGTGTGGCTTAGCATATCTGAAACAGAAGCTATTTACCTTGACTGTCAGACATTTTATTGGTGAGCGCTTTAGGGGTATTTGTGCTCGTTTCGACTTTGACCCAAATCTTTAGTCGAGGTGAAATAATGGCAACAACAACGCCAAGTGCGAGATAACCAATGAACTTAGTTAAAGGCTCGTATTCAATTCCAAAGAAAGACAATAAATAAATTGCTGCAGTAACTAAAAAGACAAAACCACAAGCGACATTTACCGGCTCATGCAGTTCATACCCAGATATCGGCCCACGTTGTTTTGCCATCGTATCTCTCCTAATACGCACTAATTTCGCAATTTTTATTAGAGCTCAAATTCTCCACACCATATTGAACTCCCATCACATCTCAATACTTCCATTGAGACTTAGATCTCCATTCTGAAAATTAAACTTGAAGTATTGCTCCGATTGATAAAAATGGAGTAATACTCTCTTTTTTTATTATTTATGGAGTAAAACTATTGTGAGTAAGGTTAAGAATCGATGTCTAGAGGTGCTTACTCAAGGGTTTGTGTCTTCATGTCAACCAGTCGACAACGGGCCGATGGACGATCCAAGTATTGTAGCAGCCATGGCTCAAGCGAGTGTAGCGGGTGGCGCGGTGGCACTTCGCATTGAAGGCACCGCCAATCTAAAAGCAGTTCGCTCTCATGTGACTGTACCGATCATTGGCATTATTAAGCGAGATTTAGCGGACTCTCCAGTTCGTATTACGCCTTTCATCGAAGATGTGATTGCATTAAAACAGGCAGGTGCAGACATTATTGCTATCGATGCTACTGATAGGACTAGACCAGTTTCAATTCAGCTACTTATTGAGAAAATTCATGACTTAGGTTGTATTGCAATGGCGGATTGTTCAAATCTTGAAGAGGGGATCTATGCGCAATCTATTGGTGTAGAGATCATTGGCAGCACTTTATCTGGATATGTATCAGGAAATACACCAGATCAGCCTGATTTTGCTTTAGTTCGAGCGTTAGCTAAGCGCGGCTGCTTTGTGATGGCAGAAGGCCGTTATAACTCTCCAGAGTTATCTGCTCAGGCAATTAAAGCGGGAGCGAGTTGCGTTACAGTGGGCTCTGCAATCACTCGTATTGAGCATATATGCGAATGGTTTGCATTGTCCGTTCAACAAGCAAGAAATGAGGTCGCTAAATGTCTTCCTGCCTAGCACTCGATATAGGCGGTACTAAAATCGCTGCAGCTATCGTCCGAGATGGTCAAATCGAATCGAGAAAACAAATTGAAACTCCATCGTCTCATCAACCTCAACGGCTTATTGAGTCTCTTAGTCATCTGATTTCTCCATGGATAGATAACACAGATTGTATTGCAGTGGCCTCGACTGGGATTATCGATGAAGGGGAGTTGGTCGCATTAAATCCAGATAATCTTGGTGGGCTGAATCGGTTTCCTTTAAAAGCGACCATAGAAGAGTTGAGCAAGAAACCAGTCGTTGTGATTAATGATGCTCAAGCAGCGGCTTGGGCAGAATACCAGTCTATAGATGATCGCGTATCCGAGATGGCTTTTCTTACCGTCTCAACCGGAGTCGGTGGAGGCCTTGTTATTGGAGGTCAAATGGTTATTGGCCATCACGGTATAGCCGGTCATATTGGGCATACCATAGCCGATCCTAACGGGCCGATATGTGGCTGTGGTCGAAAAGGCTGCTTAGAGAGTATTGCATCAGGAAGAGCCATTGCAGCATTAGGTCGAGAATATTTTGGCAACGATTGTTCAGGAAAGACGGTATTTGAGTATTTTGAACAAAATGATCCACGTGCTATCGACATTGTATCCTGCTCTGCGCAAGCCATTGCCAACTCGGTTGCCAATCTAAAAATATCCTTTGACGTGCAAGTGGTTGTATTGGGCGGAAGCGTTGGATTGGCTCCCGGCTACTTACCCCTTGTCCGAGATTATTTATCCAACATGCCTGACGTTTACCAAGTAAAACTCAAACATGCACGGCACGGTGCTGATGCAGGGTTACTTGGAGCCGCGTCATGGGCAAATCAACAGCTAAAACAAGACGTGTAACCTCTACAACAAAAGGCTTATTTTATGGAAGCTCATTCATTTGGCACACTCAATTACGTGGCGTTGCTATTGTATCTGGCAGCAATCATGGCAGTGGGAATGTATTTCGCTAAACGGCAAAAATCTTCAGATGATTACTTCAAAGCTGGTGGACGAATCCCTGGTTGGGCGGCAGGGGTCAGTGTTTTTGCTACGACGTTAAGCTCCATTACTTTTATGTCTATTCCGGCGAAAGCGTATACAGGAGATTGGACATTTCTCGTTGGGCAATATATGGCTGTTGCTGTGCTTCCAGTGGTCTTTTGGTTCTATATCCCTTTCTTTCGTAAGCTGAATTTAACGTCTGTTTACGAATATTTAGAGAGACGTTTTGATGTAAAAATGCGCCTATTCGGCAGCATTTCATTTATGCTTTTTCACGTTGGTCGCATTTCAATCATTATTTATCTAACCGCATTAGCGTTAATGCCATTCGTTGATATCAGCCCACTAACCATTGTATTTTTAATTGGTGTACTTTGCATTATCTATACCTTTCTTGGTGGTATTGAAGGTGTTATTTGGACTGATGTAATTCAGGGGCTGATGCTGTCAGCTGCTGCAATTTTAATCTTTGTTATGATCTGCTTTAACGTTGATGGTGGGATGTTCAAGATATTCAGCTATGCCGCAGAGCAAGACAAATATTTCCCGGCTGATAAATTTGCTTGGAGCTGGACTGACAGCACGGTACCCGTGTTATGTATTGGTTTTTTCTTCGCAGCTTTACAGCAATTCACTGCTAGCCAAGATGTCGTTCAGCGCTACATCGTGACCGACAATATCGAAGAAACCAAGAAAGCATTGATTACCAATGCCAAGCTAGTGGCGTGTGTGCCTGTATTCTTCTTTGCTGTGGGAACGGCATTGTACGTTTACTACACTCAGCATCCTGAATTACTTCCAGCAGATTTTAATACTGGTGGGATATTACCGTTCTATGTTATTTCACAAATGCCAGCGGGTATCGCTGGGATCATTATTGCTGCTGTTTTTGCCGCATCACAATCCAGTATATCAAGTAGTCTGAACAGTATTTCCGCCTGTTTTACCTCTGATATTTACGAGAAGCTTAGCCAGAACCCAAGCTCGGAGCGTAAACTGAAAGTAGGTCGATTGCTTACCGTTATTTCTGGTGTGTTAGGTGTATGCGCATCTACCTATTTGATTTATGCAAATGAATCTGAAATTTGGGATGCGTTTAATAGCCTACTAGGTTTGATGGGAGGCCCAATGACTGGCTTATTCATGCTTGGCATATTTATAAAACGAGCTAATGCGTTGGGAGCGTTATTTGGTGTGGTGGTCAGCGTTGTCACTGTACTGTGCTTGCGTCAATTTACTGATCTGAATTTCTTCTTCTATGGGGTGTTTGGAACGCTTGTAGTGGTCATCGTAGGTTACGTAATGTCTCTATTTAGTGCTCAGCCGAAAAGGCAAAATATCGTGGAGCTTACCGTAGGCCAATAAGTCACTTATTTAACCTGAACTCGGGATAATAAAGTCTATAAAAACCAAGCGCTTAATGGATTAGTCCGTTAAAGATATCAGTGCCGATATTTTAGATGGATAACTAGGCAGAATCATAAGCAATAGCGAGTCTATTGCGTTGATTTTAACGACGTTAGACACTAAAAGAGCGGTGCTGATAGGCTTAAATTATCCCGAGATCAGGTTATTGAAATCCATAGGTCTTCATGGCCAGCCCAAATACGAAAAGTATTTGGGCTTTTTTTCAGTTGTTTTTCTTATAAACTCTTTCTGGTCGGCCGACTTTGCCATGTTGAATGACAGCGGCTAAAAAGCCTTGGGCTGTAAGGTATTCGAGATATCGTCGTGCCGTGGTTTTACTAATGCCAGTTATTTCGCCAAGGCTGACTGAGGTATAGATGCTTTCTGAGTCGGAAAAGGCGTTAATGACCAATTCTAAAGTTAGCTCGTCAATACCTTTTGGTAGGGTTGGTAAAGCCGATGACTTGGATTGGAAGTTGAATAGTTCATCGACATGGCGCTGATTGATATTGTCGCTGGCTTTTAAAGAGTTAGTGTACTTTAAATACCGCTCTAAGGAGTCTGAAAGTCTATCATAGGAAATCGGCTTTATTAGGTAATCAAACACGCCGCAGCGGACAGCATCTCTTACCGTTTCCATGTCATTGGCTGCGGTTATAAATATCACGTCCGGAGCGGGATGAGTTGCATTGATTTCCTTGAGAAGTTCAATGCCTTTACCATCTGTTAAGTAGTTATCTAGCAAAACCAACTTTGGCTTGAGTATGCGAAGCATCTGTTTGGCCTCGGCAATACTTTTTGCGATGCCAATTGGCCTAAATCGTTGGGTTTGCTGTAAATAGTGAGAGTGATAGTCTGCAAGGTTGCTCTCATCCTCCACGATTAACACATCGTATACTTCCATTATTTACTTTCTCGTTAGGAATAAAAATAGAAAAAATAGTGCCATGTGGCTCAGCGTCATCAATCAATATTGAACCACCGCAACTCGTTACTAGCTGATGAATCAAATAAAGACCAATGCCATGCCCAGGCTGTGTTTTACTACTGATCCCTTTTTCAAACAGGGATTCTTTTAGTGAATCTTCAATACCTAATCCATTATCTGAGACTTCAATAACCAATTCCGAGGCGTTGGCGTCAGACAATAGAAAAGTAACTTTGCGGTGGCTGTTCGCGTTAGCGATGGTTGCTTCAAATGCGTTGTCCAAAAGGTTGCCAACCACCGTTGCCAGTTCATCTTCCGTTAGCTGTGTTGGTACTTCAGATAATTGACAATATGGATCGAACTCTAGTGCTAGGCCTAACTCTTTTGCACGTCCATACTTCCCAAGTAGCAGTCCAGCTATAACCTTTGAGGAGAAGGTGCGAACAATGTGGTCGATAAAAACTTGATGTGACTCTGATTCTTTACGGATTAGATTTAGCGCTTTTTGATGATGTCCCAATTGAATTAAGCCACTCACCGTTGATAGTTTATTCGCGTATTCGTGGCTAAGCACTCTAAGATCATCGGTTTGTTGACGGACATTCATAAGTTGGGAAGTCAGAGTACTTTTTGAATCTCGAATTTTAAAGCTGGTTACCCAGCCAGAGTTCGGTTCATTTTGATTAAGAGGGACTCTTGTCGCGACTAATGTTTCTCCGTTGCAACTGATGATTTGAGGAAGATGGCTAGCTGTTGTAGAACTGATGTCTTCTCCGATAAAAAAGTCGGCCGGGGTAAGTATTTCCTTTACGTTTTTTCCTTGTATCAATTTTGACTGAGCCGCAACCCCCAGTATTTTAAGTGCCTGTTGGTTTGCAGAGATAATGTTTCCACTTTTATCAACAGCGATAATTCCTTCGTAGACTGCTTCTAATACCGATTTTTGTACTTGCAGCGTGGTGGCTATTTCCTTGGGTTCCATACCATACATCTGTCTTTTAATGTGTTTGGAAAATACCCAAGCCGCCGCCATCGAACTTAGCAGTATTAAGCCAAGTACCACAAAAAAAGGTGTGGAGTAGAGCAATAAAGTTGCATTGACACCACTGAGTAAGTATCCCACTGAAACTACGCCAACAATCTTTCCTTGCTTGGTTTCAATAGGCGATTTCCCCCGAACAGACCAGCCCAAACTACCTTGGCGCAGGGACGTATAGTGAAGGCCAAACTTAAGCGCTTTCTCGTTATCCCCCCCCTGCATAGGCAAGCCTATTTTGTGTGAGTTAGGATGCGCCAATCGAATACCGTGTTTATCACCGACGACAATAAATTTAGCGTCTGTAAGCGCTTGCAAGCGAGCAATTTGATTGTGTACCGCATTAACGTCTTCGTTTTTTACTGCGGTTATTAATTGAGGATCGCTTGCGATTTCTCTTGCTTGAACAAGAGCACGTTTACTTACCTGTTGCTTCAATACATCAGAGAAATAAAAGTGATAGAAACCTGCGATGATAGCGACTTGAAAAACAGCAACGGCAAGCAGGAGAAAAAGCACCCGCTGAGTGAAGGATAATCTTTGCTTGTGTTTGGAATTTGAAAAAAAAGCCATGGTATTTGTGTCATTGCAATTGAGCGATAAATTAGCAGATAGTGAAAGGGGAAGGCTAGAGTGCTTGAAGACTTAGATGGGATAAAAACGTGTCAGTAATGAAAGCTGTTTTGTGGATCACAGATTTGAGCCGTAAAAGGGTTGGGGAAAACCCAACCCTTTAGGCATGTTTAGTGAGTAAACATACCAAATACGACGCTGGCAATAACTAAAACGATACCTCCACCTAAACGAGATGAGATTTGTGCGTAGGAAAGCAGGCTCATTCGATTGGCTGCAGATAAGACTTCTAAATCGCCAGAGCCACCGCGATTTGCCATGCATAACCCTGCGCTAATGGCAGACTCAATTGGATAGAAACCCATTAGCCAACCACCAATAGCGGCGCCAAAGATAGCCCCAAAAACAATGAGTGTTGCGACAATGAGGTTAGTGAAAGTCAGTGCATTTAATATCTCACCTAGATCGGTATAAGCAATACCGACACCAACCATCAGCACCCATAGCAAATGTGTAGTAAAAAAGGAGGCGAGATGTTTGCTGCCTTCTTTAATTTCATCCGAGCACCAACCACAAGCATTGATGATAGCGACAATGACAACCATGTACGCAAAAGTGTGGATTTTGACGTCGCCGAAACCAGGAAGAATATGTTTAGAGAGGGCTGATGATAGCGTATAAACACATGCTGCCAACATTAAACCAATGGCGATTTCTCGTGCGCTAATCATGGGGGCAACGGCTTGGGTGTCCGCATCAAAATTCGAATTTCTAATGAGTTCACCATTGCCAGTTAGTGAAGGTCTTTTCTGCCCAATCCCATTGAGAATAGCGGCAGCAAAAATTGCAACCACGTTAGCTATGGTCAATATTGCAATGGCAACTGAGTAATAATGCTCTTTTGAACCACCAGTGACCGAGTGGTAAATTTCTGAAAGCGGAATGGCGCCTGCGCCGTTACCCCCGCCCATGATCGGCAATACGTATAACATCAAAATGCGGCTAACTGGAATGCCGAATAGCATCCCACCGATAATTCCCATGATTGCCGCACCGAGTACAGCTGCCAGAATAGATGGGATATAGCCAATAAGAGATTTTATTAGCAGCTTTCGGTTAACTGCTAAAATTGAACCCGTAAGCAATACCGCAATAAATAGATCGAGAAAATCCGTTTTTTTCATGACTTCAGTGACGGTGTTGATTTCGTTTTGTCTGAGCCAACCAACATGTACCAGCCACGCTGTGACCAAAAAGATCATGATAGGCGCTCCACCAATATACTTATTGAAAATTGGCAGTCTCTTACCAATTTCGCCAAATAAAGCACCAATAACAAACATAAAGCTGAACCCACCAACTATGTTGTTTGGTAGGGTATCCGTCATGTGAGCAACTAAAATCACCGCGAACAAACCAAGATATAAAGGTAGCGGAAGACCAAAAACTCGGAACTGGGATAGAAAGCTAGAGCTGACTGATTTGTTATTAGGCAGCGTTAATGTTTTCTCATTCATCATGATTATTCCATGTTGCTAGAAAGTGAAATTATTATGATGACTGTGTGAAACTGCACAGTGAGAGGGATCGTCTATCACCGAGGATTAAAACGCACTTATGAATTTTATGGTTTTAATTAACCTCAGCAGTCGCTTCTCTGAAAAAGAGGTAATTTACTTAGATGTAGAGCTCCCTATATGCAAAGGTAATACAATTTTAAATGTACTGCCTTGTCCTTCTTCGCTACTTACCGTTATCTCCCCTTGGAGTAGCTCCGTAACCAAGTTAAATACGATATGAAGTCCAAGACCAGAGCTGCCTTGCCCTAGTTGTGTGGTGAAAAATGGGTCGAATATTTTAGGCAGTTTTTCAGCAGCGATTCCTTTACCATTGTCGATAACTTCAATGCATACTTTGTCTTGCTCAAGTTGGTTACAGTTTATTGTCAGCGCTTTTTCAGAGCTTTCCTCATAGGCGTGTCTTACTGCATTATTGATTAAGCGTACAATCACATCTTTGATGGCGTCTGGATAGCTTTCCATTGTCAGTTCATCTGGGTAGTTTTCGGTTAGCTCAATACCGTGTTCCGTCAAAAGAGGAACGACATTGAGTTCTAACTCAGTGAGTTGATTCGGCAGATCGAACGTGTCTATGTGATAGTTGGATTGCTCTACAGAGATCTGTTTAAAGTTGTTGATGAGCTCGACTGCTCTTTGCAGACTCTTATCGAGCAAATCGGCACCTTGTTGGATCTGATCAAAATATTCTTCAATTTGCTGCTGTTCGATATCAGCATCTGCTTTCCTATATTCGGACACAATATCTTTGATAGAGCTAGAAACCGTAATGGCATTGCCCACTGGCGTATTAAGTTCATGGGAAATACCAGATACGAGTGAACCAAGACCTGCTAGCTTTTCAGAGTGGATCAGTTCTTCTTGGGTTTGTCGTAAGGTGGTAAGCGTTGCTTCTAACTCTCGTGTTCTTTTTTGCACGAGCTTTTCTAGATCTTTACTGTGTTGGTTAATCGTTCTCAAATGCTCTTGTCTTTCTAACTCTGTTTTCGCTACACAGTTAAACCAATAACGCCATTTGAGAGGTACTTTCGGTATTTCGATATTTGAGTGTTGTGGCAATTCTTCGACAAAACGTGCAAGCATGAGCGCTGGTCGACTGAATCGCCAGTGTTGGTGCAGAACGACAAAAAATAAAATACCAGCAAAGGCAAAGCCAGTAATTAAGTAAGGCAAGATACTTTCAATGATATAGCTGTTCATTTCTGCACGAGAAATTTCTAGAACTAAGCTCCAAGGGGTTCCGGCAAGTGGGTAAGCATACCAATAACCACCTTTGGCTGATTGTAACTCGTCAGTGCTAACGAGGTGTGCTTGACCGCGAGTGGAGAGGTTGAGTACTTGCTCGTGTTCAATGGTTTTCTTGGCGTTCTTTATAGCCCCTAAGCTATCAGCGATGACTAGGCCGTTTTTGTCTACGATAACGAGGTGACCAATCGCAAGCTCCCGCTTTGCGAGAATGCTATCTAATACTTTTAAAGTGATATCAGCGCCCACTGCGCCTATGAACTGATTCTGGTGGTAGACCGGTTCGAGTAGCGACACCATCATTCCTTTCCCGCCAGCATCTAAGTAGGGGCGAGTCCATTGGTGTGTTTTATTGGGGTTGGACTTAGGCGCAACTAACTCAACAGGAAAGGTTCCTCCCGCTTCATAGACAACATTTAATGCTGAATCCATATCTTTTGTGCCTGTTGCATCCAAAAGCGTTTGATAGGGCAGGCCAGGATAGAGAAGGGAATAACGTTTTTGCGCGTCGTAGTAATAACTCCATTGAAAGCCTTTGTGCAGGCTATGGGTTGTGGCGACCTCAGGCATCATAGAAAGCAGTATCGATACACCAGTACCAATCTCACCGGAATTTGAATGTACGTAGAGTTGGCCCACTTGCTTTTTTAATGGATCTGGAAGATTGCTCCAAGGAGCAAACTTGGGCGAGTTTGGAGATTGTAAAAAGAGATATTGAGTGAGAGCGTAATTGTAAGCTTTTTGGGGATAACTTCGGTGAGACTCTAGAGTCTGTCTCATTTTGGATGCATGATTTAAAGATACGGATAGAGCATTGTTTAATGTGAGCAGTGTTTGCAGCGCATGATGACGCTCTTCATTGATGACCCGCTTTTCTGTTTGTTGTCCAAGATAGAAGGCATTACCAAAGGTGAGCAGTAATATGAGAGCAAGCCCACCATAGAGTATAAAATGATATCGGCGTATCAATGACGTCGAAGCCAGCGCTGCCGCTGACTGTTTGCTAATAGGCTGTGAAAGTGGGTCTCGTTGAACTTTATCCGTGTCCATGAATACTCGCCATTTAGAACTGAATATATAAAACGATAAACATCCTTGCTCTAATGAGTATATACACAGTTCCAACTATCGGGATTTATCTAGCTAGATCTTTCTACCTAACATGCGGCTGATTGTGCCATCTTTGTCGATTAGCTGATGTTTTAGTGCTCCCAGTATATGCAAAGCAAATACGACTAAGATAATGTTGACTGAAATGAGGTGGATGGGAGTTCCAATGTCACTTAGCCAAGGCATTTTTGCTCCTCCAGCTAAGATTTCCCAGCCGAAAAAGGCAATTGAGTGACCTCCTCCCCAACTCATCATGATTCCAGAGATAGGCATAAATAATGTTGCCAACAGTAAAAAACCATGTACAGAGTGTGAGGCTATTTTTTGCCATTTTGTCAGGGACGATATCGGTTTGACTGATCCCTCTTTTATTCTCCAGAGCAGGCGAATTGCTGCAAAGAACAAAATAAATAACCCGATGGATTTATGTATTGCTATCAAGCCACCTTTTTCTGGGCTTTGGGGTAAATCAACCATGTATAACCCAAGAGCAAAAGCGGCAATGAACGCCAGTGCGACCGTCCAGTGAAGTAAAACAGTGGGTTTAGAAAGTGAGTTTATATTCGCCATAACGAGCATCATCCTGTATCGCTTAGTTCGGTCATTATTATGAAATTAAAAGTTCAAAAAAACGACAGGTGAGCGTGTAAAGATAGGTAAATTCATGCCCAGCGAGAATAGAGAAAACACATCGCCTAGTGATAACAAAACGCTATCAATTTAATCATTAATAGCAATTGTTAATTATCAAAATGAATCTTTAGCATAGTAAATACCAAGTCAATCTCCTTAATTGTAAGTTCAATTCAAATTAGCGGCTTACAAGAAGCTTTATCTGATATTCGAGGTTTATATGTCTACTAAAGTACTCGACCTACCTACAAATAAATGGGAAAGCATATTGCTGGATCTTTTAAGTGATACGCCTATCCAGCTTAATGGCGTTCAGAAACACGATATCACAGTGCTGCATCCAGACTTTTATAAACGAGTGCTGCAAGAAGGCTCTATTGGATTAGGTGAAAGCTACATGAGTGGCTGGTGGCAGTGTGATCAGCTTGATCAGTTGTTTTATTATCTTATGAAGTATCGTGTCGATGGAAAGACACCAGCCAGTCTAAAAGATTCTCTATTCGTTTTACAATCACGCTTATTCAATATGCAATCTAAACGAAGAGCGTGGATTGTTGGGGAAGAACACTACGATCGTGGTAATGATTTGTATGAGCGTATGCTGGATCCTTATATGCAGTATTCTTGTGGATATTGGAAAGAGGCGACAGACTTAAAGTCTGCCCAAGAAAATAAGCTCCAACTCATTTGTGAAAAGTTGCAACTCAAGCCCGGAGAAACGCTGCTTGATATTGGCTGTGGTTGGGGAGGATTAAGTGAATATGCAGCTAAGTATTACGGTGTAAAAGTGACTGGAGTGACTATCTCTAAAGAGCAGCAAGCATACGGAATGAGGCGTTGCCAGGGTTTACCTGTCGATTTACGTTTATGTGATTACCGAGACTTGGATGAAACCTTTGATAAAATTGTTTCGGTCGGTATGTTCGAGCACGTTGGCCCTAAAAACTATCAAACTTACTTTGACGTGGTGTCACGCTGTCTTAAGCCGCAAGGGCTATTTTTGCTGCATTCTATCGGTAGTAATGAGACGAAGTTTAATGTTGATCCTTGGATCAATAAATATATTTTTCCGAACGGGGTATTACCTTCAATCGAGCAGATTAGTCGTGTCAGCCAAAAAGGCTTAGTGATGGAAGATTGGCATAATTTTGGATCGGATTACGATAAAACTCTTATGGCTTGGAAAGAAAACTTTCAACAACGCTGGCCTGAGATACAACACAACTACTCTTCGCGTTTTTACAGAATGTTTTACTACTATCTGTGTGCCTGTGCTGGAGCATTTAGAGCTCGCAATATTCAGCTATGGCAAGTGCTATTTAGTAAGAATGGCGTTGAAGGGGGAATTCGAGTCCCTAGATAAAAGGTCAACATGCTCTAGTCACTTTGCTACCATAAAAGTCTGAGCATTTTATTCTCTAGGGCTGCTTTTGGTTATCCTACAAACTTTACTGGTTATGATTGCGTTTGCTGCCAACTCTCTTCTTTGCCGAGCAGCACTTGCAGATCACCTTATAGATGCTGGGAGCTTTACGTTTGTTCGATTGGTTTCTGGTGCCATTGCGCTTGTGATTTTAATGCACACTTCCAGCCAAATTAGCGTAGGTGATAAGTTGGCTACCAAAGCCAGTTTATACCGAGGAATAAGCCTTTTTGGTTACGCGCTCTTCTTTTCTTTCGCCTATATTTCGTTGGCTGCAGGAACCGGTGCATTGTTGCTGTTTGGCACGGTCCAACTGAGCTTAATTGGGCTTTCATACATACAAGGCTACCGTTTTTCTAAGCTAGAGAGTTTTGGAGTACTCTTGTCTATTTTGGGCTTTGTGCTGCTGGTTCTTCCCTCCTCTGAGAAACCTGATGTGTTACCAGCGATGTTGATGATTGTTTCCGGAGTATGTTGGGCTTGGTTTACTCGATTAGGACAAACATCAACTTCGCCTCAAATCTCGGTGACACAAGGGTTTGTAGTTGCAAGCTTATTCAGCGTATTTATCTTGCCGTTTGTTTCTTTTAGTAACTTATCTCAAGAGGGGATTGTATTGGCTGTATTATCAGGCAGCGTTACTTCTGGGATGGGATATTTTCTATGGTATCGAATATTACCAAAAATGTTGCTTCTTCATGCTTCCATTGCTCAACTCTCTGTTCCTGTTTTTGCCATTGTGATGGGGTACACCTTTTTACATGAGAAGATTTCGGTTAGCGAGCTGTTGCTTAGTGGGCTGATTTTGTTTGGCATTGCTATCACATATGTGGGTAAGCGAAAAAAGAGTTGAAGATATTGTTTGAACTTATAAGTTGAGTTGCCGCAATGCATTGATAGAAAATATAAATTTCATTCTTTTAGCTTTGACTATAACTGACAACTACAAAAACGTTCAACAATACTTTAGCCAGTATTAAGTTAAGACTCCTGCATACGCTCCATTTCCATTATGCGCTGTGCTTGAGTTGTATTGAGTAATCTTATTCAACCTCGCCATTTTTTATAGTGTTAACTTTACTTATGCTTAATCAAATCTCTTTCTTTCACTTTATCACAACCTACTTTGGTTTTGTTGGTTTACGTGTTGCAAGCGGTCATAGCTTGTCTCATAGTCGAGTGGCTCAACATACTTTGTCAATACTTAATAGCAGGCAGCAGCGACAATTAATTGCTTTGATAAGGAGACAAAAAGCACCATTTGAGCTAGTTATATAAAGTCGGTTTGAGATGAACCGAGCGCTGTATGGGCTTTTAGTTGGATAAAAGTATTTCTGAAGAGAAGTTTCTGCAGTTAGGTAAAGCTTATAGTGAGAATAAAGCACTTTTAGGCCAAGTAGTAGCGCAAGGGTTAGGTGTCATTATTCAAACGTTTACCTATGAAAAAACAAAGAGTAAAAAAAGTAGAAACCCGAATAGTGAGATTTCTACTTAAACAGTTTAACACTGTGGAGTGGTTATTTGTCAGTAAACCAATGCTATTAAGGATACTAATACGACCTTCTCTGTTAACATTACCAAACACCAGTCCATATTCAACAGCAAAGCGTTTTGTTTTGAGAACTGGTTAAAACTCAATCATTCCAAAAGGTTGTATTGTTCAAAAATTAAACTTTTTGAAATGCAAGTTTCTTCAATATTAGAGACTTAGATAAGGCTTCCACGTAACCCGTATTTTTCTACATACAGTCAAATTAGACCGTGAAAGTGGTCTTTTTTGTCTCAAATTCCTAAGTAATAAAACTCTGTCAGAAAGACTTTGAAAAGGAGTCTGATATTTTCATTAAATGAAAACAGTACTCACTACCAATTTATACACATGGTATTATGTATTTTTTATTACAAATAATATTTAAGTTAATAAATAAAGTTATTTTATTTTGTAAACAAGACTAATTAATTTTTAATAAATACTGAAAGCCATTACTTTCTAATACTAGTATTCTTTCTTTTTCATTAGCAAAAAAACAAATATTGTTTTTATTATTTTTTTGTCACACTTACTTACAATAAAATCAAAACTCAACTTAAGTTGTTGTTTTTTATTGTTAAATTGAAATTAATTATATTTTTAAAATGAATTAAATTACAAAAAACAACAACATTGAAAAATATACAGTTTAAATAGGACTGCTAATGAAATTTCGTCAATCTTGTATTGCACTGGCTATAAGCTCTTTGCTTCCGAGCTTTGCCTTTGCATCGACTTCCATAAACAAGCCAAACTTTATCCAATATCTAGGTAACCGGACGGTCATTCTTGGTATTAAGGTCAACCCAAATCAAAAACAAAACAAGCCGTTGGGTGATTCCAGCATTATGCCATCGATGGGTTATAGCCATTTGATGAATTATACACAAGATGCACCCGTCGCTTGTGTTGCAACAGAAACAACAGAGGATAACAAGCAGGTTGAGTTGACTAAGTTAGTTCCAGATGGCTCAGGTACATGGGATAACGAAACATCTATTT
Source organism: Vibrio sp. A37 (assembly GCF_059777565.1). NCBI lineage: Bacteria > Pseudomonadati > Pseudomonadota > Gammaproteobacteria > Vibrionales > Vibrionaceae > Vibrio > Vibrio sp. A37. The sequence goes on along the minus strand of NZ_JBLNLI010000006.1, from coordinate 102,214 downwards.
CTAGCTCAAAGCTCACGCAGGAATTAGGTTTTAGTGTGGGCGTACATTACAACAACTTAATTACTAGTGTGTCGGGAGCTGCCCAATTTGCTGATGACGCTGTCAATTCAAGCACCACAATATCACTTATCAACTCTTATAAAATGGTCTACGGGTAACAGCTGTTTAGTTCAATACCTAAGTTATCTAACGGTGCTCAAACTACATTCGGCACTGCTGACAACCCCAACCTAAATAATTTCTATGATATGTGTGGAGACAGCTTTGTTATTTCGCAAGACAAAGGAGCCGATTTATACACAGTGTTAACGATAAAATTTGGCTCCAAGGATCAGGCCACCAGTTTTAAATCCAATGTCTCAGCAAAATATGGCTCTGTTTCCGCTCACACCGCTTTAGAATACGCAAGTACTCATAGCACTAGTGGAGCCACCATTTCAATGCAGATTATGCAACGTGGTGGAATCCCTGAAGATTTATCAAATGCGGTAGGGGCAGATCTAAACTCATGTGAACAGGATACGGGACCAGATCAAGTGACAGCCTGTACAAAATTACTTAGTGACGTCAAAGGATATGAATCAGGTCAATTCCAAGAAGACTTAAAGTCTAATAATTATTGGGCAACCCTTTCTGATTCGTACGCTGATTACGGCAAAGTTTTGGGTTTCAATGCTGACGGGCAAACCGTGGCAAACTCAAATTCTGCTCAGTTGACTCAACTGGGTGAAGTGTCTGCTGATACCTTGCAAGAGAGACAACAAGTTGTGGACTCTTACAACACGTATCAAAATGAAATACAACGTGCAAATGCCATCCTTAGTGATCCAAATGTCTATTCCCTACAGCGCACTCGAGTAAATAATGTACTCACTGCCGCATCGGAAAACCTCAAAAACATCAATTCTATATACTCCAATGATTGCTGGACACAAACTGGACAGTGTCAAGATGCCGTGAGTTCTGTTGCCGCTGAGCTGGCTGCTAATCCGGTCAATACCGATGATTTAACCTATTCCTACCGTGTTTTCCAAGGCGGTGGTGGCCCCAATGGTGGAGGTTTAGAATGGGCAGTATACAAATACGAGGCAGATGGCAGTAAAGATAGCACCATCGGAAGCGTGTACAATTTCAACGTGGATGTCCCTCAAGATTGGGTGGTCGTCAATGGTGGAGGCTCTGCATCAACGACTGATACGACAACGAATAACTACAGCATTGTTGATTCCTATCCATCGACGGACTTAGGGGGCTGGAATATCGGCATGAGAATCAGCCATTTAAGTGGAGCCCCGCTCTATAAAGGCTATGCCTTTGCTGTTCGCCTCAACCCAGATTACTCAGGCGTTAAAGACAGCCTAGCGCTAGCTGGAAAAACCGCTGAGCAACTTCGCGATGTGTTATTCGACCCAACGACCAATACCGGAGCGATGCACTTGCAAACTGCTGTATCAACCAGTTCGTTAAGGGATTTAATTAACCCAGAGTTAGTGTCAGTACAAGCCGGCCAAATCCCTCTTTCCACAGGCATTAGAATTTCTGAAGCTCCATCGGGGGGGCCCAGCGATAAATCCATTCAGTCTCTTGGCTTCCAATTCTCGAACCTGCCAGTCAGTGATAAAACAGGCAACTTTGATGCGGCCGCACTGACAGGGGTAATCTCCGATCATGCTGGATTGGTGAATAATAACGACGAAGTTCCAGTCGCGAACTACTACAATGCGTACAATACAGGAGGAAGCTATTACAAACCCGTGAAAACGACCCAGTATGTGTTAAGCATTGACCCTGATATTGATGGTATGACGGTTAAGGTAAACACCAAGTCAAATCAGAAAACTTTCACAGAGACCAAACAGCCTGATTACACCCCGCAAACCCTAGAAAGTACCACTCCGAACGTTAACACCAACGCTTGGATTGGCTGTCAGTCAGCCATTACAGCCAGCCCAAATAGAACTATGATGCCAGGTAAAATGCCAATAGATAATGGTAGAAATGGTGTATACCAAGAGTGTGTCAGTGTAGAAAGTAACACCTTTTGGACTTTAGATACTGGTACTTCAGTAATAGGATTTCATGGAGGTAGCAGTGGATGGTGGGGTATGTATCCTATTGGTGGAGGTCGGAAATATCAATCAAAATCAGCTCAAAAACATGATTCGATCTGTTTCAGTCCTGATGGGTATCTATATTATAAAGATGGGGGAAGTCTCGGAAATAAAACACTGTATACCATTAAACCAGGAGCAACTGCCGGCATCACAGTCTATGTGAATGGGGATGTCATCGGAAAAAGCACCAATGGTACGACAGTACTGCACACTAAACACGGTATCGATGCTAATTCTTATGACCATGAATTGGCCGAGCCAGTCATCGGAGGTACGTTCTTGTGGGCAAACCAACCAGAAACCACGTCATCAAACCCAACAATGTTTACGTGTTTAGCTGGCGCAAAAAGTGAATCGTATCAAGAATCTTCTGGGGCATCAGACACATTTAAACTGACATCTGGCATCACCACAATGAGCCTTTTATGATGAACGTTCAGTCTGAACGTAGACGGAATTAATATAGCGTTAATTAATTTTAGATGTATAAAAAGCCAAGTGCACTCCAGCGCTTGGCTTTTGTTTGGTTGTACTTTATACATGCAATGCGGACCATACTATAAGTACTAGTGTTCCAAGAATATCAGCTGTTAATTACTTAGCCTTAGTAAATAAGCCTTACCTTTTTTGATAGCATCTTAAAATTTTCTCGAATTTCTTCCTAGGACCACCTGTGAGTGCCTAAATGGAGATTGCTCTCACCTTTTCATATTTTGAGGAAAGTTGTCCAAAGTATTCGATGAGCTCAGCACAAAGCCAAGTCACGAAAACACGAAACAAACCATATCCCGTATAAAAAAAGAATGTTTAAAATCCAAGAATATTGAGCATTCTAAAGGGAACAATAATTAGTTTTTCGCCCTGTTCCAGTATGGGAAGCGACATAACACAGTTGGTCGACATAAATGCGAGCAACCAAGGGAATTCATGGTTATCGAAGAGTCGCTATAGCGAATAAGAAGCTTAGTTATACTCATAAATCTTTCACATGCCTAATTCCAAACAAACTGAAATTTTAATAATTTAAAATAGTACTCACTACTAATTTACACACATTGTATTATGTATTTTTTATTACAAATAATATTTAAGTTAATAAATAAAGTTATTTTATTTTGTAAACAAGATTAATTAATTTTTAATAAATACTGAAATCCATTACTTTCTTAATACTAGTATTCTTGCTTTTTCATTAGCAAAAAAACAAATGTTGTTTTTATTGTTTTTTTGTCACACTTACTTACAATAAAATCAAAACTCGACTTAAGTTGTTGTTTTTTATTTTAAATTTAGATTTGTTATATTTTTAAAATGAATTAAATTACAAAAAAACAACAACATTGACAAATATACAGTTTAAATAGGACTGCTAATGAAATTTCGTCAATCTTGTATTGCACTGGCTATAAGCACTTTGCTTCCGAGCTTTGCCTTTGCATCGACTTCCATAAACAAGCCAAACTTTATCCAATATCTAGGTAACCGAACGGTCATTGTTGGTATTAAGGTCAAACCGAATCAAAATAAACAACAAAGTCACTCGTTGAGTGACGACAATCTCCTTTCATCGATGGGTTACAGTCATTTGATGAACTATTCTCAATCTACATCAGACGCATGTGTTTTAACTCAAACGACAGACGATAATGGTAACAAGATTGACTTAACTCAGTTCAATCCAGATGGCTCTGCTCAACTTGATACAAAAACCTCGATTTCTAGCTCACAGTTGACTGAAGATTTAGGCTTTAGTCTGGGAGTACATTACAACAATCTAATTACCAGTGTATCGGGTTCCGCCCAGTTTGCAGAAGATGCAATCAATTCAAGTACCACGATGTCACTCATCAACTCCTATCAAATTGTCGCCGGCAAACAAGTCTTCTCGGCAATCCCGACACTGACTTCGGGCGCTCAGACGACATTTGGCACTGCTACCAAGCCCAACTTAGATAATTTCTATGATATGTGCGGGGACAGCTATGTTACTTCTCAAGACAAAGGAGCAGACTTATATACGGTATTAAAAATACAATTTGGATCTAAAGACCAAGCGACTCACTTTAAATCTGAAGTCTCCGCGAAATATGGTTCCTTTTCGGCTAACGCGGCCTTAAGTTATGCTATCGCACATCATACTACTGGTATGACTATCTCTGTACATGCGATGCAGCGAGGTGGGATCCCTGAAGACTTAGCAAGTGCAGTAAACAAGGACAACGACCTAAAATCATGCGAAACTGAAACTGGTCAAGCTCAATTGCAAGCTTGCTCCGCTTTACTTACTGACATCCAGTCATACGAAGCAAACTCTTTTCAAGACCAGTTAAAAGCCGGTAATTGGGCCACCTTATCAGACTCATACGCTGATTATGGCACTGTTCAAGGGTTCAATGCTTCAGGGCAAAGCGGGGAAAACATGAATTCCGCTCAGTTAACTCAAAAAGGTGAAGTGTCCTCTGATACCTTGCAAGAGAGACAACAAGTTGTGGACTCTTACAATACTTATGAAAATGAAATAGAACGTGCGAACGCCATCCTCAGCGATCCGAGCGTCTATTCCGCCCAGCGCACTCGCGTAAATAAGGTACTCACCGCCGCTCAAGATAATCTCAACAACCTGAAAGCTGTGTACCCCAATGACTGCTGGACACAAAGTGGACAATGTCAGGATGCAGTAAGCTCTGTTGCCAATGATTTGGCAGCTGAACCTATCAATACCGATGATTTAACCTATTCCTACCGTGTTTTCCAAGGTGGTGGTGGCCCCAATGGCGGAGGTTTAGAATGGGCAGTATACAAATACGAGGCAGATGGCAGTAAAGATAGCACCATCGGAAGCGTGTACAATTTCAACGTGGATGTCCCTCAAGATTGGGTGGTCGTCAATGGCGGAGGCTCTGCATCAACGACTGATACGACAACGAATAACTACAGCATTGTTGATTCCTATCCATCGACGGACTTAGGGGGCTGGAATATCGGCATGAGAATCAGTCATTTAAGTGGAGCCCCGCTCTATAAAGGCTATGCCTTTGCTGTTCGCCTCAACCCAGATTACTCAGGCGTTAAAGACAGCCTAGCGCTAGCTGGAAAAACCGCTGAGCAACTTCGCGATGTGTTATTCGACCCAACGACCAATACCGGAGCGATGCACTTGCAAACTGCTGTATCAACCAGTTCGTTAAGGGATTTAATTAACCCAGAGTTAGTGTCAGTACAAGCCGGCCAAATCCCTCTTTCCACAGGCATTAGAATTTCTGAAGCTCCATCGGGGGGGCCCAGCGATAAATCCATTCAGTCTCTTGGCTTCCAATTCTCGAACCTGCCAGTTAGTGATAAAACAGGCAACTTTGATGCGGCCGCAAAAACAGGGGTAATCTCCGATCATGCTGGATTGGTGAATAATAATGACGAAGTTCCAGTCGCGAACTACTACAATGCGTACAATACAGGAGGAAGCTATTACAAACCCGTGAAAACGACCCAGTATGTGTTAAGCATTGACCCTGATATTGATGGTATGACGGTTAAGGTGAACACCAAGTCAAATCAAAAAACTTTCACAGAGACCAAACAGCCTGATTACACCCCGCAAACCCTAGAAAGTACCACTCCTAATGTTAACACTAACGCTTGGATTGGGTGTCAAGCTGCTATAACTGCAGCTCCGAACAGAGTAATACTACCTGGCAAGCTGCCATTAGGTAATGGTAAATATAGTGAATGTGTAAATGTAGAAAGTAACCCTCTTGTCATCAATACGGGCACTGTAAAAGCAGTCTTTGTGGGCAACAAAAGTCAAGAGCCCCATAATGTAGATGGTTACTTTGTAACAGATACAGTAGGCGCAAACGGTCATCAACTATATGCATCACTTGACGAAACTGGTCATGAAGAAATTTGTTATAGCCCTGAAGGATATTTATATTTTGAAGATGGCAGATATGTTAGTAACACAACATTATATGAGCATAACCCAGGAGCAAATAAATCCATCACACTATACGTAAATGGAGAGTTCAAAGGAGTCAATACTAACGGTAAAGTGGTAATGGACGTACAAGATGTTGTAGATAAAAACTCTTATGATCACCAATTAGCCAAACCTGTCATCGGAGGTACGTTCTTGTGGGCAAACCAACCGGAAACTACGTCATCAAACCCAACAATGTTTACGTGTTTAGCTGGCGCAAAAAGTGAATCGTATCAAGAATCTTCTGGAGCATCAGGCACGTTTAAACTGACTTCCGGCATCACCACAATGAGCCTTTTATGATGAACGTTCAATCTGAATGTAGACGGAATTGATATTACTTTAATTATTTAAGTTTATTAGGTTCGACGTGTAAAAGCCAAGTGGCCTCTAGCCCTTGGCTTTTGTTTTATAAGATATTGGGTATGGCTCAAATGAACTGAACAGTTTTGGGTGTGATCTAGACTTTGAATGAGGCACGCATAAGCCAAAGTGATTAAAATCATGGTGCTCAGATAAGAGTTCGAGTTTTACCAGCCATCCAGAGTCCATCTCTACCGAAGTACCTCTCCCTAGAACAGTACACCGAGTCAGCTGAAACACCGCCGGTGCTCAACGTCAATGAGTTCTCTCGGCTTTAGGTGATGATTTATTGTCTTCAGCTTCAGCCGCTCGCGAATCACTTTGTTATCTTCAAGGCAAATTTCCAGCCGACGTTCTGAAAGATCAACCCCATCGATACTGGTTGTAGGTGCTCGGATTTAAGCGCTTAACACGCCTCGATCTGGCTGACTAATTCAGTTCAAAAAGACAGCAATCAATACGCTTTAATTGGGTAGAGTTCGGCATGTCTACTGTTCAATAAAAACCGCTGTTTTTGGACCATGCCCATTTGTGAATAAGATAGCTAGGGGGATAGATCCGTCTATCCTTTATGGAGCTAAGTGTGAATTTAATCGAGCAGCGCTCTACCGTTATCGCCTTGTTCGTAAATGCATAGGCTAACTCTAGATAGGGCTTCAATTTCAGCTAAAGAAACCACAACAGAATTATTACCTCTTGCGACGTTTGATTTAATTCTGTCAACCAAGCTAATAAGAATGCCTAAATCTGGTTTCGCTTTTGGCACTCTTTGGCGAATAAAGTTAAACCATTTCTCACTCATATTCCTTTGTACCTTAGCCAGTACTTCATGATTGGTAATCGTAAACGGTTTGTCTAACGCCCCACCGTCGCGAAGAATATCGTAAATCACATGTCCATTTTTCTTCGCGACAATCATATTCTCAGTGTTAAGCTGCAATTCTCCAATGTGGCCATTACTCATTTTCAAAAAGAACTTAATGTCTTTATAACCCGCGTCAGTAGCGTCACAATTGAATCTGGCATCAGCACCCTTACTGGTTTTGTATCTATCTTTCATTGCAGATTGAAAGTGCTGAAGCTGCTTAAACTCATTTGATAGACGTATTAGTGACTTTGCCGCTACCATATCATCTAAGGTTTTAAATATGATTGTCATTCGTGCAGCATCTTTAAGATCGCCAATATCATAGTGACGCTTCCTATTAGTGATTTTGTCTAATGAACCGTGAAAGTCTTTTACACCAAAATACGCACCGGGTGGCTGCTTTAATACTCCTCCCGTTACTTCTTTTATTTTTCTAGCGTATTCAACCAATTCAGCTTGAGCCTCGGTTATTTCCATAAACATTAGAAACAGTTGTTTTTTCTTTAATTGTGCATTAGCAAGTTGATTCTTGGCGTGAAAGTCAGCTTTTCCTGATGATAGTTGATTGCTTACCTTTGACTCTAAATAATTGTTTAATTTATCTTTATTGGTCATTATATCCAATATAATTTTATCTTGTGCTTTATTGGATTCATTCTCATATTTATAGTGTTCAACTTTACAACGTAATTCATCGAGCTTAGCTTTATATTGCACATTATTAACAAGCCTAAACCCTTGGGACATACTTTTTTGTTGGTTTATCTTGGCTAGAACTTTACTTTTATTTTTCCGAACCTGCTCTTCGGAAATCATGTTTGGGGCTGGTACGCTAGAGTTTTCATACCCTGGTAGGAATGACATTAACCATTGTATGTACCCTGACACTGTTGATAGTTCGATCATATTTAAATCCTCTCACTTATCGTTCCTTGATTAAAATTTAACCGTATGATTAATAATAGTTGTATAAGTAAGATACTGATAATATTAAAATTAAAAGTTAAGTTTTTAATTTTCGTAGTTTATGGTGTCAGTGATTTAATTATTTATAGTCATAGGACAGGCGAAAAATGTAACGAACTGAAAATAAATAATTATTTATTTTAATTCGTTAACTCATTGTATAGTAATTAAATATTAGAGGGATTAAATCGGTGAAATTAGTATTGTTCAAGATCAGTAATATCAAGAATATAGGCACTTGTTGTTATTAAAGTACTTAACGCTCTATTCTTGTTTAAAAGGTGTTATATCTGTGATCGTTGAAGATGCTTGATTTTTCCCTAAATCAGGATGGTTTGTTGCAGTACTCAACCCATTCTGTCTTTTGACATCTTAGGCGGGCTTGGCTTTAGGCATGGTTCAAAAACAATGGTTTTTACTGAACAAATGTCAAAGACGCTATGATTGATTCACTAAAAAGCCTTATGAGTCAGTAACTATTTGATTTTTAGTTGAGGTGTAAAAGAAAAAAGACGCCCTAGAGCGTCTTTAAACTTATGATTGGTGGAGCTGGCGGGAGTTGAACCCGCGTCCGAAAATCATTCATCTTTGGTACTACATGCTTAGTCGATCTTTAATTTCACCACCCAACTGCGAACCGACACGCGACCGAATGGCTAACCTGAATTAAATCTCACGCTTCATCTCTCAGGTGGGAGAATCCACGCCAGCTTGATTTGGTTTGATCTCTCGTGATTCCCCGTCTTACAAGCGGAAGCTAGGGCGAGAGAGCTCTGAGCAGGTTATTAAGCTGCTAGTGCGTAGTTTTCGTCGTTTGCGACTATTTTTTTGCGGTTTGTTAACGAGGCCTACCGCACCTCGGCATGCACCTCAGACTGCAAAATTCCCGTCGAATCCTAAATCAGCCCCAGGTAGAAAGAGCATAGTACCAGAATTGCGTATTCTGTCTATAACTATGCGGTATCTATATGTTTAAGTGGTCAAGATTAACGCAATGCGCTCTTCATAACGCGAGCTTTCTGTCTTTGCCAATCTCTATCTTTTGCATCATCACGTTTATCATGCAGCTTTTTACCTTTAGCAACACCAATTTTCATCTTCACCCAAGAGCGAGACCAATATAGTGATAGTGCAGCTAGTGTCATGCCTTCACGATTAATGCGACCGAACAAATTATCGAGTTCACGACGTGAGAGTAGTAACTTGCGAACACGAGTAGGATTTGCAACCACATGAGTCGATGCTTGGTTTAATGGAGTAATAGTCATACCACTCACAAAAGCTTCACCGTTACGCATAAATACGTAACTCTCTGCGATGTTGGCTTTGCCTTGGCGAAGTGATTTGACTTCCCAGCCTTGTAGCTCCAAGCCAGCTTCAATTTCATCGTCGATAAAATATTCGTGGCGAGCTTTCTTATTCAGCGCGATAGTATTGCTACCCGCTTTTGATTTCGATTTTTTCTTTGCCATAATCCCTGCATTATACGGCTAGCCTTTACTTGAGGAAAAGCTTTTATTCCTAGAAAGCGAAATTAAATGTGTATTGTGAGTGTTTTAGGTTAAATATATTTGCGTTATAGCATCTTGATGATAATGAGGAAGAAGTGAACGGCTAGCGCTAGGGCTGTGAAAGTGAGAAAAAGAGATAAAGCACTCTTGACCAAGATTGAATAACGCGTCACTAACTGAGTCGCATTGAATCTATTGCTGCGATATATCGAATATAGGTAGATGAAAAAGCTAGCGAGCAACATCAAACCACTCAGTAGAAACCATAAGAAGTGAGTAGTCATATCGCCAGTTTTTACCATGAGGCCAGAAAGAGCGAGCATACAAAAAGCAGTACGAGACCATGAAAGGCTAGTTCTCTCAGGTTGAAGGCCTGGATCGCTATCTCGCTTCGAAACCAGCGTATGTGTAGTGTCGTTCACTTGCGTTTCATTCGTCATGGTTTAAAACAAAATCAGCAAGCAAAATAGCAGGGCCAACACGAATAACAGTGCGCTAAGGAATTTAAGTGAAGAGCCATAGGGTAAGGTTTGTTGTTGTCTCATCGCATGCTCGATGCGACGCCATCTTCGATATGAATAGAAAGCGATAAAAGCGGCACTCAAGCTAAGTGCCGCTGCAATAAATGAACGTATCATAGGATCTGCAAGCTCGGTGGCAAATTGATCGACAGCAATGGCTCCAGCGATGAGTGCTAATGTTGTTCTCACCCATGCTAAAAAGGTTCTTTCGTTTGCTAGAGAAAATCGGTAGTCGGGGCTGCTTCCTTTGGTACGCCAGTTGTCCATAATCGTCCCTTTAAAATTTTTGCGTTTTGGTCTCTATTTTCGTTCCCTGCGTAGGCATTCCGGTATCATAGTCTCGCACTATGGGAGAATAGCCATCTTTGGGCTTCGGCCGAAATGCACCCATCCATTCTTTGCTTGCATCAGTGCGCCAAGGTCGAGCTTTCCATTGGTAGCTGCGAAATGGATCGCGAATGCTTTCCATATAGCTAAGAAGTTGATCGTGCAGTTCATTTCTAATATGCATATGCTGCTTGCTATTAATGAGATTGTCCAGCTCATTCAAGTCTTTTTTACGATCGTACAGCTCATCGGTGCCCAGTAAATTGATAACCAATTTGTATTCATCTGTTATCCAGCATCGTACCGGGATAAACCCACCGAAGCTGTCGTGTTCGATTTCATAGCGGTTAAATTCAACCATGACACCTTTTTGGCTTTGCTGTTCTTCGAGTAAACAAAGGTTGCGGCCAACGATTGCTTCCGGAACAGGGATGTCCGCTAAATGCATTAGCGTTGGTAGTATGTCTATATGACTGACAGGGGCAGATTCAATACGGGGTTGCTGCAGGCTTTTGGGCGGTCGAATAATAAGTGGAATATTGGTGATGTCGTCATACATCGCAGCCCCTTTACTTATCAGCTTATGGGCACCCATCATTTCACCATGATCCGAGGTGTAAACAACCCACGTGTTCTCCAGTTCTAGTTCGTCGAGCTTGTTGATGACTTTTCCAATCTGGTCGTCAACAAAATCGTTGCACGCGAAATATAGTGGGTGATGATAGAGGTTGTCCTCACTCACCGGGCTTGGCATCGCTTCAGCCCATAGTCGATGATGTTCTGGTTTGTTGGTTAAAGGATCTGAGCCCTTTGCGCCCAAGTCGTAATAGAAATCTTGGTATTTCTCGACGTATTCTTTAGGGCAAGTGAAAGGGTGGTGCGGTTCGTCGTAGGACAATACCATCAAAAACGGACTATTTTCTGCGCGAGATTCTAAATATCGCATGCCTCGTTGGCTAATGCCGTGAGCCCAGGTAAAGGTTTCATCGATATTATGCTTTTCTAAATCTTCGGCAGTATTGAGGCCATTTCGCCAAAGAGCAATTTGTTCATCTGTTAGCTCTGACAAATAGTTTGCACCATCAAACCAATACTCAGAATCCCATTCTGGAGGGCAGACCCCAGTGCCAAAATAGTCGTGTCCATCGAGATGCCATTTACCGATATAGCAGGTGTCATAGCTAGCATCTTTGAAATAGCGACCGTTTGGTGTTCCGCCATCTTCTTTAGTGGCTGAATAAGGTGGACTATTCTTAACTTAGAGGCTTTGGTTTTTATCGTCGTTTAGCTGCTAACCTTGAGAGGAGGGCAGTATAAACGTACAATTGCCAGACTAAGTCACGAATAGGTTACAAATATGAAGCAAGTCACCCGTTCAGCATTGGTCTCATTTAGTGCTGAGCAGATGTACAATTTGGTGAACGATGTCGAAAAGTATCCGGAGTTTTTACCAGGGTGTTCTGGCTCTCGTATCATCGAAAATGGCGAAGATAAAATGGTTGCTGCGGTGGACGTATCTAAAGCAGGCATCAGTAAAACGTTTACTACGTCTAATCATTTGATTCCAGGTGCGTCGGTGTTGATGAATCTGGTTGATGGTCCGTTTAAGGTTTTAAAAGGTGGTTGGCATTTTACTCCTTTAGATGACATGGCTTGCAAAGTTGAGTTGAAGCTGGAGTTTGAGTTTTCTAGCAAGCTCGTGGAAGTGGCCTTCGGTAAAGTATTTAATGAGTTGACTAGCAATATGGTCAATGCGTTCACGACTCGCGCGAAACAGGTATATGCCTAATGAGTGATGGAGCGAAGATGATTCATGTCGAGGTTGTATACGCACTACCTCACGAACAACGCGTGTTAACGCTTGCTGTAAGCAGTGAGATGACCGTTAGAGAGATAATTGAGCAATCTGGTGTATTGACTCAGTACCCAGAAATCGACCTGTCGAAGAATAAGGTAGGCGTTTTTAGCCGCAATGTTTCTTTAGATGTAACCGTAAACGACAAAGATCGTATTGAAATTTATCGCCCATTGTTAGCCGATCCGAAAGAGATCCGCCGTAAACGTGCAGAGCAAGCGAAAGCCGCAGGTAAAGCTGATCCAGTTACAGGTGGAAAGCCTAGCGCATTAAGAAAGGTCGAAGCTTAAATTTGTTAAGGCGTTAACGTTCGAGATACAGAATCAAAAAAGCTCGTATTTCTACGAGCTTTTTCATATTAGCTTGCTGTGTCGTCAAAATCTTTAGATGGTGGGTAGTCACCAGAAATCTTGGTCAACTTACCTTGCTTGTCAAAGTACACAACCAAGTCTTTTTGTACTGGTGCTGCATGGCCCGCAGTATGACGGTAAATGTAATACCAAATATCTGGGTAACCATTTTCAACCAGCATGGGTGAGCCCATAACAAAACGAACTTGATCTTTTGTCATTCCAATTCGTAGTTTATTGACTTCTTTTTGCTCTACGTAATTACCTTGGTTGATGTCAATACGGTAGACAAATCTCTCTAATACCGAGCATCCTGATAGAGATAGTAGAGTTACTGATAGTGGAATAGCAATAAGCCACTTCTTTAATTGCATACTTGAATTCTTTCTAAAAGTCCTAGGGTTCGGATAATAAACAAGCTAGCAGATAAAGTAAAAAACTTTAAGCAGCGACAACCAGCTCTTTTGCATTCGCTAGAGTCGATTCAGTAATCTGGCTACCACCAAGTAACCTTGCAAGCTCAGTGATACGCTGCTTATCATCCAATAAACGCATTTGAGTTTCAGTCATACCATTTTTAGTTTGTTTAGCCACAAACAATTGCTGGTGGCCGCAACCGGCAACTTGAGGAAGGTGTGTTACGCATAGAACTTGAGTAGATTTGCCTAAAGTTCTCAGCATTTTCCCAACTACTGCAGCGGTTGGCCCGCTGATCCCGACATCGACTTCATCGAAAATTAAGCTTGGAGTATCGACTTTTTGTGCAGTAATCACTTGAATGGCTAGCGATATACGCGACAGCTCACCCCCAGAGGCGACCTTAGCAATTGCCTGCATGGGTTGACCTGGGTTAGTACATACTAAAAACTCAACGTCATCAATGCCCAAAGCACTTGGGGTAGCGGGTTGCTCTGTTACGTCAATACAGAACTTGGCTTTTTCCATGCTGAGCTCATGCATACTTTGGCTAATAAGCTTGTTGAGCTCTTTAGCATACTTTTGCCGTGATTTATGTAGTTTTGCAGAGATATCTAAGAAGGCGATATGCTTTTGTTCAACATCTTCAGCAAGTTGTTCTAGCTTCTCATCTGAGCAATCTAGTGCTTCGATTTGGGAGTGTAAATCTTGATGATGTTGATATAGCTCTTCTGGTGCTACGTGATGTTTTCGAGCCATGGACATAATTTTTGAGAAGCGCTCTTCAACGTGAGCCATTCTCTCTGGATTAATTTCGATATTGTCTAAATAGCTTCTGAGCTCAGTATTAGTTTCTTCTATGTGGATCATTGCCTCGGCAAGCATGTTTGGCAGTTCCACAAGTTTTTCGTCGAGTTCGGCAAGCTGAGTGAGATATTGGCTAGCAGATTGCAAAACTCCCAACGCATTCACATTCTCACCTTCGTAAATTAGATCAATCGCTTGCTGGCAATGACTTGCTAATTCGCCGCTGTTAGCAAGACGTTTGTGCTCGGCTTCGAGTTCAGCAAACTCAACTTCGCCAACTGCAAGCTCATTTAATTCTTTAATTTGATATTCAAGTAACTGCTTCTGAGCCAAGTTTTGTTGGCTATTTTCAGTGAGCTGCTTGAGGTTATTTTCGGCTCTTCTCCATGTAAGGTAAGCTTGACGAGTATCACTCAGCAGCTCTGTGTGACCTGCATATTGATCAAGCATTGACAGTTGATGCTCAGGCTTGAGCAGTTGGTGATGTGCGTGTTGACCGTGAATGTTAATCAGCAATTGCCCAAGAGATTTAAGCTGAGAAAGTGGTACTGGACTGCCGTTTACAAAAGCGCGAGAGCGGCCTTCTTTAGTAATGGTTCGTCTTAGTAAACACTCGTTACCATCAAGCAGCTCGTGCTCTTCTAACCAATTTTTCGCGTGAGTGTTACTGTCGATCAAAAAAGTAGCACTGACTTCGGTTTTCTCTTCTCCTTGCCGAACCATGCTGGCTTCGCTGCGTCCGCCTAAGCATAAGCTAAGTGCATCAATCGCAATAGATTTTCCGGCACCAGTCTCGCCGGTGATTGTTGTCATTCCTTTGAATAGTTCAAGTTGTAAAGATTTTACGATAGCAAAATTATTAACGTTTAAATGAACCAACATGCTACATACCTGTGTAAATAAACAATACTGTATATTAATGCAGTATATACTGTTTTCATATACAGTAAAGGTATGGGTGAAAAATTGTTGAGATCATCTCAATGGATGTTGTCAGTACGGGCGTCATCAAGCACAAAAGTAAGTAAAAAGAGCGCCATACGGGCGCTCTTTAATAATATTTTCTAATTTTCATGGACTAGAATAGCTTGCTCGACCAGCCCAGTTTATTTCGAAGCACGTGATAGTATCGGTAATCTTCTGGGTGAATCAGTCTCAACTTATTGGGGCTTTGGTAGATAACCACTTCATCACCGGGCGATACAGGTAGGGAAATTTGTCCATCGCAGCTAATTTCTTGAGTACCACGATTATTTGGCGAGACAATCAGTTTGATTCTATTTTTCGCGTCGACAACTAATGGTCTGCTGGATAACGTGTGCGGAAACATAGGGACCAGCGAAATAGCATTCAGGTTTGGTGAAAGAATCGGCCCGCCACCTGATAGGGAATAAGCCGTAGAGCCTGTTGGTGTTGAAACAATGAGCCCATCAGAGCGTTGTGAAAAAGCAAAAGTATCGTCAATGTAAACTTCAAACTCAATCATGTGAGCGACTTGTCCTGGGTGCAGGACGGCTTCATTGAGGGCTGCATTGTGGCTTTTTACTTGCCCGTGACGGTGAATTTCTGCCTCAAGTAGAAACCTTTGTTCTTCTATGAATTTCCCTTTTAATACTTCTTTGAGTGACTGCTGAAAGTCTTCTGGATTCAGGTCGGTTAGAAAGCCAAGGCTACCCTTGTTTACACCGATGACAGAAATGTCGAAGCGAGAAAGGACACGAGCAGCGCCGAGCATATTACCATCTCCGCCAACGACGACTGCTAGGTTCGCTTTTTTGCCAATTTCCAGAAGGCTGGCGAAATTTTGTTGTGGGATATCGGTGAGCACATCGGCTAAACGCTCATCAATGAGAACATCATAACCTTCCGAAGATAACCATAAAAACAGCTCCTTGTGAGTCTGAATAGCTTGTTGATCTCGCGGTTTTCCAATGATAGCGATGACTTCAAATGGTTTACTCATATTTTTTCCAATCGAAATAGGCTTGATTCAGGAATCTTCATCCCCATAATAATGGCAAGTTAACCCAATAATTGAATTATTGGTATCTAGCAATTTGCTTTTGTGAGAGGCGAGATACCACTTAAGTTAAACTCAGGAAAGATCATTATCATGAGCAACGAAGAAAATAAAGTGAAAGAGGAAGAGCTGAAGCCACAAGAAGAGCAACTGAATCAAGAAGTTGATCAAGACGTTGACGTAGTTGGCTCTGAATCTGATATCGAATGGAACGAGGAAACACCAGTCGATGAGCAAGAAGCAAAGATTGCGCAATTAGAAGCCGCACTGCTATCAAGTGAAGCGAAAGTACAAGAGCAAAAGGACTCTGTACTGCGTGCTAAGGCAGAAGTGGAGAATATGCGTCGTCGCACTGAACAAGAGATCGACAAGGCACGTAAGTACGCATTGAACAAATTTTCTGAAGAGCTACTTCCAGTTATCGATAACCTAGAGCGAGCGATTCAAGCTGCTGATGCAGACAACGAAGTGGTGAAGCCAATTCTTGAAGGTGTGGAGCTAACGCATAAAACATTTATTGATGTTGTTAGCAAATTTGGTCTAAAAGAGATCAACCCAGAAGGAGAAGTGTTTAACCCTGAGCTTCATCAAGCAATGTCAATTCAAGAAAGTGAAGATCACGAGCCAAATACCGTTATGTTTGTAATGCAAAAAGGTTATGAGCTAAATGGTCGTGTTATTCGTCCAGCAATGGTCATGGTTGCGAAATAATTGTTTCAAATTGTTTACGAAAAAAGAGAGGCTGCAGCCTCTCTTTTTTTATTTGCTCTAATGTTAAATGCTAGTTAATTCAATCTATTAAATACTCAATTATAATGCGATTAATTTAGCGAGTATAAAATCCATTCAGTCTAATACTCTTGGTGAATGTAAGGCTTTACGCAAGGTGGGCCTTAGCCTCGAAGCCATTTTGGTTATTTGTTGTTCGAATTTGACGAGTGTAACGAAGATGTAAATACACGGTTTGAATTATGCTGGTTGTGTGTAATATCTCTCGAGTCAAATCACGATTTGTGTTTGAAACATTATAAAAAACGACAAATATTCAGGAGACGAATTATGGATAAGTCGCTCTCAAGTAAGATTTTTATCGGCTTGTTTGCTGGGTTACTTCTCGGGACTACTATTCAATACTTGTTTGAAGGTATTAGTTTTTTTGATACTTATGTGCTTGGGGCTGCCGAAGGGGCAGGGGGAATGTTTGTATCGCTGATCAAACTTCTCGTTATCCCTCTTGTTTACGTATCAATTGTATGCGGGATTGTTGAACTTAAAGACATTACAGCGTTTGGCCGTTTAGGCGGGAAAACGTTCACCTTATATATTGTAAACACCATCATTGCGATCAGTGCCGCATTAACAATTGGTTTGATTTTCCAACCGGGTGCTGGCGCGAATTTAGCAGGTACAGTTGCACATCCAGTTGATATCGCAACGACAGAAACACCAGATATCTTTTCTTTGGTCGTGAACATAGTGCCAAGTAACCCTATTCAGGCGTTTGCGAATGGTGACATGCTACAGATCATCTTCATGGCAATTTTGACTGGTTTGGCAATCCAAGCGCTAGATAAGCGCGGTGGCCCAGCAGTCAATACGTTTAAAATGGCTAACGAAATCATGATGAAGCTAGTTGGCTTAGTAATGAGCTTGGCACCATACGGTGTATTTGCGTTGATGGTTCAGCTTGGCGCAACCCTAGATTCACATACTCTGCTTTCTGTTGCTGGTTATGTCGCTTTGGTTCTGGCGGTATTGGTATTCTGGATTTTTGTGTTTTACCCAACGGCGGTTGGTCTAATGACAAAAATTTCCCCGCGTCAGTTTTCTCGTGCGACACGTGAGCAAGTAATGTTCTCGCTTTCTACTTCGAGCTCAAATGCGACAATTCCGGTAACGCTAAGAACGTTAACAGAAAAGCTTAACGTGTCTAAATCTGTTGCAGGTTTTGGGGTGCCATTAGGCGCGACAATGAATATGTCTGGTGTGTCTATCTACATCACAATTGCAACTATCTTTGTCGCTAACGCATTTGGCCAGCCGATCAACGCTGCTGATATCTTTACCTTGGGCTTAACGATTTTGCTTCTTTCTGTAGGGGCTGGTGGTGTTCCAGGTGGCGGTGTTGTGATGATCGGCGTATTGCTTCATCAACTAGGATTGCCACCAGAAGGGCTTGCAATTATTGCTGCAGTAGACCGTATTTGTGATATGTTTTGTACTTCTTCAAATGTCGTCGGTGATACAGCCGTGAATACTATCGTAGCGAAGAGTGAAGGTGAAATTGAGCCTGTAGCGAAAGAGCCTGAAAAAATTGTTTTGACTAATTCTTAATCGCACATCTACACTTTACTCGTACGTATCGGAGGCCTTGAGTCTCCGTTTTTCTTTTCCTGAGTAACGAAAAAAATTGAAGTTTTTTTATTTTGCCCTTGAAAAGTATTTTGCCGCCCTTATCTAAGGGGCATGACAAAAAACAAACAAATCATTTTGTTTGTTCGGAAGGGTTGAAAGACCATTCTCCATCCCAATATAAGGGATATAGCAAAATGAAATACAGAATTTATTCGGAGATAGCCTGATGGGTAAAATCATTGGTATTGACTTAGGTACAACTAACTCTTGTGTTGCCGTTCTAGATGGTGATCAACCACGCGTAATTGAAAATGCAGAAGGTGAGCGTACAACGTCGTCAATTATCGCATATACAGATGGTGAGACACTTGTTGGTCAGCCTGCAAAACGTCAAGCAGTAACTAACCCAACTAACACGCTATTTGCAATTAAGCGTCTTATCGGTCGTCGTTTTGAAGACGAAGAAGTACAACGTGACATCGAAATCATGCCATACAAAATTGTTAAGGCTGACAACGGTGATGCTTGGGTTGAAGCTCAAGGCCAACAAATGGCGGCTCCTCAGGTTTCTGCTGAAGTACTTAAGAAAATGAAAAAAACTGCTGAAGACTTCCTAGGTGAAGAAGTCAGCGGTGCAGTAATCACAGTTCCTGCATACTTCAACGATGCACAGCGTCAAGCGACTAAAGATGCTGGCCGCATTGCAGGTCTTGAAGTTAAACGTATCATCAACGAACCAACAGCTGCAGCTCTAGCTTACGGCTTAGACAAGTCAGGCGGTGATCGCACTATCGCTGTATACGACCTTGGTGGTGGTACTTTCGATATCTCAATCATCGAAATTGATGAAGTTGAAGGCGAGAAAACGTTTGAAGTACTAGCAACTAACGGTGACACTCATCTTGGTGGTGAAGACTTCGATAACCGTCTAATCAACTACTTAGTAGACGAGTTCAAGTCTGAGCAAGGCATCGACCTTAAGAACGATCCACTTGCAATGCAGCGTGTTAAAGAAGCGGCTGAAAAAGCGAAAATCGAGCTTTCTTCTACACAGCAAACTGACGTAAACCTACCTTATGTAACGGCTGACGCGACTGGTCCTAAGCACATGAACGTGAAAGTGACTCGTGCGAAACTAGAATCTCTAGTTGAAGACCTAGTACAACGCTCTCTAGAGCCAATGAAAGTTGCTCTTGCAGATTCAGACCTATCGGTTAGCGATGTTACTGACGTTATCCTAGTTGGTGGTCAGACTCGTATGCCTATGGTTCAAGCTAAAGTTGCTGAGTTCTTCGGTAAAGAAGCTCGCCGCGACGTGAACCCAGATGAAGCAGTAGCAATGGGTGCTGCAGTTCAAGGTGGCGTACTTGCTGGTGATGTAAAAGACGTACTTCTACTAGACGTTACTCCTCTGTCTCTAGGCATCGAGACAATGGGCGGTGTAATGACTAAGCTTGTTGAGAAGAACACGACTATCCCAACAAAAGCGAACCAAGTTTTCTCTACAGCAGAAGACAACCAAAATGCAGTAACTATACATGTTCTACAAGGTGAGCGTAAGCAAGCTATGTACAACAAGTCTCTAGGCCAATTCAACCTAGAAGGTATTCAGCCTGCACCACGTGGTATGCCTCAAATCGAAGTAACTTTCGACCTAGATGCAGACGGTATCCTACATGTATCTGCGAAAGACAAATCGACTGGTAAAGAGCAAAAAATCACTATCCAAGCTTCTGGCGGCCTAAGCGATGATGAAATCGAGAAAATGGTTCAAGAAGCGGAAGCGAATAAAGAAGCTGACAAGAAGTTCGAAGAACTAGCTTCTGCTCGCAACCAAGCTGACCAAATGATTCACGGTACTCAAAAGCAAATCGAAGAAGCAGGTGATGCACTTCCAGCTGACGAGAAAGAGAAGATTGAAGCAGCAATCAAAGAGCTAGAAGAAGTGAAGAAAGGCGATGACAAAGAAGCTATCGATGCTAAAGTTCAAGCGCTTATGGAAGCTTCTAAAAAGCTAATGGAAATCGCTCAACAGAAAGCTCAAGCTCAGCAAGCTGAAGGCGCAAGTGCTGGTGCTGACGCTGGTCAACAACAAGCGAAAGAAGACGACGTTGTTGATGCAGAGTTCGAAGAAGTTAATGACGAGAAGAAGTAATCTCGTTCAGTTAGAAAGCCAATTTTTGGCTTTCTAATCGATTTTATGCGGGCGTTCGAGGTAACTCTTACGCCCGTATGTTTGTAATTGGATGTCAGTCTAACTAAGCGTGTCCTTAATCATATAAGGATTAAAGAGTAAGAATTTGGCGCTCTTAGTTAGAACGATATAATCACTACGCGATATTGAGTCGCTTGAAGTAAGAAACTGGTAACGAATAACATGTCAAAACGTGATTTTTACGAAATCTTAGGCGTAAGTCGTGATGCATCTGAGCGCGATGTTAAGAAAGCGTACAAGCGACTAGCAATGAAATACCACCCAGATCGCAATCAGGGTGATGAGCAAGCAGCAGAAAAATTTAAAGAAGTAAAAGAAGCATACGAAGTTCTGCTTGATCCACAGAAGAAAGCAGCTTACGACCAGTATGGTCACGCAGCCTTTGAACAAGGCGGCATGGGCGGTGGCGGCTTTGGTGGCGCTGGTGCAGATTTCGGTGATATTTTCGGTGATGTGTTTGGTGATATCTTTGGTGGTGGTCGCCGTGGTGGCGGCGGTCAAAGCCGTGCACAACGTGGTTCCGACTTAAGATACAACATGGAACTGAGCCTAGAAGACGCTGTTCGTGGCATTTCCAAAGAAATCGAAGTTCCGACTTTAGTTCACTGTGATAGCTGTAATGGCAGCGGTGCGAAAAAAGGCTCTTCACCAGAAACATGTGGAACTTGTCATGGCCATGGTCAAGTTCAAATGCGCCAAGGTTTCTTCGCAGTTCAACAAACCTGTCCAACTTGTCATGGCAGCGGTAAGGTCATTAAAGATCCTTGTAACGTGTGTCATGGTAAAGGTCGTAAACAGAAAACTAAGACTCTTAACGTTAAGATCCCAGCTGGTGTGGATACGGGCGATCGCATTCGTTTATCTGGCGAAGGTGAAGCGGGAGAAATGGGCGCACCTGCAGGTGACTTGTATGTTCAAGTTCACGTGAAAGAGCACCATATTTTCGAGCGTGACGGTAACAACCTCTACTGTGAAGTGCCAGTAAGCTTTGCGATGGCTGCACTTGGTGGTGAAGTTGAAGTACCGACTCTTGATGGCCGCGTTAGCCTGAAGATCCCAGAAGAAACCCAAACTGGTCGTATGTTCCGCATGCGTGGTAAAGGTGTTAAAGGTGTTCGCGGTGGCGGTGTTGGCGATCTTATCGTTAAGCTCATTATCGAAACGCCAGTGAAACTGAGCTCACGTCAAAAAGAACTACTGCGTGAATTTGAAGAGTCTTGTGGTGGTGATGCTGCAAACCGTCATAAGCCAAAGTCAGAAGGTTTCTTCAACGGTGTGAAGAAATTCTTTGATGACCTAACAAGCTAATTACTTGTACAAATAAATGATTTCGAGCCTGCTTTTAAGCAGGCTTTCTTTTTATTATTGCTGCCAACACTTAGCCGGTATGGTTTCTCCTAAGTGATTTAAACTCAAAGCTGAATAATCCTCTCCAGCACATCTATCTTTATCTTGCCCTGAAGTTTCAACTGGTGTCGCTGTAATGATGTAGCTTGACGTTGAAGACGTTACGGTTATTTGGTAGCGAGATTGATCGGTTGTGCAGAAATCTTGGCATACACCATTGTTTAGCACTGATTCAACATCGTAGCTATCTTGGTAATTAGATTGTAAATAGAGTTGCAAACGGCTCATATCTGCTATTGCTTGTTGCCGATAAGCTTTTCTCATGTGCTGACTGTAAGATGGGTAAGCTATACTTGCTAATATGCTAACAATGGCAACTACAATTAATAATTCGAGTAATGTCATACCATTTACGAAGCGTTTTTTATTCTTTTCATACATTTACTTGAATACCTTCCATGAACTATTTCTGTGTCTTACTGATATTTTGTCTCGCGTGTTAGCGTTGACCTAGACTGATTTTGTGTTGATTGAGTAGAGAACATAAGTTTTGCGACTAGGTTTGGGGTTTACCTTACTAGAGTGTTTGATTTCACTAGCGTTATTAACCAGTTTGCTAGCTTTTGCGATACCTGATTTTCATACATTACTTGATAGCCGTAAGGTGAAGCGTTTTGCTAGCGAACTTAAAGGGATGGCTTATTTAGCGAAATCTGGAGCAACGTATCGTAATCAACACCTGTGGTTACAGTTGCCAGAACAAACAGGAAGTGAAGATTGGCAGTTTACTATAAGAGATAAACAGGATGAGTATGGCTCTAAAGTGATTTCGACTCTGTCCGGTGAGGCATATAGAACCGTAATCATTGAGAACACATACCATGATAATCTGATTAAGTTTTACCCGAGGAGAGGTAAAGTCACCAGTGGGAATATTACGTTTTACTCCTCTCTACAACCGGCCAAAAAGCTCAAACTGATTACGTCTTATGGGGCAGGACGAATCCGATTGTGTTCGGTTGAGGGAAACGCTTATGGCTACACCGATTGTTGAAAATCGAGGCTTTAGCACTATTGAACTACTAGTTTCATCAGTCATCGGTGTGATTATTTTGCTTATGATCTCGAATTTGTTTTTTACCAGTCAGAGCATGGCGTCATATCGTCTTCACCAACTGACACTTCAGCAAAAAGTAAATTCACTTCTTATGCAAATTAAACAAGATATTCAAAGAGCAGGCTACGATGGGACGGGTAACGTAAGAACAGTTTTGCTCGATGGGACGCTACCTGTAAGCACTACCTCTGAAGCCTTTGCTTACGCTTATCGACTGAGTAGCGAAGGCGATGAAGCATTTCAAAATATCGCTTATTACTATGATGTCGATTCTGACTCTTCTCCCTCCTTAAAATATTGCGAAAAAACGTCAGCAGCCCCGCTAACTTTCGAGCAAGCGACAACCTCTGGAGTGGGTGGGTTTTGTTTTTCAGTTTTCGATTCAAATTTCATCAGCGTCGATATGTTTGAGTTTTCAAGTGATGCTGTTGAAAGTGTGCTGTTTACTAGCCAATATCACAGTATAACTTTGCAGGCATCATTGCTTGGGCGACCAGATATTATTGTTTCAAACTCCATCTCTTTACTGCAGAGAAATTAAAGTGCGTTTGAGGAATAAAGGTTTTTCAACTTTGTTGATCACTTCACTACTCTTGTCAGCAATGCTTATTGTTGTTCTTGGAGTATATAAAAGCGCTTTCTTCAACATTAAGCAGATCCAAAATGAAATCAGTTACCGCAAAAGCTACTGGCTCTCAGAAGGTGGCCTCGAATGTATATTTGCTTATATTCATCAACATGAGAGTACATTTGAAGCAGTAACCTTTTGCAACCAGCTTGGAAGATCAATCCAAGTCGTAGAATTAAGTGAGAACCTTTACAGACTAGAATCAGGTAATGAATATGTTTTGCTAACACGTAATGTCATTATTTCTATTGCTGAACCAGAAGGTGAGGACAGCGACTCTACAAACGACTTTCAAGTCAAATGGCAGCAAGGGTCTTGGTATGAACACTGACGTTAAGGGCAGTGGATGAACCAAAAGCACAAAGGGTTCTCTTTTCTTGAGGTCTTGATCGCACTTTTGGTCGTAAGCTTTGCGACGTTATCTCTCACTAAACTACAGGTTTATGTGGAGAAAAGTGCTGAGTTTGCCAGTGACAGTATTGCGGCGCTGCAACTAGTAGAAACTAAACTAGAATGGTTTAGAACTCGGGGAGCTTCTCAACAGCATTCGTTGATAACAGTTGCCAGTTTTAGTCAAGATATCGTTTCTGGTGCAGAGCAAGTGGATGACAAGTTTTTTCGGAGTTGGGTTATCAAAGACATAGGTTTATCTGGCACATTAAAAAGCGTTATCGTAGAAGTGGTGTGGGTTGATAGGTTTGGTCAGCAGCAGCGAGTCACTTTACAGACACTCATATCAGAATTCAGCGAGTTTGATTGATCGGTATGTTAGGATAGGCCATTCAATTTGTAGGCACAACATTACCAAAATGAGAGGGTTAGTTTGCAGCATTCTTTTTCTGAACTAGACAAACAGTTTATGCAGCGAGCACTTGAATTGGCTAAAAGTGCTGAAGTCGAAGGGGAAGTACCAGTCGGTGCCGTGTTAGTAAAAGATGGAGAGATTATCTCCGAAGGCTGGAATCGTTCTATTACTTGTCATGACGCGACAGCCCATGCAGAGATACAAACGCTGCGCAAAGCGGGAGAAGTTCTGTCTAATTACCGCCTTATGGATACCACATTGTATGTGACTTTGGAGCCTTGCCCGATGTGTGCTGGTGCACTACTACATAGTCGCGTAAAGAGAATCGTTTTTGGGGCGTATGATCTTAAAGCTGGCGCAGCGGGGAGTGTATTGGATCTATTTGAAAGCCAAGCGGCTTACCACTATGCAGAAGTTGAAGGCGGGCTGATGGAGCAAGAGTGCCGGGAAATGCTGCAAACCTTTTTCAAACGCCGTCGCAAAGAGATCAAAGAGAAGAAAAAAACAAGGACTTGAAGGTAGTTAGGCAAACATCTGTTAAACAGATGCTTGCATTCTTTTTGACATCGCCTATGCAGCGACAAATTGTTTGTATGCTCGATTTCGCCAAATAACTTTTTTCTTGTTATTCGCTAACATGCGTTTGCGCCGATTGGCTGCGGCAGTTTGGCTGAGGCGTTTCGAGCGCAGTTTACGTTTCATAATACTACCTCGAATTACACAACAAATGTATTTTCATCTAGAGCGACGATGAAAATACAATGACTGTATATCTATTGAATGTTACCAACGTATGACATGCAGAAGGAGATTCCGCTTAAACGTGATGTTGCGGTAATTTTAACCAGTTTTATGTGTGAAGTGAAGCTATTTATTTGTATGGACAAGTTACTTCGAAATATTCGTCCTTATGGTATTGCTATGGTATTGCTTCTATTCTCTTCACTCTGAATTTTGCTCTTTTAGCTTGTTTGGATACTGGCTTTCTGGTGTTGCGATATCTTGTGCTTGAGAGACAGTAGCTCCTGGTACTTTAATCACTTCCAAATCATCAACATTGGCGTCAGACGGTGAAGCGGTTGTATAGCTTTGATCGACGTGGCCTATGATGCTTTGATAGTAACGGCGAATATTCTCTACATAATCTCTAGCCTCATCCCCACGAGCATAGCCATATCGTGTTTTGCTGTAATACTTTTTTTGTTTGAGCAATGGAAGGCGATCTTTGACATCGCCCCAAGCGTCAGGATTACCGCCTTGCTGCTTAGTCAATCGGCGCGCATCCATCATATGACCAAAGCCCATATTGTATGAGGCAAGGGCAAACCATATTTTTTCATGGTCATTAATGCTATCTGGCACTCGCTGTACCATTCGGCGTAGGTATTCGACACCGCCTCGGACAGACTCCTCTGGATTGAGACGATTTTCCACACCAACACTTTTTGCAGTGGGCAAAGTGAGCATCATCATGCCACGGACACCAGTAGGAGAAACTGCTCTCGGGTTCCAATGAGACTCTTGGTACGCAATTGCTGCAATGAGTCTCCAGTCAAAGTTACCTGCGAATTCTTTGAAGGTTGGTTCCCACTTGGGCAACTTTCCGTCAAGGGCGCGGATAAAAGCACGAGTATCTACATAATCAAACGTGTTGATATGACCAATGTACTTTTCTTCTAACGTTGCAAGCTCGCCTGACTGCTTAAGGTTGCCAAAAAACTCAATCATTAACCCATAAAGGCTTTCATCATCTGAGCGCCCTAAATACCAAGAGATAGGTTGGTCTTCGGTTAGCTCAAATGCGGAAGCTAGGTTAGGATAAACTCGTTGTGACATCGAAAGCTCAACAGAATCTGCGACAGTGAAATCAATTTTTCCTTCCGAGACTTGTTTAAGTAGCTCGTTCACATCGGCTTGTTTTTCTGCTTTAAATTGCAGTTTCGGATTGTCTTTTTGCAGATCAGTGAGTGTGCTATTGAAGTGAGAATCTCCCACGACTTCAAAGACTGGCTTACCATCATTTTTCTTTATTAAATCAGCTTGCTTAGAGATAAGGTCTTTGAGGTTTCTTGGTTTCCAACTTCCGGTCTTATAGACAAGCTGCTGGCTGACATAATAATACGCAGGGCCGGCTCGAAACTGTTGCAGCCGCTCCTCAGATGGACTGATACCAGCAGCAATAATATCGATGTCGCCGTGCTTTAGGGCAGGGTAGAGTGTCGAAACTCGATAGGCGGGTTTCATTTCCAATTTAACACCGAGCTCGTCGGCAAACTTGCGTGCTAGGTCGTAATCTACCCCTGCCGGACCATCGGGACCAATATAGTATGAGATCTGGTTATTCAGTGTGCCGACACGTAATACTCCACGCTCTCGAATTTGGTCGAGTTCGCTTTTAGGCTTAGACTCAATTTGGCATCCTGTTAAAAGGAATGAAATGACAGCGATGGTGAGTGCGTTTCTCACGTGGTGAAAACAAAACTTATACATTAAAAAAATTTCTCATACTTCCTTGCTTGGATCTAAGTAACCTCTGCCAAACCTTCACTTAATTAGCTTTATATCAAAGTGATAGGTAATGGCAAAGTTTATTCCTTGGCTAAATTTATATTTTTCTATGCCTGTTATCTATAAACAGCCGTTAAACTGTGACGAAAAAAATGACGCAAACGGTTGCTTTAAGTGTTACATCACTAAACTAAATCCTTTATAATGCGCTCGAAATCCATAGGCTGTATTGGCATAGGTTTAATGACGACAACTTTAACTCATTGAATTTATACCAATATCTCCTTAATCAACTGCATAAGAGACCTAAGCACATGAGAATTTTGCGTGGCTCCCCAGCTCTTTCAGAGTTTCGTGTTAACAAACTACTAGAACTTTGTCGTGAACAACAACTGCCAGTCACTGGTATATACGCAGAGTTTATGCACTTTGCTGATCTAAATGCAGACCTCGACAACACAGAGATCGAAAGATTAGAAAAGCTGTTAACGTATGGCCCAACGATTGAAGAGCACAAACCAGAAGGCCTTTTGCTTCTTGTTACTCCTCGTCCTGGCACAATTTCTCCTTGGTCTTCTAAGTCCACAGACATTGCTCACAATTGTGGCTTAACTAAAGTTAAACGACTAGAGCGCGGTACTGCTTATTACATAGAGTCTTCAACTGAATTATCAGAAGAGCAAGTAACTGCAGTTAAATCTCTGATCCATGATCGCATGATGGAGTCAATTGTTAACGATTTTGAATCAGCGCAAGCTTTATTCACAGTTGCAGAGCCTGCTCCTGTTGCTGATGTAGACATTCTTGCTGGTGGCCGCAGCGCACTTGAAGAAGCGAACGTTTCCCTAGGCTTAGCGTTAGCAGAAGATGAAATTGATTATTTAGTAGAAAACTTCACTAAGCTTGGTCGTAACCCGAACGACATCGAGCTAATGATGTTTGCTCAAGCGAACTCAGAGCACTGTCGCCACAAAATCTTCAATGCGGATTGGACAATCGACGGCGTTAAGCAAGACAAGTCTCTGTTCAAGATGATAAAGAACACTTACGAGACAACGCCTGATCATGTACTTTCTGCTTATAAAGATAACGCAGCGGTAATGACGGGTTCTAACGTAGGTCGTTTCTTCCCAGACCCAGAATCGCGTCAATATAACTACCACCAAGAAGATGCGCACATCTTGATGAAGGTTGAAACGCACAACCACCCAACCGCAATTTCTCCTTGGCCGGGCGCTTCAACAGGTTCTGGTGGTGAAATCCGTGACGAAGGCGCAACAGGTATTGGTGGCAAGCCAAAAGCAGGCCTTGTTGGTTTCACCACATCAAACCTTCGCATTCCAAACTACGTGCAACCATGGGAAACCGATTTTGGTAAGCCAGGTCGTATTGTAAATGCATTGGATATCATGCTTGAAGGCCCTCTAGGTGGCGCGGCATTTAACAACGAGTTTGGTCGTCCAA
Organism: Vibrio sp. A37; assembly: GCF_059777565.1. Lineage (NCBI taxonomy): Bacteria > Pseudomonadati > Pseudomonadota > Gammaproteobacteria > Vibrionales > Vibrionaceae > Vibrio > Vibrio sp. A37. Next base: position 73,680 of record NZ_JBLNLI010000006.1, on the reverse strand, counting down.
ACCTTTTAGGTTATTTCCGTACCTACGAAGAAAAAGTCACCTCTCATGCAGGTGAAGAGGTACGTGGTTATCACAAACCAATCATGATTGCTGGCGGTATGGGTAACATCCGTGACGAGCACGTTCAGAAGAAAGAGATCCCAGTAGGCGCTAAGCTAATCGTGCTTGGCGGTCCTGCAATGAACATCGGTCTTGGTGGTGGTGCTGCTTCTTCTATGGCATCGGGCCAATCAGCTGAAGATTTAGACTTTGCTTCTGTACAGCGTGAGAACCCAGAGATGGAACGTCGTTGTCAGGAAGTGATCGACCGTTGTTGGCAATTAGGTGACGACAACCCAATCGCATTTATCCACGATGTGGGCGCTGGTGGTATCTCTAACGCGCTGCCTGAGCTAGTCGATGATGGCGAGCGTGGCGGTAAATTCCAGCTACGTGACGTGCCAAACGATGAGCCGGGCATGAGCCCACTAGAAATCTGGTGTAACGAATCTCAAGAACGTTATGTAATGGCGGTTGCTCCAGAAAACATGGAACAATTCGATGCGATTTGTAAGCGTGAACGTGCGCCATATGCGGTAGTTGGTGAAGCGACTGAAGAGCGTCACTTGACTCTAGAAGATTCGCACTTCGACAACACGCCAATCGATATGCCAATGGATATCTTGCTTGGCAAGCCACCTAAGATGAGCCGCGAAGCGGAAACATTGAAAGTAGAAAGCCCAGAGATTGAACGTTCTGGCATTGAAATCAATGAAGCGGCTGATCGCGTTCTTCGCCTGCCAACCGTCGCAGAAAAAACATTCCTAATCACGATTGGTGACCGTTCAGTAACCGGTTTGGTTGCTCGTGACCAAATGGTTGGCCCTTGGCAGGTGCCAGTAGCAAACTGTGCAGTGACAGCAGCAAGTTACGATACGTATCACGGTGAAGCGATGTCTATGGGTGAGCGCACCCCAGTTGCTCTACTAGACTTTGGTGCTTCTGCTCGTTTAGCTGTTGGTGAATCACTGACCAACATTGCGGCAACTGATATTGGTGATATTAAACACATCAAACTGTCAGCAAACTGGATGTCTCCAGCTGGTCACCCGGGCGAAGATGCTGGCCTTTACGAAGCGGTTAAAGCCGTGGGTGAAGAGTTATGCCCTGCACTTGGCCTGACGATTCCAGTTGGTAAAGACTCAATGTCGATGAAGACCAAGTGGGAAGATAACGGTGAAAGTAAAGAAGTGACTTCACCACTTTCTCTTGTTATTACAGCTTTCGGTCGTGTTGAAGACGTACGTAAGACAGTGACGCCTCAGTTACGCACAGACAAAGGTGAAACAAGCCTTGTTCTTATCGACCTAGGGAATGGTAAAAACCGCCTAGGCGCGACAGCATTAGCGCAAGTTTACAAGCAACTTGGTGATAAGCCTGCTGACGTCGACAATGCTGAGCAGCTAAAAGGCTTCTTCAACGCGATGCAAACATTGGTTCGTGATGACAAGCTAGTGGCTTATCACGATAAAGGTGATGGCGGCCTATTCGTGACTCTTGCTGAGATGGCGTTTGCAGGTCACTGTGGTGTGAAAGCAAACATCGAAGCATTGGGCGAAGATACGCTAGCTGCACTATTTAACGAAGAGCTAGGCGCGGTTGTTCAAGTTCAAAACGAACAGCTAGATTCGGTAATGGCAATACTTAAAGAGCAAGGCCTAGAAAATTGCTCACATGTTATCGGTCAAGTTGAAGATTCTGATGAATTTGTTATCGCGGCAGGTAATACAGAAATCTTAAACCGCTCGCGTACTGAGTTACGTACTATTTGGGCGGAAACAACCCATAAGATGCAGGCTCTGCGTGATAATCCAGCGTGTGCTGACCAAGAGTTTGAAGCGAAGAAAGATAACTCAGATCCAGGTTTGAACGTATCACTAAGCTACGATGTCAACGAAGACATTGCTGCGCCATACATTTTGAAAGGCGCGAAGCCGAAAATGGCAATTTTGCGTGAGCAGGGTGTGAACTCTCACGTAGAAATGGCTGCCGCGTTTGACCGAGCTGGGTTTGAATCTGTTGATATTCACATGAGCGATATCCTTACTGGTCAAGCTGTACTTGATGAGTACAAAGGCTTAGTTGCTTGTGGTGGATTCTCATACGGTGACGTACTAGGCGCTGGTGAAGGTTGGGCGAAATCTGTTCTGTTCAACGCGCAGGCTCGCGAACAGTTTGAAGGCTTCTTTAAGCGTGAAGACACCTTCTCTCTAGGTGTATGTAACGGTTGCCAAATGCTATCGAACCTGAAAGAGCTAATCCCTGGCGCTGATTTATGGCCACGTTTCGTACGCAACGAATCTGAGCGTTTTGAAGCGCGTTTCAGCCTAGTGGAAGTTCAACAGTCTGATTCTATTTTCTTCAATGGTATGGCTAACTCGCGCATGCCAATCGCAGTATCACACGGTGAAGGTCGTGTAGAAGTTCGCGATGGCGAACACCTAGCTGCAATTGAAAACTCTGGTACAGTTGCGCTGCGCTATGTTGATAACAACGGGAATGCGACTCAGCAATATCCAAACAACCCGAACGGTTCGCCAAATGCGATCACTGGTTTAACCACCACTGATGGCCGTGTCACTATCATGATGCCACACCCAGAGCGTGTATTCCGCACAGTAGCGAACTCATGGACACCAGAAGGTTGGGGCGAAAACGGCGCATGGATGAGAATGTTCCAAAACGCACGTAAGAATATTGGTTGATTAGATTAAATAGCCTGAAATAAACAAGCCGCAGCGTAAAAACTGCGGCTTTTTAGTTTTTCACAACTTCTCGCAAAATTTATCGAAATTGCCCCGCATCAGGCAAGAATTCAAACCCAGCTTCTGCCAATTTCTTTTCTAATGCAGGTTTGCTGATATCAAAGAAAGTAGCTAGCTTATCCAAATCTCCATCGAAGTCATCTCGCAGTTTCATGTTGACAATGCTCATCAACATAACCGGATCCATTGTTTCGAAGTTAGTTAGGTTCATTACTTATCCTCAAAATCTGAAATCAATAGATTTGCTGCAGCAAATGCTGCTTTCTCACGAGTTTCTTTTGGTAGGGATTCATCGGCAGCAATGTCATTCAGTGACTTTACTGCGCAAGTGATTGCTTTCGGTATATACCCCTGATCACCACTGCCAATTTGGGCATAAATTTCGCGAACTAAATCACAGCAACCATATACTTGCATTTTCATTTCCTATCTAGATTTATCTGCAGCCAAATATACACGGGATATGGTGGGGAATAAAGCTAGCGCACTATGTGTTCTTCTGTACAGGTAGGTTAACTTCTATCAGGACATTATTTGCGCTTTTTCGTTGTCGCATTCTAACGGTGTATCTACTTAGGTTTGGGTAGAGTTTGAAAAAGTGTTTTGAATGCGGCAATTTTTCTAAGTAATCAAGCATGGGAGTAATAAGCGAATCTGCAATCGTATATTGCTCTGAGCACAAGAAGTACTGCTCTCCTATCTGCTGACTAATAATACGAAATATTTTTTCTACTTCGGGGATTATTTCTTCAACTTTTTGCCAACGAATTTGTCCGTTTTCTCCTTTGGGAAAACTAAACTCTAGCAAGTACTTTTTTATTAGTGTCTCGTAAATGTAAGTGGAGATAGCTGAGCACCATTGATCGACTCACGCGCAGTCATAAGTCGTGCAGGGTTGGAGAGGCTTCTCAGGATATTCTCTGTCTAAATAACGACATATGGCTGCGGTTTCAAATAATCGAAGATCTCGGGTTATAAGTACAGGACCTTTTCCAAAAGGGTGCATAGAAAGGTGTTGAACGCTACCTACTTCAACCACACTTCCAAATGGTTCAAAACCAATGGTATATGTAATGCTTTTTTCCTCACAACACAAAGCGACTGCACGAACAAATGGGCTGTATTGTGGCCCAAAAATGTAAATCTCGGATGACATATATTTTCCTTAAGCAGTTTGTTTGTAGAACCATCCTAGGTAGAAGCAAAATATGTTCAAGAACATATATTCACATGCAGTACAATAGGTTGGATGCTAGAAATGTGGAGATTTACAGTGCCTTGGAACCCAAAACATAAACAGGAAACAAGAGATAAAATGCTGGCAAGTGCAGCGCGGCTATTTGCCAATAAAGGTTACGATCAGGTTGGCATAAATGACATTGCGAAAGATGCGGGGGTGACGCGCGGAGTGTTTTATCGTTACTTCACCAGTAAGTCAGAGTTGTATTCTGAATCTATTCTACATGCGGCGAAATTCAGTTCAAAGCAAATGCAAGAGATAGCTTCTTCGGGTGATAGTTTCATCCAACAGATTAAATGCTATCTGAGTATGGAGCACCGGGAAGGTGAAAGAGCACATTGCCCTCTTGCATTTCTAGCTACTGATATCGCTCATCAAAATGAAGAAGTTCGAACAACTTATACACAAATATTTAGCCAGTTTGTTGAAAAAATTGGGAGTTTAAGCGACAGAAACATAAGCCGTGAAACTGCTATTCAACAATCCGTAATGATGATCGGTGGGCTTGCGATATCCCGAGCTATAAATGAAAGCATTTTGGCAGAAGAGTTGTTGGAGGTATGTATTAACGCAGTTGAAGGCCGAGCTAAAGTTGGTGTGTAAAATTAGAGGTATTTAACTCTCATTACAAATGTTTGCATTTTTCTTAGTTATTTTTGGATTTAAGTTAAAATATTCTATATAGCTATACTAAAGTATAAAATTCTACTCTATGTATGTGTCATACAATTAGATACCAATTTCTTGTAGGGCTAGCATATATGAGTGAAATTATACTTCATCGACCACATTTTGTAGACGTAAAAGCGTTTGTAAAAAAAGTGCAGCATTTAATTTCTCGATGGATAAGAAATTATCGTACTCGCAGGCAGTTGCGAAAATTACCAGATCATATGTTAGAAGATGTTGGAATTTCTGCTTCTCAGGCTAGAAAAGAGTGTGAAAAGAGTTTTTGGCAATAAGCAACAACCTATTTAAAAGCTGTTGCTTGGTTACTGGTTTAGCTTTGAAGTTGTAACTCTAATTGTTGTGTCACTTCAGGGGCTAACTGAAGCTGCTTTGCAAGCTCTTGTAGATACGCTTTTTCCATAAAGTTTTGTTCATCAGACACGATCAACGAAGCGAGATAAATTTCCGAAGCTTGTTCTGGAGAACCAGCAAGCCCGGCTATTTCTGCAGGATCGAGAGGCTTATTGAGCTCGCTTTGCACCAATGTTCTAACGCTATCATCTGCACCTATACCTTGCAGTGTTTCTTCAATTCGCGCCATTTCCTGCTCATCAACGTGTCCATCTGCTTTGGCTGCGGCAATCATTGCTTTGATGATTAATACGCTATGCATATGGTCGTTTGCATCGAACTTCTCTGGTGCAGAGATTTGCGAAGTTGATGAGTGGTTGGAACTATCACCCGATTGTTTGTTTTGGTAGTCGTTGTAAACTTTGTATGCCAATGCTCCAAGAGCAGCAGCTCCGCCGACTTTCAGCGCCGTTTTACCCATTTTCTTGGTTTTCTTCGAGCCCATCAACATGCCAATGACTCCGCCACCTAATGCACCGGCTCCTAGCGTTTTTAGTGTGTCTGGATTGTTTTTTAGATTCGTTGATTGAGTTTTAACTTGCTCTGTTCCTTGGCGAACAATATCTGAGTTCAGAGCCTGATTGAGAAGACTTTTTAGATCCATATACCACCTCCTGACAATTTAAAAACAGTCTAGCAAATGGTAAATGAACATAGAATTAACGCCATTCACAAACCGAATGGTGAGGCTGAGTTTAAAAGGTTGTTTACTCGGACTCTTGGTTGTTCCATCTAGTTTTTACCTTTTGGGTTTCATCCTCAATCGATATAAATATTTCGACCAAGTTTGGATCTAAGTGAGTGCCCGAGCTTTTTTTAATTTGTTCCATGGCGTCTTCTGAAGACCACGCGCTTTTATAAGGTCGCTCCATAGTTAGTGCGTCAAAGACATCACAAACAGCAACGATTCTGCCACTTTCAGGGATCTGGACACCTTTTAAGCCCTTGGGATAACCGCTACCATCCCATTTTTCATGGTGTGTCGCTGCTATTTCAGCGGCCATCTGAAACACAGGGTTTGTTGACATAGATAATATTTCGTGACCCATTTCCGAATGCCGTTTCATGATATCCCATTCTTGCGCATCCAATTTACGTGGTGCTTTGAGAATGGAATCTGGGATACCTATTTTCCCAGTGTCGTGCATGGAGGCAGCCAGCTCGATACGAGTGTAGTCTTCATACTCCCAACCAGCCGCTTTCGCGAGCACTTTACAATACTCAGCCATGCGCCAAATATGATTCCCTGTGTCAGTATCATTATAATGTCCGGCAATTCCGAGCATCTTTATGGCAGAACGGGCTAGCGAGTCGAGCTCTTCCATTTTTGTCAACGATAAATGAGTAGCGACGCGACGTAAAACGATAGGAGGAGAAAAAGGTTTAGTGATGTAATCAACGGCTCCGACGTCAAAGCCGATGGATTGATCTTCTACATCATCTTTTGCGGATATAAAAATGACCGGAATATTGGCTGTTTCTGGGTTTCGCTTGAGTCTTCTGCAAACCTCTATACCATCGATACCCGGCATCATTATGTCGAGCAATATCAAGTTTGGAAGAGGGCGGGTGCTAGCAAGCTTCAAGGCTTTTTCACCATTTGTCGCAGCCCGTATTAAGTAGTTTCCCTTCTCGAGTACACTTTTTAGAATGCGTATATTATCGGGAACATCATCAACAATTAGTAAGGTTTTATTCATGTTGTGACCCTCCTTTATACGATGGTCGGTATTATTTTTTTGAGATACTCAAGCGCTTCATCACTGTCGAACCCTTCAATGGCTTCTGCCAATCCCTCTAGGTCTTCTGCTGGAGACCGCTCTTTAAGTGCAACGACAAATTGACTAACCAGCTGCTCTGCAAACTCTCCACGCTTGAGCTGTTGTTCGATTTCTTCACTCATCTGCAATAGCTCATCGGAGCCGTACTCCTGCGATGTTGATACTATTGAGTTACCTTCTGCTTGCAGGTGAGAAATGGAGGTGAAGGCTTGATCTAATGCTGAGGAAAGGTCTTGCCACGTATCATCATGGATCTCATGACTACCTTGTTTAAACGTTTTTTCTAGCGCGGATGCGGCATGTGATAAGCGATGAGCGCCCAACGAGGCAGAAGTGCCTTTTAGGGTATGGGCTAAGATTTCTCCTTGAGCACAGTCTTTCTTTTGAATAAAAGATTTTAGCTGGTAGAGGGTGTCTTGATTCTGCTTGGCAAAGCTTTTTAGCAATTTAAGGTAAAGGTCATTATCGCCATTGACTCGGCGTAAACCTTCTTCGGTATTGATTCCAGGCAGTTCGGGAATTGCTAGAGTATTGTCATCACTGTTTTGGTCTTGTGGTGTATATTGAAATGATTCGTCTTTAAATGATGGATCTATCCACTTTAACAACTTGCTGTAGAGTTCATTGGTATCAATAGGTTTGGCAATATGATCGTTCATGCCTGCAGCTGCGCATTGATCTCGGTCTTGTTGCATGGCGTTGGCGGTCATGGCGATGATAGGGACATCTTTATGATAAGGGCTTTGTCGCAGTCGCCTTGATGCTTCTAAACCATCCATAATTGGCATCTGCAAGTCCATGAGAATACAGGCATAACTATAGTCTAGCGCCTTTTCTACACCTTCCTGACCATTATTAGCGATCTCTACGCATAGACCAACTGTTTCTAGCAACTCAACGGCGATTATTTGGTTGACTTCATTGTCCTCAACCAACAACACTTTGGCTCCACGGACGTCTTCGAAGCTGTCGTACAACTCAATATCATCATTTTTTTGGCTTAAATCATCTAAAATCACGGCTTGTCCCATGACTTCCATGATTGTGTGCAGAAGTGTAGAAGGGTTGACAGGCTTAACCAAAAAACCGTCAATTTGCGCATCCTCGGCTTTTAAAATAACTTCTTCTCGACCATACGCTGTCATCAATATAATCTTAGGGGGAGCTGCCAGGTTTGATTTTTTAATAATTTCAGAGGCTTTAATGCCATTCATTTCTGGCATTTGCCAGTCCATTAGTATGAGCTCATAGGGTGTATCTTCAGCGGCTGCAGATTTAACGAACTCTATTGCTTCCATCCCATTGACTGCAGTGGTGACATTCAGAGAATAAGAGCGCATTAAGTCTTCATTCATGTTTCGAGCGGTTTCGTTATCATCGACAATAAGTACTTTCATGCCTTGGACTTTTTTCCAAGTATAGATAACTTCTTTTTGAGCCTGAAGCTCTTGTTCTAGAACGCCAAATTGAGCGGTGAAGATAAAGTCACTGCCTTCTCCATATTCGCTTTCAACCCAAATATCTCCTTGCATCATTTGAACAAGGTTTTTACAGATGCATAATCCTAGGCCTGTTCCTCCATACTCTCGAGTAGTGGAAGTATCTGCCTGACTAAATGACGTAAATAGCTTTTGAATTTGCGTTGGCTTTAGTCCAATGCCTGTATCTTTTACTTCAAATCGGAGCTTAATACTTTCTGATTCTTGAGCTTCGGCACTTATTTTTACGATGATTTCACCAGACTCGGTAAATTTGATCGCGTTGTTACAAAGGTTAGTCAGTATTTGTCCTAACCTTAGGGGATCGCCCACTAGGGAGTTCGGAACTTCTGGAGGAATAGAGAATATGACTTCAATCCCTTTTTCCTGTGCTCTTAGGGTGATAATAGTGCAAAGGTCGTCTAATACTTTATCAAGTTGGAAGGGGATTGCCTCGATGTCCATTTTACCCGCTTCAATTTTTGAAATATCCAGTACATCGTTAATGATGCCAAGTAATGCTCTTCCTGCTGAATTGATCTTACTTATATAGTCTTGCTGTTTAGAGGTAAGCTGAGTTTTCATTACTAATTCACTAAGACCAATGATGGCGTTCATCGGTGTACGGATTTCATGGCTCATGTTTGCCAGAAAATCCCCTTTTGCTAAATCGGCTTCTTTGGTTTTTTCTAGCGAAACTTGCAGCTCACGCATCAATTCTTCTTGGGAAAGCTGATTGAGTTTCTGGCGCTGAACTTCAGTTTCATGTTGAGCGGAAAAGTGCACGGAGGGAATCGCTTTGAATGCGGTAATGGTGTGTTGGTTAGTGCAATCTGCCAGAATTTCAAAGTGGTCGAATATATAGTCAAAATTCATTGGTTTGATAGCAGGAGCGCAGCCTTGAAACTCAGTTTTAATTCCCCACCGTTCTTCATAAATAGTAAAATAGATACTACAGGCAAATTGACGGCATAAGGGGAGCAACGTCTGACATATTTCAGACACGGCAGTGGCTATGCGGGTGGCGTTGACCTTGCTGTAGTGGCAATCTAAGGCAAGTTTGTTAACTTTGTTTCTCAGGTCAACAATCGACTTTCCATCTGTAACGTAGTACTCGGACAGTTTGATATTCTGCTCATCAGAATCTTGTTCCATTTTTTTTATGATAGCTTCAAGGTTCATAACAGGGAATCCAAATCGTTACCTTACACGAATGACCAAACACGTCGCGTCATCGGAGGGTTTTGCGAATCGCTGGGTAATATTTTGTGCAATGGTTTGTGCATTATCCTTATAGAAGTTTGAATATTCATCGAGATCAAAGTTGCTTTTTATACCGTCGGAATAGAGGATCAAGATATCGCCTGGAACAAGTTGGATTGAGCTTTCAACTGGCGTACGTATTTGGTAACCAATAATCCCTTGCTGTAACATGAACCGCTCGAGAGATTTGCCAGCTTTACACATAAAAATATTCCCGATGCCGACATACCGGAACAGTAGAGAGTGTATGTTCAGTTTCCCTATTATTGCTACACCTCCATTTGTGCCGCGCAGACTCTCGTGTAAAGATTGCATTGCTTGTGGTAGCTCTTCTTGCTGAATGCCTGTTAAGATATCTCTCGACTTGGTAGCAATTTGATGTGCGCTATTACCGTGACCAGCGCCATCAAATAGGGAAATGAAATAATCACATCCTTCTTTAAGGTAAAAAGCGTCATCGCCATTTACTTCTTCTATCGGCTTTTCACTAATGCCAATTTCGATTCTTTCGCACATCATCTGAGCCATTTCCTCACGGTAATCTCAGTGCCTTCACCTAATTCAGTATCAATTTCAAAGTAGTCCATGAGCCTTTTTGTTCCTGGCAAACCAACTCCCATCGTGCCTTGTGTACTGTAGTTATCACTGAGCGCCATATCTAAGTCTCGGATACCCGCCCCCCAATCTTTGGCGACGATTTCAATGCCTGAATTTTGCTGCTCTTCTATCTCTTTTAAATAAATGATTCCTTGACCTGCATGATTGACTATATTTCGGCTCAGCTCACTTACTGCAATCGATATCATGTATTGATCGACGGTAGAAAACCCTAACTTTTCAGCAAAAACTTTAGCATCCAGGCTGGCATAGCCGACGTCAGAATCTAGCGATATAGTGACTTTTAACGTTTGCACATAAACCAGCATTGAATCCATATTTCTCTCTGACTATTATGTCTAAGCATTCCGTTACGTTTTATAACTGAGGTCCTCTAAGAAGGAAGTCCATTGCATCTTCTACGCTTCTTCTTGTGTTCAGATCATCAATATCTAAATCTAAGTCTATGATTGACGCAACAATCCCTGGACTTAAGCCTGTGATTGCTGCTTTTGACCCCATTACACTAATCATATGGACTGCTTTGACAAAAATATCCCATAATGCGCTATCGATAATATCGACACCTGAAAAATCGATAATCACACCGCGCGATAACTGCTTGTGTAACCGATCCAAGACTACTTCTTGTACCTTGTTAGCATCTTCTAATGAAAGCTCTTCTTGGATTGGCACGACTAAGCACCCATTCACCTCATGAGTGACAACATTGATGGATGCTTTATTTCTTGTACTCATAGCCTACTCTAGATAACTAATGTTCATCGCTTTGCTTTAAGTAAAAGCCAGCAATCTTGAAGGAGTTATTTACGCCTTCCTTGAGTGTTGACTGGGTAACAATATCGTTTAGCTCTATACCTAAATTAACCATCGCTTGAGACACAACCGGTGAAATACCAGTGACAATACAAGTACAGCCCATTAGCCTCGTTGCTTTGGTCACTTTGAGTAAGTGATTAGCAATAGCACTGTCAACCGTTGGCACGCCTTGAATATCGATCACTATTACTTTGGCTTCATAATCAATGACTTTTTGCAATACGGCTTCCATAATCAATTGAACTCGTTTGGAGTCGATGAGACCTATAATGGGTAACAACAGGATCTTTTCCCAAAGTTGCATTACTGGAGTGGACATTTCCATGATCATGGCAGCTTGTTTTGCTCGTTCGGCAGCCAGTTTCTTTTTCTCGGTGATGTCAGAGGCAATTTTTAAGACTTTATAAGGCTTACCTTTGAGGTCTAGCACAGGGTTGTAAGTTGCCTGGATATGAACTTCTCGGCCGTTTTTGGCGAGTCTTTTATACTCACCTGCGTCAAACTCTCCACTGCCCAGCTTTTTCCAAAAGTCTTTGTATTGCTGACTGTCACTATAGGAAGGTTCACAAAAAATTCGATGATGCTTACCCTGAATTTCTTGTAAAGAGTAGCCCATAAGATCGAGAAAGTTCTGGTTGGCCGTAACGATAGTCCCGTCTAGATTAAATTCAATAGTGCCTAATGATTTATCAATTGCTGAAGCTTTACTTTGTGCTTCATTGCTGGCCTTTTTATAGTCACTGATATCGGAGGCGATTTTGAATACTTTGTAAGGTTTGCCATCGGCATCAAAAATTGGATTATAGGTAGCTTGGATAAATATATCGTGGCCATCTTTGCTTTTTCGGACATACTCCCCTGAGTCAAACTCTCCATTACCGAGCTTTTTCCAAAATTCGGAGTATTCTTTGCTGCGTGTGAATTCTTCATCGCAAAAAATACGATGGTGTTTTCCTTTTACTTCGTCGAGCGAATACTTCATCAAATCTAGGAAATTTTGATTGGCGTTGAGTACTGTGCCATCTAAGCTAAACTCAACGGTTCCTAAGGATTTATTGATAGCCGTTATTTTGTTCTCAGACTCAACGCTTTTGAGCTTGATACTCGTTACATCGCTGGCTATTTTAATGACACGTGTAGGCTTACCATTTTCATCTAGTACCGGGTTGTAGGTGGCTTGGATATACACTTCTTGGCCACTTTTGTTGATACGCTTGTACTCACCTACATCAAATTGACCATCACCAAGCTTGCGCCAAAACTCTTTATATTCCGAGCTTGTTACGTAATCTGGGTCGCAGAATATTTTGTGGTGCTTGCCTTTAATCTCATCAAGCGTATAACCCATTAGATCTAGAAAATTTTCGTTGGCGTTGCAAATAGTGCCGTCCATCTCAAATTCAACGATACCTTGAGATTTATTGATGGCGGAGAAAATGGCTTTATTCAGTCCTGCTTCGTCATCGAAGGCTTTATCTTTCCCTGTCTTTTTCATTATCCACCTGTCCATATGCTGATGGCTTTAGTTATAAACTAGCAATACTTTCCATGTATTACGGTAGGAATATTGGTATTTGTACTCAACTTAATGAGTATAGTGTAAATGGAAGGAGGGTAAATAAATATGGAGCATAAAAAAAGCTGCTCACAACGGAGCAGCTTTTCAATTAAATAAAGCTAACTTAGGCTAATTTCAGCTGAGCCTTTACATGCTCGACAATGTCAGTCATAGCAATAGCTGTTTTTTCACCTGAGCGGCGGTTTTTATATTCAAAGTTACCGTCTTTCATACTGCGATCGCCAATCACTACAGTGTGTGGAACGCCGATCAGTTCCATGTCTGAGAACATTACTCCAGGGCGCTCTTTACGATCATCAAACAGCACTTCTATACCAAGGTTAGATAGCTCTTGGTATAGCTTTTCCGCTGCTTCTTTGACTTCTTCCGACTTGTGCATGTTCATTGGAACAATTGCTACTTGGAATGGTGCGATTGCGTCAGGCCAAATGATGCCGTATTTGTCGTGGTTTTGCTCAATTGCAGCTGCGACAACACGAGTGATGCCGATGCCATAGCAACCCATTTCTAAAATCACGTTCTTACCATCAGGACCTAGAACACCGCAGCCCATTTTCTCAGAGTAAGTTTTTCCAAGTTGGAAGATATGGCCGACTTCGATACCACGTTTTAGTAGGATAGTACCTTGTCCACATGGGCTAGGATCGCCTTCCACCACGTTTCTCAAGTCTTCTACTTGACCAAGTTCAACGTCTCGACCCCAGTTGATGCCAAAGTAGTGCTTGTCATCAACATTTGCACCTGCGCCAAAGTCGTTCATCACTGCTACAGTACGATCAACAATAATTGGTAGTTCTAATCCGACAGGGCCAAGTGAGCCAGGGCCCGCTCCAATTAGAGCGCGAATTTCTTCTTCTGTCGCCATCTCAAGCGGAGCAGCAACTTCTTTTAAGTTCTCTGCTTTTACTTCGTTAAGCTCATGATCGCCGCGAAGGATTAATGCGATAAGAGGTGCGTCGACTTCTTCAGAAGCTTTCACAAACAGTGTTTTCACTGTTTTTTCGATTGGCAAATCGAATTGTTCAACCAGCTCGGCAATGGTTTTAGCGTTTGGTGTATCAACCAAAGTCATTTCTTGCGTTGGGGCTGCTAGTTCTGTCGTTGGCGTTAGTGCTTCTGCTTTTTCGATGTTCGCTGCATAGTCTGATTCAGTAGAGAAAGCAATCAGGTCTTCACCGCTTTCAGCCAGTACGTGGAACTCTTTAGAGCCACTGCCACCAATTGCACCAGAATCAGCGAGAACCGGACGATAATCAAGGCCCATACGATCAAACGCTTTACAATATGCTTCATGCATATCTTCAAACGACTTCTCTAGACCCGCTTTATCGATATCAAAGCTATAAGCATCCATCATGCTAAACTCACGTGAGCGCATAACACCGAATCGAGGACGCACTTCATCACGGAACTTGGTTTGGATCTGATATAAGTTCAGAGGGAGCTGTTTGTATGAATTCACCTCGTTACGAACAAGGCTAGTAATCACTTCTTCAGCTGTCGGGCTTAAAACGAACGGATTGGTGTGGCGATCAGTAAAGCGAAGTAGCTCAGCGCCCATCTTTTCAGAGCGGCCTGTCTCTTCCCAAAGGTCAAACGGTTGAACAACGGGCATCAAGGTTTCAACTGCACCTGCATTATCGATTTCTTGACGAACGATGTTTTCGACTTTACGTAGTACACGTAGACCAGTAGGTAGCCAGGTGTATAGACCTGAAGCCAGCTTACGGATCATACCTGCACGTAGCATGAGTTGATGGCTAACAACTACGGCGTCGTTTGGTGTCTCCTTCAAAGTAGAAAGAAGATATTTACTGGTACGCATTTAGGGTATCCGTTCATTTTAGGAGTTAAAGAAAATTCCCATCGTGGGAATTGAGTTAGCCGCTAATGATATCAGCCATTCGGCTTCGTCAAAAGGGTTCAATTGTGTTAACGGTAATGAAATTATCGCCAACAGTAAACCTCACATTAAAATTGAACAAATATACAGCATATTCTTTCGTGTCGAGCTTACCTTTTTTATAGGCAGGGCGAGGATCTTGCGCCAATACTTGCTCGATAACTTGTTTTTTATGCATTCCGTTCGAGTTAGCTTTAAGAAAAGCAATGGCTTGTCCAGAAAACCGTACCGCGAGTTCTATTGGCTTCTCTTGGGCGTATCCGCCACTGGCTTCCACAACTGAGTCAGAGTAGGGGATATACGGTTTTATATCGACGATAGGTGTCCCATCAACCAAGTCGACACTGCCTAACTCAATATATACATCACCATTTGATTGACTGATGCCTTTAAACTCAACAGCAGACATGCCGATACCATTGGGGCGGAATGTCGAGCGAGAGGCGAACACACCGATACGTTCATTACCGCCAAGCCTAGGTGGTCGAACGGTTGGTTTCCATCCGACATCAAGGTTTTTGTCGAATAAAAATAACAACCATAGATGACTAAATTGTTCCAATCCACGAACGGACTCAGCGCAATTGGCCTCACCAGTTAATTTGACTCTGGATGTCGCGCTAGTGACTAACCTTGGCTGTCTAGGGACGGAGAATTTTTCTTTATAAGGGCTTTCAATGATGCCAATAGGATCGACGGAATACATGCTGCGTTAGAAGAGTGATAGATGCAGTAGAGAATAGCATATTCGACGGTGTTGAAGTCATTTGCTTCCCTGCAAATGAATAGGGGCGGGTTGGAAACTAACTGATCCAAATGCCTGCGATTCCTGAAGCAAAGCCAAAGACCGCGGAAATTCCCAGAACAATACCAACAACCCAAGCGTAGGTACCTTTTAAACGATACTTTTCTGGAATGGCTTTGCTGACAGACAATGCGTAGAGGAAACCGAGAACGATCGGTAAGCACAAAGCATTGAGCACTTCTACTCCTATGTTTAGCGCTATCAAGTTGACTCCAGAGCCAATGAGGAGAGCCCCAAGAATAAGAACCGCCACATAGGCGCTATAAAACCAAGGCGCTTCATTGAAGCCTAATTCAAGTGAATGTTTATATCCCGTGACTTCACCAAGCCCCCAAGCTGCGGTTAATGAAACGACAATAGCGGCAATCAGTGACGCACCCACCATACCAATGGAAAATAACAAGGTACCTGAGAACTTGCCAATGTATGGGGTGATTGCTTTAGTGATATCGCTGACGCTGCTGAGTGACGCATTATGATTTCCGTAATACAAGGTTGCGGCTGTAGCGATAAGCACTGCAGCCATGATGAATTGGGTAACGATCGCTCCAATACCTGTATCCCAGCGGGATGCTTTTAAGTGTTTGGTATTTAGCCCCTTATCTACAATGGCTGACTGTTGATAGAAGACCATCCAAGGCATGATTACAGCACCAATGTTCGCGGCCATTAAGTATAAATAACTGCCATTGGTAAGTGGCATTTGTCCGAGCCCGTGCAGCATTTGTGATGTAGAAGGGTTGGATTTGTAGGCGACGTAGAAGAATACTAATTCGAAGAGTCCAATCAATATCGCAATTCTTTCCACTCTGCGATAGGTACCTGTAAATGCAATAGCGGTTAAAAAAAGGACACTGAACGTTAGTGTCTCCCATTTTGGTATGCCGTATATGAGTCCTACCCCAACCAAGCCGCTGAACTCACTTAGTATTGCGCCAATACAGGTGATAACCATCGTTGATACTGATACCCATGCCCACATTTTACCAAATTGGGACTTAATAAGTTCACCGTGACCTTTGCCTGTTGTAAGGCCAAGTCGTACGGTCAACTCTTGTGCGAAATAGAGTATAGGAATGAGAATAAACTGTGCCAGCAGCAGTTTGTATCCCCAAACGGCGCCACTTTGAGCAGCAGTAATAATACTGCCAGCGTCGGTATCAGCCAGCATAACGACTAGGCCGGGGCCAATAATGGACAGCCAAAGTAGACAATTGGGTCTCTTTCTTGAGCGTAGCGAATGCTTTGGGGTTTGTTGTACTAATGTACTCATATAGTGTTTACCTTATAAACTGAACTTAATAAAATAAATGATTATGATAATTATTATCATTTAATAATAAGGGTAAGAATGGCGAGAAGTCAGTTGTTTAATGTGAAAGCTAAGATTTCTAAATCGAGATTCGGAAAGCTATAAGCCACTTTGCAGCTTAAAGCTTACCGTTAGGAAAGAGTCAACAATTTCAAGGTACACTGCAGTTATTCAGTACTTTGAGTTAGCTTTAAAGTCTGGGCGTTGTGAGAGAGTATGAAGGCAATTTTTTCTTATCGTTTAGCCAAAATTCTATCTAAATGATTGGCAAACTCACGACGTTCAGTTTGGGAGAGTGCATTGGGGCCGCCAGTCTGGATCCCACTGGATCGCATTGTATCCATAAAATCGCGGATATTTAAGCGAGCTTTTATGGTTTCTTTCGTGTACAGCTCTCCGCGAGGGCTTAAGGCTAAGGCACCTTTGGTGATAACTTCGTCGGCCAAAGGGATATCAGAGGTAATAATGAGATCGCCTGCTTCAGTTCGCTTTACAATTTCATTGTCAGCAATATCAAATCCACTAGGAACTTGAATTGAGTGAATATTAGCGCGTTTCGGGACTGGTACATTGTGGTTTGCCACAAAGGTACACTCTACTCCTGTGCGTTCAGCTGCCCTTACGATAGTTTCGCGAATGACCTTTGGACATGCATCGGCATCCACCCATAGTTTCATCATATTATTTCTCGTTGTTTAGTAGTTGTGCCAATTTCGTTTCTAGTTCATTGACTCGTTTGTTGAGCGAGGCGACCTCTTTCTCAAGGTTGGAAATTTTGTCCTGAGGGTTTTCAGAAGTAGCCACTTCGACTTTTGGAACTCTATTGCTGCTTTGCCATGACTTGAGCGTGGCTATTATAGCAGGCATTGGAACGGCTGTTTTAAGGCGAGCTTTAACTAAAGCGACGGTTGGCTTTTTGCCTTGGGTCACAAGTGATTCAATGACTGATTGAAGTTCATCTGAGACATCTTTTGTTAACATGATGCTTTCCTTACGAATTGAAGTGGTATCGGCGTGTCTTATACACCACTCATTTATTGTTTGGATTGTAAGAGATAACTGACACTGTGTGTAGGAATTATATAGTCTGAGATTACATTTATTAGCAGAACCTATAAATAACTAGCTGATTTTATGATGGTAAATGGTATTAAGTTTTATCTAAAGGGAAAAAGTGTGACCGTCTCAGATTGTTTGGCTGAGAAAAATCGGTACATTAAAACCATCAAAAGGATTAGAGACATAGAATAGAAGGAACAGGCAGCAGCCGAGGGATATCGCGAGGACACCGCTAAGGATTGGTGATGATAGGTCAGTTCGGATACTGGCTGTAAGGAATTCAAGGACACCGCTAGGACGGTGAGGAGTTAAGCTAATGGAGGCTACTTTGGCCAAGCTGCTCATGAATGCCCCGTCGAAAGCCGGGGCATCTTATTATCTGTATTTCACGTTTTTCCGCTAATTAACGTCGTTTTACGCAATCTACTAAGAGTTGTGAATGAATAGTTCATGGCTCGATATCCACTATTAAGTGAAATTTCAGTAAATTTTTAAGTAATATCACTTTTACTTATTGAAACGTATTGAACTTTTCTATGGAATAAAATGTCGAACCTAAGTACATATTGAGGGAGACAATATGGCTATAGTGACAAACAGGACGTTAATAGTACCTTACAGCGAATCTTTTCAATCAGAATTTTTGCTTCTTAATTGTTGTTCAGTCAACAGGGCTGAAATGAATGGTCCTCATACACTTAAATCGGCAAAAGCATTATTTACGGATGTTCTAAATAATCGTGATCTGCATTGTATGGCAGTTCTTGATAACCGTACTCGTGAATATATGGGGCATATATGTGTAAGCAACTTAAATTCCAATCCGGAGCTTGCATTTATATTTGATAGTGCTTTTTGGGGAAAAGGTATCGCTACCGAATCGCTGAAAGCATTTTTTCCTCGTTTTTGCGAAGAAAGGAAGCTATCTCATGTAACTGCGACGGCCAATATTGATCATCACGCCTCTATCGCGATTTTAAGTAAATTGGGCTTTCAACAAACTGAAAAAAAATATGATAAACATGGTCCATATTATGAGTTTTCTTTTACACGCGATGTGGTGGTAAGTGAAACTTCACTGGCGTGAAACCTTTCATGATCAAGGTGCCTTGGTAGCAATCGTCCCCTAAGGAAGAAAATTCAAATTGATAACTAGTATTCCAGCCCCAACGACCACTTTCATCCTTTAACCTGTGTCGCCCAAGAGCGACACTGACCAACTGTAATTCCAGCTGTTTACATTTGTTCGCAATTACCACTTTGGCAGTTTCGGCTTGTCGACGTTGCTGCCAAAACAAAAAACACAACAGGAATAATGCGAAGATGCTTATTAGATTGCTGAGCATTCTAGTGCTTTCTAGTCGCTTGTTGTAGTTGCTCTAAAGCTCTTGCCAATTCAGGGGTTGGAGAAGAGTGTAGCAGTGGGAGCAAAATAACTCGTAGCTCAGGCAGCATGACTAAGTCAGCAAACAATTGATTGAATAAGGCTTGGTTGTTCGTTTCCGCTAATCGGATAAGAAACAGCCCTGCCAATTTTGCATCAGCAAGTAGATGCCAACAGCGTCCTGCAATGCCAATTAGTACTTCTTGATGGCTTAGTAAAGGACTTTCAAGAATCGCTTCTATTGCAGGCCGAGAGAATTTTCCTTCTGCTCCCGCTAGAGCTCTTGTTAATGCTGAGAGCAAGAACAAGTCTGGCTCAGGTGATTTAACCTGACTAAGTGCCATATCGGAAAGAGGCTCTGCGAGCCTGTCTGGCAGCTCATAGTGCTCTAGTGTTCCTAGTAATGCATACACTGGTTCTTGCGGGAGGTGTTTGAGAGCTTTGATTAGGTTGACACAGTTTTGCTGCTGATTGAATCTCGCACAAATATCGGTTATACCCTGCAAGCCAACGGTTTGCCATTTATCCCAACCTAGACTGCCTGAAAAATAATCTTGTGCGTGCTGATAATATTGGCTTGTAGAAAGATCTAAGTTAGCTCTGATTTTACTATGAAAAACAGCCATTTTGTCTTCCGATGGTTTAAAGGTATACGGATTGTTGGAAAGCTTTTCTTGTTGCTCTTCAGACATTTCCTGATTTAAGTGAGTGCCCATCGCTTCAACGACATACTTGATAAAGTTGCCAATATCCGCTTGCTTCAGTAGCCCTCTTTCATCCAATTCGAACTTTAAAAACCATATCCAAGGTTGACGTGTTTCGTTCCAGTATGCAATGGCAAGGTGCGCTTTACGTTGTACAGGGTAAGGGTAAGCTTGCTGACCTAGCTCGATATGATGAAAAGTAGCATTGTCGATAGGTTGAATACGACGTCCCAGATCATGGATTAGATACTGACACCCGCTATTTTTTAGAAGATCGCTGAGAGTGTGAATGTTGTTCATCAGGAAATGTAGCTTAAGATTCTTTGGGTCTTAGATGGTATCATCTGCCTCTACGAGTAGGAAATAAATTATTTGCATGACACATACAGACACAATTCTTCAGCTATTAGAAAGCCTTGAGGTTGAGCTTAAATTACTTGAGCTATGGCAAGTTACGAAGCCTGATGAACGTAAACTATCAAGTGAACAACCTTTTGCTGTTGATACATTAGAGCCCCATGAGTGGCTGCAATGGATCTTTATTCCTAAAATCCGTGTCCTAGCTGAAGCTAAACAACAGCTGCCAAGTGGGTACTTGATTTCACCTTACTTTGAGCAAGTATGGGCTGAGGTGCCACATACTCAGTCATTAATCAATTTGCTGCTTGAGATAGATGAGGCAAATCAACCATGCTAGAGATTATATACCAAGATGAATACCTAGTTGCTGTCAATAAGCCAGCAGGAATGTTGGTGCACAGAAGTTGGTTGGACAAGCATGAAACTGTCTTTGTAATGCAGACTCTGCGTGATCAGATTGGTCAGCATGTATTTCCTCTGCATAGATTGGATAGGCCTACGTCCGGTGTTTTGATTTTTGCCCTTTCCTCTGAAGTGGCCTCGCAAGTCATGCCGATGTTTGCCGAGCACGATATGGAGAAAACCTATCATGCAATTGTTCGAGGTTGGATAGAGCAAGAAGATGTGCTGGATTATGCCCTCAAGGTTGAATTGGACAAGGTAGCGGATAAATTCACTAAAGAGGATAAAGAACCCCAACAAGCGATTACGGCCTATAAACCTTTAGCCAAAGTTGAACTTCCATTCTCGACAGGTAAATTCCCAACGAGTCGCTACTGTTTGATGGAGTTGAAGCCGAAGACTGGCCGAAAACATCAATTGCGCCGCCATATGCACCACCTTAGTCATCCTATCATTGGCGATACAACGCACGGAGATGGTAAGCATAATCGTTTATTTAGAGATAAATTCAATGCGAACCGCCTAATGTTACATGCATCTCAATTGGAATTTACTCACCCAATTACCGATGAGAAGCTATTGCTGAAAGCTAGCTTTGATGACACGTGGCAAGGTTTGCTAGATGAATTTGATTGGGGTTTAAATTCAGAAAAAGCGGCTTGCAAATAATACTTTTCTAAAGGGAAACGGGCTTTGTACACTGACAAGCTAACGCTTTGTATTTTCTAGCGATTAATTCCTTTCATTTTTCTCATCCATCAAAAAGTAATAAATGGTTCATGTTTATTAAGTACGATACCGAACATTAACTGGTTGTTTTCAAAGACTAGATAACTTTGGGTTTATATATTGATGGGGAAAAATAATGAGTGGTGATATTGCTGGCCAATCAGGGAAGATTGGTTCAGGTGACTGGAAGGGGATAGAACTAACCACGGCAAATGAAATTAGTTACTCTGCCAGCTCATCTGTTGAGCTTATTACTGGAAATAAAACGAGCTTTGTTGTTGGCAACTACCTTAGTACTGCTGGTCCGTTTACGAATAAAGTCTATGGTGGAGAGTACGTCCAATACTATCCGGGTATTAAGGTGGATCTTATTTACTGGGCGGAAAAAGTTCAGTGTAGTAGCAAAGTTATTACTGCAGTGAAAGATCAATATTATCTACGTAGGCTCAAGGTGGCCCAAAATGATGTGACTCTTGCTCAGCAAAGGTTTGATACGGCTGAGTCGGACTTTCAGGCAGCAGGAAATGTTCTAAACTTCAGTGATTTCAGAAGCTACATCGACAACATGGAGACCGCAACGACGAACTTGAGGCTTGCTGAAACAAACCTTGAAACCGTTAAAAATAATGCGATAGCGAAACAAAGCAAACTTGTCAGTGAGATTTCCACTTCTAAACTTGATCAAGTCAACACCAGAGTTGTTTCAGGGCAAGCGGTAGTTGACAATAATAAGATAAAAATTCTCTAGTCATCACCATTTGTAACCATACTGAAGTATTATTTCTGTGGTTTAGATTTTGATACGAATTTAAAAGAAAAACTCCTAAGCCGGAGTGCCTAGGAGTTTTTAGCTTTGTAGCTAGAGCTTATTCAATAGGAGCGCTTCATTTTAGTTGAGCGGATAAGCTGAATTAACCTAGAGGGTTATTTCTTAACATACTCGTTTATCGCTCGCTCAATTCCTTTCGCATCTAGCCCAAGCTCTTCATGAAGTTCTTGCTGAGTGCCTTGATGAATAAACTTGTCCGGGAGACCGAGGTTTAGAACTGGTTTGAGTAGCTTTTCACTCATCATGAACTCAAGTACTCCTGCTCCCGCACCACCTGCAATTGCATTTTCTTCAATGGTGACAAGTGCATCATGAGACTTGGCCAGTTCTTTGATCAGCTCCTCATCAAGAGGTTTAACAAAGCGCATATCTGCAACAGTTGCATCAATGGCTTCTGCGGCTTCAAGGGCATTGGACAAGAAGGTGCCAAAGTTCAAAATAGCTACTTTTTTACCTTCTTTTATTGTGCTTTGTCTTACGACTCGGCCTTTACCAATCTCTAGAGCAGAAAAGTCTTTTTTGATTTCAGCCCCAATGCCACTTCCACGAGGATAGCGAACTGCACATGGCCCTTCGTGTTGATGACCAGTGTAGAGCATTTGCCTACATTCATTTTCATCACTTGGTGCCATGATGACCATGTTCGGAATACAGCGCATATAGCTAAGATCAAACGCACCTTGGTGAGTTTGGCCATCCGCGCCGACAAGGCCCGCTCGGTCGATAGCAAATAGCACAGGTAAATTCATGATGGCAACATCATGGATTAACTGATCGTATCCACGTTGTAAAAAGGTCGAGTAAATCGCCACAATCGGTTTATTGCCAGCGATAGCCATTCCTGTTGCTAGAGTAACGGCATGCTGCTCTGCAATAGCGACATCAAAATACTGCTTGGGGAACTCTTTTGAAAAACGAACCATGCCTGAACCTTCACGCATAGCAGGTGTAATCGCCATCAATTTGGGATCTTTCGCGGCCATATCGCATAGGAAATCACCAAACACATTAGAGAATGTTGGGCTAGCAGGTTTACTCTTTGGCAGCTTTGAATGATTCGGATCGAATTTAGGTACAGCATGATAGCCAATAGGATCTTTCTCAGCAGGCGCATGGCCTTTACCTTTTTTGGTCATAATATGCAAAAACTGAGGGCCTTTTAGCTCTCGCATATTCTTTAAGGTTTTCGTCAGTTCTATAACGTCGTGACCGTCAATTGGACCAATATAGTTAAAACCAAGTTCTTCAAATAAAGTGCCCGGTACCACCATGCCTTTTAAGTGCTCTTCTGTGCGTCGTACCAGCTCTTTTACAGAAGGCATGTTTGAGAGTACTTTCTTACCACCTTCACGAATTGAGGTGTAAAAAGTACCAGACAGGGCTTGAGCCAAATGATTGTTAAGCGCGCCTACGTTTTCAGAAATGGACATTTCATTATCATTGAGAATGACGAGCATATCTGGGTGGACGTCACCTGCATGGTTCATTGCTTCGAATGCCATGCCCGCTGTAATTGCACCGTCACCGATAACGCTGACGACCTTTCGATCCTTACCTTCTTGAAGAGCGCTGATTGCCATGCCAAGTGCAGCACTTATTGATGTTGAAGAGTGACCAACAGATAAAGTGTCGTAGTCGCTTTCTTCGCGCCAAGGGAAAGGGTGCAAGCCATCCTTTTTACGGATGGTCGGCATTTGATCACGCCTGCCGGTTAAAATTTTGTGTGGGTAAGCCTGATGACCAACATCCCAGATCAATTGATCAAATGGTGTATTGTAGATGTAGTGCAGAGCCACGGTTAGCTCTACTGTGCCTAACCCTGAAGCGAGATGCCCACTTGATTGGCTTACAGAGTTTAATAAATATGTCCGCAATTCTTCACATAACTTTGGTAGCGTCTCCTTTGGCAGGCTACGTAGTTCCTCAGGTATGTTTGCAAGAGCAAGTGTAGGATACTTTGAAATATCGAGAGTCATATTCTGTTGCGCGTTTATAGTGTTAATGCTTGCGCTCGATGACATATCGGGCAAACTGTTCCAGCAATTCAGTGTTATAAGGGATTGCTTCTAATGCTTTAAGAGCCTCAGCAAGTAAAGACTGGGCCTTCTCAATAGCGCCGTCAAGTCCCAATAGTGCTGGATAAGTGCTTTTGCACAATTCTTCATCCGACCCTTGAGGCTTTCCTAACGTTTCGGTATCGCTAATTATATCAAGAATATCATCTTGTACTTGAAACGCTAGCCCAACGGCTTCCGCGTATTTTTCAAGCTGAGGCAATACCTCTGCTCCTTTCTGACCAGCAGCATACGCACCTAACTGAACCGCACATTTTATCAACGCGCCAGTTTTGTTTCGGTGTATGTTCTCTAACTCTTGCAAAGTGACTTCTTTATTCTCGAAAGCTAAGTCTAGTGCTTGGCCAATGCACATCCCTTGAGCACCTGAAGCTCGAGAAAGACTTTGGATCATTTTGATTCGCAAAGCTTCTGCATTGCTGGCTAGTGCTCCTTCAGAAAGGATAGTAAAAGCAAGAGTTTGTAGAGCATCACCAGTTAAAATTGCAGTGGCTTCGTTAAATTGTTTATGGCAGGTTGGATGACCTCGGCGTAAATCATCATCGTCCATAGCTGGCAGATCATCGTGAATCAGTGAATACGCGTGGATACATTCTATTGCCGCTGCCGGTGTATCGAGGTCTTCTAATTTTGCATCAAAAATTTGGCCTGTCGCATAAACTAAAAAAGGGCGAACCCTTTTTCCACCAAGCAGCAACCCATAGCGCATGGCTTCTATTAAACTCTGCTCTTGAAATGGTAGCTGGTTGAGCCAAAGATTAAGCTGAGAATTATTTCTTTTTTGAAAGGAGGTTAAAGCCTCAAACATAGTAATGCGTCTTAATTTTTAATTGGACTCTGGGGTGAATTCACTCAAAGGAGCGTTGTCATCATTTTCAAGCAAAATACTTACACGCTGTTCAGCTTCGGTAAGTTTTTTTTGGCTAGCGCGAGCAAGAGCAATTCCTCGTTCGAACTTCTTCAAAGCTTCGTCTAAGCCGATATCGCCACCTTCCAGCTGGTTGACCAGAGCATCTAGTTCACCAATAGCCTCTTCGAACGACATATTTTCAGGTTTCTTACTTGCCATAATATTTTCTGGTTGCTGAAGAATGGGGGAAAGTTACCTTAGCAGGTTAAGATGGTCAAACTTAACAAGAGAATTTCTATCGAAAATAGCGCTTGTTAGGAATTACACCCAGTCTAGTCACAGTAGTTTAGCAGTGCATAGTTAGGCTTATAGAGACAAAATCGGCATTTTATCGAGACACTAGCCACAATAGTGTGAAGGGAGTATCAAATAAAATAGTTAAAGATCTTATTATCTTGCCGATAATTAAACTATCTCTGGCAGACCTGTTCGCGTCTCGATCTGGTTAGTAGGTGAGTTTTTATTGTGAGAACAGGGATTGTATAAGCCATAGCAATAGGAGTGCTTTGTGGATTTAGCTACGCTATTAGGATTGATTGGGGGGCTTGCTTTCGTCGTTATGGCGATGGTCCTTGGTGGTAGCATCATGATGTTCGTCGATGTCACCTCCATTCTTATCGTTGTGGGTGGTACTACTTTTGTGGTGTTGATGAAATTCACCATGGGGCAGTTTTTCGCAGCATTCAAAATTGCAGGCAAAGCGTTCATGTTTAAAGCGGACGAGCCAGAAGATTTAATTGCCAAAGTGGTTGAAATGGCTGATGCTGCGCGTAAAGGTGGGTTTCTTGCTCTAGAAGAGATGGAAATTACTAACAGCTTCATGCAAAAAGGTATCGATTTGCTTGTAGATGGTCACGATGCAGATGTCGTAAGAGCAGCCCTGCAAAAAGACATAGCATTAACCGATGAACGGCACGAGCATGGCAGCGCCGTGTTTAGAGCGTTCGGAGATGTTGCGCCCGCAATGGGTATGATTGGTACCTTGGTTGGATTAGTCGCGATGCTTTCCAACATGGATGATCCCAAATCGATAGGCCCTGCTATGGCGGTTGCCCTTCTTACCACGTTATATGGTGCTATTCTTTCCAATATGATCTTTTTCCCAATAGCAGATAAATTGTCGCTGCGTCGAGAGCAAGAAACATTGAACCGCCGCCTTATTATGGATGGTGTGTTAGCTATCCAAGATGGGCAAAACCCTAGAGTGATAGATAGTTATCTGAAGAATTACCTCAATGAAGGTAAGCGTGGTATTGATGTGGATAACGAGTAGGTCGAATCATGGCAGCAGAAGAAGACAAGCCCTGTAAATGCCCACCTCCCGGCCTTCCTGCATGGATGGGTACCTTTGCCGATCTCATGGCACTTTTGATGTGCTTTTTCGTACTGCTGCTTTCGTTTTCTGAAATGGACGTTTTAAAGTTTAAACAGATTGCAGGCTCGATGAAGTTCGCCTTCGGTGTACAAAACCGACTTGAAGTAAAGGATATCCCTAAAGGTACCAGTATCATCGCGCAAGAATTTCGACCGGGCCGCCCAGAACCTACACCAATCGATGTGATTATGCAGCAAACGATTGATATCACCCAGCAAACCTTAGAATTTCACGAAGGAGAGTCAGACCGATCTGGCGGTGCTCAGCGGGATAAGGGAACGCAGGCTGGTGGTAAATCCGCAGAAACGTCGACCAGCAATAACAAAAACAACGAATCAATACAGCAGCAACAACAAGCAGAAGCCATAGCGCAAGAACAAGAAACCCTAATGGAAAACATCAAAAAAGCCCTTGCCAAAGAGATTGAACAAGGTGCGATTGAGGTAGAACATCTTGGTCAGCAATTGGTAATTCGTATCCGAGAGAAAGGGGCATTCCCTGAAGGGTCGGCATTCTTACAGCCCAAGTTTAGACCACTAGTGCGGCAAATCGCAGAGTTGGTGAAAAACATTCCGGGTGTCATCAGTATCTCTGGGCATACCGATAACATCACTGTGGATTCTGAGTTGTATCGTTCGAATTGGGATCTGTCCTCTCAGCGAGCAGTATCGGTTGCACAGGAAATGGAAAAAGTCCGAGGCTTCCCTCACCAAAGAATGGAAGTGATTGGTTTAGCTGATACCAAACCACTTGGGCCGAATGATACCGACGCCGAGCGAGCACGAAATCGCCGAGTTGAAATTAATATCATGCAAGGTAAACCTACTTACAGTAATGAGGTACCTTCATTACCTCAGTCTAACTAGACGCTTTAAAAGCTCTGAGTGTTCCCTGATAGAAGCGAGCTATGTAGCTCGCTTTTTGGGTTACCGCTTATACTTGGGTATAACCTCTGACTTGTGTATAATTTCGCGCCTTAAGTGTACTTTGATGTGGCTTTCTAGCTAAACAACTTGCGAATAGAACTATGAAATTTATTGTAAAACCCCACCCAGAGATTTTTGTTAAAAGTGAATCGGTACGTAAACGCTTCACAAGAATTTTGGAATGTAATATTCGTAATGTTATCCAGCAGCGAACAGAATCTGTAGCGGTGTTTAACCGTCGTGATCACATTGAAGTTACGGCCCAAAGCGACCAATACTACAACGAAGTGCTGCGAGTACTGACGCAAACTCCTGGTATTCATCACTCGTTAGAAGTTCAGCAGTCTGATTTTGAAGATATGCACGACATATATGAGCAAGTCCTCGAGTTAAATCGTAGCAAAATCGAAGGGAAAACCTTTGTTGTACGTGCAAAACGTCGTGGCAAACATGACTTTACTTCTATCGAGTTAGAAAGATATGTTGGCGGTGGTTTAAACCAAGCGGTAGACAGCGCGAAAGTTAAACTGCAAAACCCAGATGTGACGGTCAATATTGAAATTGCGAGCGATAAACTTAATCAGATCATCGCAAGACATAAAGGTCTTGGTGGTTTCCCATTGGGAACTCAAGAGGATGTACTAAGTTTGATTTCTGGTGGTTTCGACTCAGGTGTTTCTAGCTATCTGCATATTAAGCGTGGTTCTAAAGTACACTATTGTTTCTTTAACTTGGGCGGCCCTGCTCACGAGATCGGCGTAAAGCAAGTTGCTCATTATTTGTGGAACAAATACGGCTCTTCAGCGAAAGTTAAATTTATTTCTGTCGACTTTGAACCGGTTGTCGCCGAGATCCTTGAGAAAGTCGATGACGGCCAAATGGGTGTTATCTTAAAACGTATGTTTATGCGTGCAGCAGGAATGATTGCCGAGAAACACGGAATTCAAGCGTTAGTTACTGGCGAAGCGTTAGGTCAGGTATCAAGCCAAACACTGACCAACTTACGCCATATTGATAATGTCACAGATACGTTAATCCTTCGTCCTTTAATTAACTGGGATAAAGAAGACATTATCGATTTGGCTCGTGACATCGGTACTGAAGATTTCGCTAAGACGATGCCTGAATACTGTGGTGTGATCTCAAAAAGCCCAACAGTAAAAGCAGTCAAAGAAAAGCTTGAAGCTGAAGAAGCGAAATTTGATTTCTCGATATTAGAAAAAGTCGTTTACGATGCTCGTAAAATGGACATTCGTGATATTGAGAAGGAAAGTCAGCAAGCTGCGCCAGAGGTTGAGCTTGTTGAAGCTGTTGAAGAGCACGCTATTGTTCTTGATATTCGTAGTCCCGATGAAGAAGACGAAAATCCAGTAGAGATTGATGGTGTGGAAGTAAAGCATATTCCTTTCTACAAACTCGCGACTAAATTTGGTGATTTAGACCAATCAAAAAGCTACTTATTGTATTGCGATCGTGGTGTGATGAGCCGTTTGCAGGCTTTGTATTTGCAAGAGCAAGGGTTTAAAAACGTGAAGGTTTATCGACCGTAACCTTGTTAGTGTGATTCGAAGTAGAATGAAACGCGAAGCGAATTAGCTTCGCTTTTTTGTTTTTTGTAAATTTCAGATAAAAAAACACCGCCTAAAAGGCGGTGCACAAAAATTTGACAGACTGGTCAAAAATAAATACAGGAAGTATGTGTTTTATCTCTGAGGATGACAGACATAAAACGGGTGGTAGAAATCTACCTAACTCGAAAATCGAGTTGCAAACACAACATCGCAACCACCAGCTAACTGAATCTCGAAAGAATCAGGCCGTTCTAGCTAGCGCTGCGGGGTGAAATATAGAATTTCTCTGGCCGCTAGGCAATGGACATTTTATAATGTTTCAGATAAAAAAAACTAATGCATCAATAGAGTGTTCAAATGTCGAGAAGATTACCTCCGTTAAATTCCCTAAAAGCCTTTGAGGCAGCGGCGCGACACCTCAGTTTTACCCGAGCTGCAGACGAATTGTATGTCACCCAAGCCGCTGTTAGTCATCAAATAAAAGCCTTAGAAGAGTTTCTTGGTTTGAAGCTTTTTCGTCGGCGAAATCGGGCTTTACTGTTAACTGAAGAAGGGCAAAGTTATTTTTTAGATATAAAAGATATTTTTACGATGATAGCTGAAGCGACCGATAAAGTTCTCGAAAGAAGCGAGAAAGGAGCATTGACTATTGCTTTGCCACCGAGTTTTGCTATCCAGTGGTTAGTTCCAAGGCTAGCCGATTTCAATGCCCAAGAGCCGGAAATCGATGTACGAATAAAAGCGGTGGATATGGATGACAGCTCACTGACAGAAGATGTGGATGTTGCCATCTATTATGGGCGAGGAAACTGGCCCGGCCTAAGAGAAGATAAGTTGTATCAAGAATACCTGATTCCTCTGTGTGCTCCCTCATTATTACTAGGTAAAAAACCATTAGAAACTCTAGGTGATTTAAAACATCATACGTTGCTACATGATACTTCACGAAAAGAGTGGAAGCAGTTCGCGAAACAAAATGATTTGACGGGTGTGAATGTGAATCACGGGCCTATCTTTAGTCACTCAACCATGGTTTTACAGGCCGCTGCCCATGGACAAGGTGTAGCGCTGGGCAACAATGTGCTCGCTCAGCCAGAGTTGGATGCGGGCCGATTAATTGCTCCATTTGATGAAATGTTAGTCAGCAAGAATGCGTTTTACGTTGTATGCCATGAGAAGCAAGCTGATACCGGTCGTATTGCTACTTTTAGGGATTGGATGTTGGCGAAAGCGCAAAGTGAACAAGAGGAATTGCTAGATGAGTGATGTGTTGATCAACGGTGACAAGTCATCGCCACTATTTATTTTTGCTCACGGTGCTGGCGCTGGAATGGAACATCCGTTTATGGAATTGATGGCGGAAGGGTTAGTAAGTAAAGGTATTCAAGTTCTTCGATTTGAATTTCCATATATGCAAAAGCGTCGTTTGGATGGCAAAAAACGTCCGCCAGATAGAGCTCCTAAGTTGTTAGAGCATTTTCAATCTGTTATTGAGCAACACACATCTTCTCCGGTTGTGATTGGGGGTAAATCAATGGGAGGTCGAATGGCAAGTCTTTTGGCAGAGCACTCTTTTGTCTCTGGAGTGGCATGCTTAGGGTTTCCTTTCCACCCTCCGGGAAAACCAGAAAAGTATAAAGGCGAGCATCTCGCTGATTTCCCTAAATCTTGCCTTATATTACAAGGTGAAAGAGATACCTTTGGCAAGAAAGAGGAATTTGATGAATTCGCTTTATCGAAGATGATATCAGTGAGCTTTTTACCTGATGGTGATCATAGCTTTAAACCAAGAAAGTCTTCGGGGCATACTGAAGAGCAAAATCTTCAGCTTGCGATTGAAAAGCTAAGCCAATTTATTTTGGAGGTATCGAGTGCGAGCTAAGTGGGTTGTTGTGATTTCAGGAGTTTATGGTTTTTTAGGTGTGGCACTGGGTGCCTTTGCGGCCCATGGTTTGAAAAGTCAACTAACTCCTTTATTGCTAGAGGTATTTAAGACAGGCGTCCTCTACCAGTTTATTCATGCATTAGCTATTTTAGCCTGCGGGGTTTTATTGCAGCTAAACTTACCTGCTAAAGCACAAAAATATTTTTTTAATGCGGCCATTTGTTTTATTATCGGCGTCCTTTGTTTTAGCGGTAGCTTGTATGCACTTGCTCTAACAGGAATCCACTGGTTTGGCCCAATCACGCCAATTGGTGGAGTGCTATTTATGATTGGTTGGCTGATGTTAATTCTGGCAGCATTGAAAATGAAAGAGGGTGAATCTTGAAACACGTTATGCTTTATTGTCGTTCCGGATTTGAAAAGGAATGCGCAGGAGAGATACAAGACAAGGCCAATAACCTTGAAGTTTATGGCTTTCCAAGAGCGAAAAATAATACAGGTTATGTCTTGTTTGAGTGCTATCAAGAGGGCGATGCTGAAAAGTTAGTCAGTAAGTTAGACTTTCAATCTCTTATCTTTGCTCGTCAAATGTTTGCTGTTGCTCAAGAGTTCAGTGAGCTGCCTACAGAAGATAGAATTACACCAATTTTGTCAGAGCTTGCCGATCTCGACGGCTTCCCATGTTGTGGTGATTTACGGGTTGAAACTCCTGATACCAATGAAGCCAAAGAGCTATTGAAGTTTTGTCGTAAGTTTACCGTTCCAATGCGTCAAGCGTTGAAAGGTAAAGGCTTATTGTTTAAAAACGATAATCCGAAAAAGCCAGTGTTACATATCTGCTTTATTGCACCGGGTCATTGCTATGTCGGTTACTCTTACAGCAAAAACAATTCTCCATTCTTTATGGGGATCCCTAGGTTAAAATTCCCTGCAGATGCTCCGAGTCGTTCGACTCTCAAACTAGAAGAAGCATTTCATGTGTTTATTCCTAGAGGGGAATGGGATGAAAGGCTTGCCGCAGGTATGTGGGGGGTTGATCTCGGTGCTTGTCCTGGTGGTTGGACGTATCAATTAGTAAAACGCTCTATGTTTGTTCACGCGGTTGACAATGGCATGATGGCTGACAGCCTGATGGATACGGGGCAAGTGAAACACCACCAAGAAGACGGATTCAAATTTGAACCAGCCAAGAAAA
Source organism: Vibrio sp. A37 (assembly GCF_059777565.1). Taxonomy (NCBI): domain Bacteria; kingdom Pseudomonadati; phylum Pseudomonadota; class Gammaproteobacteria; order Vibrionales; family Vibrionaceae; genus Vibrio; species Vibrio sp. A37. The sequence goes on along the minus strand of NZ_JBLNLI010000006.1, from coordinate 41,594 downwards.
ATGTCACTTGGTTGATTTGTGATATGGTAGAAAAGCCTTCTCGAGTTGCGCAGCTGATGGGAGAGTGGTTAATTAAAGGTTGGGCAAAAGAAGCGTTGTTTAACCTTAAGCTGCCAATGAAAGGACGCTATGATGAAGTGTTAGAAGACATCGAAAACTTACGTTATTTTCTGATTGAAAATGGAGTGAAGTTTAAACTGCAAGCCAAACACCTCTATCACGACCGTGAAGAAATCACGGTACACATTCAATGCTTATCGAATATTTCACCGAGATAAATTTTTCGCAATCCCTAACCTGCTGCTAGGTTAGGGATTGCCTACGCTTATCTAACGCTGAAGTTATTTAGAGCCGCTAAACCTTAAATCTTGCAAGTTAAAGCCAAGCTCAATATCGGTCTTGAGCATAGAAATCTGCTTACATTTTCTGGCTAATTCAATGTGTTCATCCAGTTTTTTTCTATATTTACTGATCAGTTCCGATGATTCATAAGCGGCGTCTAACGAGCCAAATTGATTTAGGATTTCTTTTGCTGATTTAGGGCCGATGCCAGGGACTCCCGGTACTTGACTGGAGCTGATTCCTGCAAGTCCCCAAAAATCGGAAAGCTGGTTTGGCTTGACACCAAATTCTTTTTGGATAAAAGGTTCGTCTAACCAACGGTGTTGGAAGTAATCCCTTATCTGCAGAGTGGGAGAAAGGAGCTGACAGTACCCTTTATCTGTGGAAATGATGGTGACCTTTTCGTTGTGGCTAGCAACTTTTACAGCAAGAGTTGCGACCAAGTCGTCCGCTTCATCACCTTCAGATAGCAGTGAGTCTATCCCAATATCCCACCATGCTTGCTGGATATCATCTAATCCGTTCGCTAGCTCGTCTGGCATCGGCTTACGGTTTAGTTTGTAATCTGGAAATACCTCTGCTCTCCATCCGCGTTCTCTGTTTTGATGGTCGAATACCGCGATGATATGTGAGGGGGTTGATTCTTTAATGATTTTGTTCAGAGTCCGAGTTGTTGTTTCGGCAGTTCTCGTGATATCAGAAGGGTCTGGTTGGGCTGAATGTACACGGCGAATCAAGTTTAGCGCATCGATAATAACGAGATGAATGGACATAGTGATCCGGAGTTTAAGTTAATGACTAAATAGAAAAGGGCTGCAAGCAGCCCATAGTGTAATAGATTATACCTTTAACCCCAAGAAGTTACTTACTGACCGCTTCCTCGGTGGCGACTTTGTAGCAAGGCACATAAGCGCTACCTCCAGGGAGTTTCATGCGATCTTGAACCACGAAGTCGTTAAGTAGCCTGTCCATTTTTTTCATTAACACAGGATCTCCGTGAATGATAAAGGGTCCATAGCGTTCAATTTCTTGGATGCCTTCCGCTTTGACATTTCCAGCGACAATACCAGAAAATGCTTGGCGTAGTTTTGCCGCTAAATTTTCTGCTCTCTGGTTTAAGTGAAGGTCTAAGCTCGCCATACTTTCGTGTGTTGGCTCAAATGGAAGCTGGAATTCAGGAGCGATTTTTAAGGTCCAATTGAAACTGTATGCATCTCCGATTTCTTTCCTGTATTGTCGAACATCAGGCATCGCTTCCTTCATAATCTGGGCAGCTTTTGCGGGATCATCAATGACAATTTGATAGTGCTTCTGTGCTTCTTCTCCCAGCGTGTCGCCAATAAACCTATCGATAGACCTAAAGTAGTCTTCACTCTCTTTCGGGCCTGTTAATACAATAGGTAACGGTACGCCTTTGTTTTCTGGGTGCATCATAATGCCCAAGATATACAGAAGCTCCTCTGCGGTGCCAGCTCCGCCGGGGAAAATAATGATGCCGTGAGCCATGCGAACAAAGGCTTCCAAGCGCTTCTCAATATCTGGCATGATAACCAGTTCGTTTACAATCGGGTTTGGTGGCTCTGCGGCGATAATTGAGGGCTCAGTTAAGCCAAAATAGCGCTGTTCACTATAGCGCTGCTGAGCATGACCGATAGCTGCACCTTTCATCGGCCCTTCCATTGCTCCGGGCCCACAACCTGTACAAATGTTTAACTCGCGCAACCCAAGCTGGTGGCCAACTTCTCGCGTATATTGATATTCAATATTATTGATTGAGTGTCCGCCCCAGCACACAACAAGGTTTGGCTCCATACCTGGAATTAGAGCACCAGCATTGCGCAATATACCAAATACTAAATTGGTAATATGAGTGGCATTGGTTAAGTTAAGTTTTTGGTTATCTGCTAAGTGCATGTTGACATAAACGATGTCTCTTAGCACTGAGAATAAATGTTCTTGTATACCTTTGATGATATTGCCATCAACAAAGGCATGTTCAGGTGGGTTACTAAGCTCTAATTTAATGCCTCGTTCGCGACGAACTACATTCACATCAAATGAACGATATTTGTCGAGCAGCTCTTTAGAGTTATCTGTATGACTTCCAGAGTTAAGTACAGCAAGTGTGCAGTTTCGATAGAGTTGGTAAAGGTCACTAGATGCGGTTTTTTTAAGACGCTCAACTTCAAGTTGAGAAAGCAGATCCATGCTGCCAGCCGGGCTAATATGAGTGATCATATACGCCTCCTTTTATTAGAATACTGAATGTCTTGTAAAAATTAACGAGCGCTAATTTTTACAAGATGCATCAGTTAGCTTAGCAAACTCTTCACTTTCCGGTGTCGATAACGTTTATATTTTCGAAGCCTGTATGTACCGATTGAATGATTTATAACCAGATTAGTTGATTTGAACTACCCACTTTGAGTTGTTTAATGCCTAGCTCTAAGCGGCCAAGTACGTCATCAGGTGTATCGGAATCCTTAAAGCTATCGCTAAGAACAGAAAGAGTCACTTTTATACTTTGGTCGCGGAATCTAAATGGTAAAGAGCTCACTTTCTTTTGCAGTCTACTAGCAAGTTTTTTGTTGTGATCGCTATCTTGGTTTAAAAACATCAAGATAAATTTATCGCCGGAAAACCTCGCTAGTGTGCCATGGGGCTCAACCTCTTTAGCAATGGTTCTTGCGATGATTTTCAGAGCTTTATCGCCAGCAGAATTGCCAAACTTCTCATTGATGACTCCAAAGTTATCAGGATCAAGTAGAGCAACGCGAAGTGTGTCTTGGATTTTTATCCAGCGGCCAAATGCCGCTTCTAACTTGTCTGTAAATGCATTGCGGTTATAAATCTGAGTTAATGGGTCTAACAGTGCTTTATGTTGCTGACTTTCATACCTTTTACGATAATCCTGAGCCGAATCAAGTAGTGTTGTTACTTGGCTATTGTTGAGTTTCATCTGCTCTAACATAGCCGTTTCACGCTCTGATGCTTGTTCCAACTTCTTTGACAGATCGGCAATTTGCTCCAGTAGAGGTGAGACGCTTTTTTGGAGCTGGGCTAAGCTTTTGGCCTTTGATATTTCAGATTGCGTTGAAGTCACTAAACCGCCGAGTTCTTTATTGATGCCTTTCCGTTGTTCGAGCTCATCTTCGGTTTGGCCTGAAGTCTGTTGGTAATTGGTTAGAGCATTGGTTAGAGAAGTGTTGACTTGTTCCAAGAATTGAAACGATGTTTTTCTTTCTGCTATGGTGCCACTGAGCACGAGCTGCAACGTGTCTAGTGTGTGATCGAGTACATTTTGCGCTTCATTGTCTAGCGTTAGTTTGTTGCTGATATCTGATAGCTGATCGCCAACATCGCCGCTAAAATCTAGCTTTTCAATCAGTTGTTGTAGTTCTTGAGATAGCTGCTTAAGTTGTTGTTTATTATCTACTGCTAATTCCGTGCTAGGTGGTGTGCTAGGGTTTGAGGTTAGGATTTTAACTGCTTTGTCGTATAGTGATACTAGATTGACTGATTGCTCTAATTTGCGAGGTATGTGAGCAGGAGAGTCATTGAGTAAATGTTGAAGATCTCTCTTAACCTTCGGGGGAAGAGTGGTCAGTCGTAATAATGTTTCACCACACTGCGTTATTTTCTCATCGAGAAGCGTTGGTTTAATATCCATTTATAGCCTTTAATACTTCCTGTTCAAACGGTTTACGACACGTTTGATAACCGTTTAATAGCTGACGTAGTTCTAAGTATAGCTGATCGTCATTCAACATAACTTTGAAAGAGTTTCTCTAACATATTGAATTTCAATAGACTAGACAAAAACAATAGGCTAAATTTAACAAAAAATCGACCGACATTTCATGTATATAGCGAGTATTAGGTCATATTCTTAACTGTCTTTGAGCAGTTTTTTGATACTTTCCTCATTCTCGTAAGAAGAATGAACTTTTATCAAACCTTGGCCTATAGAATGCTTGCATGCTTTGCGAATATCACCGGTAGCCAAGCTCGCAGCAGGTGCGTTTTCTATGGCTTTGAGGTATATCCATTGGCTGGTATGCTCTTTCATACTTAATGTTCTTGCTGCGCTAGTGGACATCAGTAAGATATCAAGAAGTTCTTTATCATTGATAGCGGTGTAAGCTCTTGGAAGGAAAGGGTAGTCGGCCATACCAACTCGAACGGTTCTGTTAATTCTTAACTCAGGTTCAAAGTCATTTATCCAATCTTGCACTTTGTTGAAAATGTCTTCTGGTGTTGTAGGTTGTTCATTGTTGGTTTCAATATAAAGTAAGTTAGCATCGGAAAAATGATAAATACGCGCAGGTGACTTCACTTTTTCTTGCAAGTACGCACCAAATTTATTTTCTAGCTTTAACCCTTCTATGTAGCCATGTTGTAGATACATAGTTCTGAGGAAAGGGATATCTATCATCACAAACCTCAGCCTGTCACTTAAGGGTTCATGGATCAGCTCTCCGATATGCCACTTTTCAAAATTGGAGCTACTCTTCTGCATCGATTCTGATAGTTTTGTGTTCAGTAGACGCAGGTTTTTTAGTCCGGATCTGGAGTGAGAAAACAAGTCTTCTTTGAGTTGTTTGATTTTGACTTGTTGTTTGCTGACGATATTTCCTCGCCAAAGAATCAGAACGGATAGTGAAACAACGACGATAGCTAGAGAGACGGCTATCTGCTTGAATTTTTGGTATTCATCATAAGTAATTTCAAGCGTTTTCTTTTGACTGACTAAGTGTAAAGTTTGCTCGATGAATTGCTTTTGTTGCCTAAAATCATCTTCACTGATGAGATTCAGTTTTTGCTGCTGTTGATTTTTGATGTGATCGTATTGCTTCAAATTATCTAGTGCTTTTTCATATTGCTTCCCTTGTTCATAGCCAAGGTAGAGCATGTCGTAAGCCTCTTGTAGGATTGCTGTGCTTTTCCCTTTGGCCATGAAATTGGCATTGCTCAAGGCTTGCTGCGCTTCTTTGACGACAAGTTTTGAGTCTTTGTCGTTGTATGCGAGTTCGGCTTTTAGAAGGGCAGCTCTTGCATTTAAGTAAGGGTAGTTAGAGTATTTAATGAGACTTTCAGCGTGTGCTAAGTATCTTTTAGCCAATGAGACGTCTTTTAATTTGAGATATGTGGCAGCTAGAGACAGACGTACGTCAGTGATTTGTTCTACGCTGTCTTGCATATTTTCGTGATCGATGACGTTGAAGTAGTGAACGAGTGCTAAGTTGTATTTACCTTCTGCAAAATAGATATCACCTAACTGTTTTAGTATTGAAGGCAACAGTGGCGTATCTTCGTAGTTGTCGTAAAAGTCTGCGGCTTGAGATAAATGGTCCACAGCTTTATCCAAAACCCCTCTTTGATAAAATAGCTGACCGAGTAATTGGTTGATAACGGCAAGTTGTACACTTGAATTATTCTCTATCGCTAGCCAATAGCCTGTGAGTAGATCTGAAAGAGCACTGTTATAAAAGCTATGAGATAAAAGAAATTGACCAGCTGCAATATGGTAATCAATCAAGGATTGCTCAGACGAAACCTTCTCTGCAGCGAGTTTCAACTGGCTATACAGCAGCTTTGCTTGCTCGATGTTATTGTCATAAGAGGCCACTTCAGCAGCAAGCTTAAGTAATTGATAATGTATACGATCTGCCAATGGGTCTTTTTTGTTTAGTGCTTTGTAGATTTTTTGAATACTTTGTATTTTCTCTTGCGCTAACTTTGAATTGTGATTTCTTAACCAATATAAGCGTGTATCTTGAATTTGTACTAGGAGCCGTGAGTATGGCAGGTCGTATTGCTTGGCCAAGCTCTCTGCTTTTACCAATTGCTGAAAGGCAACATTATAGTGATGCATGTTGAACTCAGCTTGAGCGAGGATTTGCAACGCGTCGATGGTGCCGCTAGGCGTTCTAACACTTGTATCTGATTTGTTGTGAGAAATAGGAGAGAAAGTACGATTGGAAATGTTGGCTAAAGTTCGTTGGGAGATATAATTGCTAGCTAATTTTTTGGATTGCTTTGGTAAAAAGTCCAGTAATCTGTACGCTTCTTCTAACATAGGAGATGCGGAAGTTGTCGCAGCTAAAGATACTCTGGGTAATGAAAAAGCCAAAAAGCAGAACAAAGTTATCCAGCGAAATTTATACATGTGTTTCCTATTCCTATTAGCGCACTATACGTTTGCTCTGAGAAGAAGTATAGCGAGCATATACAGCATTTTTCGACGGTTTACTGCATGTCACGAGATCCATATCTCTACACTTATGAGCTTCCAAGGTAAGGTTAGCTGATCCTGTAGGAGTATCGGCTCATTCTTGCTATGGGGTCAACAGCCCGATAGATTTGTTTTAGAATATGGCAAATATTACGAAATCCTGCCCTATCTGTCATTAGGGTTTACGAGCCCTTGGGGCTTAGCACCAATTTTGGAGAAGAATATGGCCAATAGTGCCACTCAAGCCCTTTTCGACATAGCGCATCGCTATGTTGACAAGTATAAGACTATACACGACTCATTACCCGTTAATGAAGAATTGCTGGACATGGAATCTGAGTGTATTCAAGGCAAGACGGAAACAGAAGTGTTTTGGAGCCCTGTACAAAAGGTATTACCAGCTAGCTTTGACAACGTCGAGCAAGGTATTGAACTGGACATTCACGATGATATAAAAGCCTTCTATGGCTGTCAGTTTAGCGCAGATATACCCGCTGTATGGCGAGGGGGGTCGATAACCTTGCTGCAAGTATGGAATGAGGATGATTTTGTTCGTTTGCAAGAAAACATTTTAGGACACCTTGTCACCCAGCGACGCCTGAAGCTCAAGCCAACCGTTTTTATCGCAACCACCAGTAAAGATATGGAAGTTATTTCTATTTGTAATCTAACTGGGAATGTACTTTGGGAAACACTAGGAACCAAGAAGAGGCAAGTGTTAGCCCAAGATCTGGCAACCTTTTTAAATGACTTGGAGCCTGAAGTTTAAAATATGTATGTTGCCGAGATTCAATTCGATTGCTTTGATAATACAACCGTAAGTGCGGTTGATAACGCGATTAACTCGCTAATGGATGCATTGCGTTACAACGGTCAAATATTGGGGCGTGAGTTTCCAATCATAATGGGAGATGGGATATTTGTTGTTCGCGTGGTTTGCCCGGAAGAGGATAGCCTCCACCCCAGTTACTATTCTGATTTTGTTAAAAAATGCATCCAAAATTTATCTATTGCCTGTTTGCTAGCCCCAAAAGTGCGCTTGCTTGGGCGAGATCTAAATTCAGAGCAAGCTGCAGATGAACAACCGCCGAGTTGGCAGCTCCTCTATACCACTTATGTTCACACCTGCTCACCGCTAAGAAGTGGGGATACGTTGTTGCCAATTCCTTTATATAGAAACCCAGCGACATTGAATGGCGACCATAAGGCTTTGATTAAATGGCAAACAGAGTGGCAAGCGTGTGATGAAATTCAAATGGCCGGAGGCTGCCAAGCGGAGCATGCGGCATTGCATGAGATTTGCGATATTGACAGTGTGCTTTTTAAGCGTGGAATGGGGTTGAGAGGACGAATCGAGTATATCACTGATATCCCTACTTACTACTATCAATACCGAGTGGGTGGAACCAGTTTTGCGGATGAGCAATCACGCCGATGCCCTAGTTGTGGGGGGGAGTGGTTACAAGAATCTCCTATTTTGGATATTTTCCACTTTAAGTGTGATAAATGCAGAATTGTTTCCAACATGTCATGGGATCATATTAGTTAATTATTCTCCTAGTCTTGCTCGACGAAAATACCCAAAGAAGATTAAATAAAAAAGAGCCAGCAAGGTTTCCCTACTGGCTCTTTTAGCATTGATTTAGCGATTACCAGCCTTTTACAACGCCACCGTGGAAGATTTTCATTGCAGCATTATAAACCGTATCGGTTTGGTAAGCTTGAACGAACTCTTTCACTTTCTTCGAGTCAACATTGTCCTGACGAGCCACAATTAGATTCACGTAAGGAGACTCTTTGTTCTCTACAAAGATACCGTCTTTTTGTGGCGTTAAGTTGATTGAGCTAGCAAAAGTAGTGTTGATAACCGCAATCGTCACATCATCAAGAGCTCTTGGAAGCTGGGCAGCATCTAGCTCAATGATTTTTAAGTGCTTAGGATTACTAATGATATCTTGAGTTGTTGCGTTCAGACCGTTACCAGTACTTAGTTTGATTAAGCCTTGTTGCTGAAGAAGCAACAGAGAGCGACCTAGGTTGGTTGGGTCGTTAGGAATTGCAATTTGATCGCCATCTTTCAGTTGATCAAGCGACTTAATTTTCTTCGAGTAACCCGCGATAGGGTAAACGAATGTTTTACCTGCGACGGCTAACTTGTAGCCGCGAGTTTGCATTTGCTGGTCCAGATATGGCTTGTGCTGGAAAGCATTTGCATCGATTGAGCCATCAGCAAGCGCTGCATTCGGAGTGACATAATCTGTAAAGGTAACCAGTTTTACATCCAGTCCGTACTTCTCTTTGGCAACTTTAGCCGCAACTTCTGCAACTTGAGCTTCCGCTCCTGCCATCACACCAACTTTTAGTTCATTGTTGTCTTTTTTATCACCACAGCCTGTCAATATAAGTGCTGAGGCTACCGTTGCAACGGCAAGTAAACGTTTAAGGCTAAGTTTCATTCCTGTCTCCTTGATTAACCTTTTGCTCTCAGGGGGAGCCCCCATAGCATGAATTATTTATGATCTACTCGGCGCACTATAGCGTCGCCAACAGATTGGACAATTTGTACGATCACAATGAGCAATACGATAGTAGCGGCCATGACGGCGATATCATATCGATAGAAACCGTATCGAATCGCAACATCACCCAAACCGCCACCCCCGACAGTACCTGCCATAGCAGAGTAACTCACTAGGGTCACAAGTGTGATTGTGATTGAGTTGATTATCGTTGGTAGTGCTTCCGGTAGAAGTACTTTAGTAATGATTTGTATCGGCGTAGCCCCCATAGACTGAGCGGCTTCAACTAGTCCAGTTGGCACTTCAATCAGAGCACCTTCAATTAATCGTGCGATAAACGGAATAGCACCAATAGTCAGCGGAACAATGGCAGCAGAGGTTCCTATAAAGGTTCCGACTAATAATTTTGTGACTGGGATGATGGCAACCATCAACACAATAAATGGCACAGAGCGGCCAATGTTGACAATGGCACCTAGCGTTTTATTGAGCGCGGTATTTTCGATGAGCCCGCCTTTTTTGGTGATATGTAAAATCACACCAAGAGGAGTACCAACAATGAAACCCACAATGCCAGCAACACCCACCATGTATAAGGTTTGTAGGGTGGCGTTACCGATAAGGCCACCATTTTGGTTCAGCCAGTCTATCATTGAATCAAACAACATAACCTAGTACCTCTACTTTTACATGGTGATCGCGAAGAAACTCGATGGCAGCATTATCATCTTTCTCACTACCGAACATTTCAGCTAACATCATGCCGAATTTAACACCGCCAGCGTAGTCGATGTCTGAGCTTAAGATGCTGATATCAATATTAAACTTGCGCGAAATCTGTGACATTAGTGGTGCCTTTACTGTCGCTCCAGTGAACTCTAGTCTCAGTAACGGATGGCTACCTTCTACACGTGTTTCACTGAGCCTTTTTTCGAAATCTTCAGGTATGGTCAGGTCCAATGTCGAGCGAATAAACTTATGAGCGAGGTCAGTTTTAGGGTGGGCAAAGATCTCACCGACGGTTCCTTTTTCAACTAAACGGCCATCACCGATAATAGCAACTTCATGGCAGATACTTTTTACTACATCCATCTCGTGAGTAATAAGCAAGACAGTCAGGTTTAATTTGCGATTTATCTCTTTAAGCAGCTCTAAAATGGATTGAGTTGTTGCGGGATCCAAAGCACTGGTCGCTTCATCACATAGCAGAACTTTTGGATCCGATGCCAAGGCTCTTGCTATCGCAACACGCTGCTTTTGACCACCACTCAGATTTGCAGGGTAAGTTTCTCTTTTGTCTGCTAAACCAACTAGTTCAAGAAGCTCGACAACCTTTTTTTCTATAGAAGCTTTGTCTATTTTGGCTAGCTCAAGAGGAAGTGCAACGTTGCCAAAAACTGTTCTGGAAGACAATAGGTTAAAATGCTGGAAGATCATGCCGATGTTACGACGAGCTTTGCCAAGTTGAGATTGACTTAATGTAGTGAGATCGACGCCATCAACGACAACTGAGCCAGAAGTAGGCGCTTCTAGCATGTTTACGCAGCGAATTAATGTGCTTTTACCTGCACCAGATGACCCAATAACACCGAAGATGGTCCCTTGAGCAATGTTGAGGTTAATGTCTTTCAAAGCAGGAATTTCTTTACTGCCTTGATAGAAGATTTTGTTGACTTGATTTATCTCGATCATCTTGTCGCCTGTACAGCTTCCCAGATTTTAACTTATCTCTTATGAGTAGGGACGGATGCTATGAGTTTCACCGATATAAGTCAATAGATATTTTTACGTCTAGACGTCTAAAATTATCTTTGTTGAGTTAGTTGTCATTTGGTGAATAGGTAGTGAATGATTGGTTGTTTGAGTCATAGATATAAAGCGTGCGATAATCATTGCCAACAGCAGCCCATAACAAGAGTACGAAATTTTGCCAAAACCAGCAGTGTTTTTAGATCGTGACGGTGTGATTAATGTTGACCATGGATATGTCCATGATGAGCATGAATTTGACTTCATTGACGGGGTATTTGAAGCGACGAAGCAGTTTCAGGAAATGGGGTATTTGTTGGTGCTAGTGACCAACCAAGCTGGTATTGCACGAGGCTATTTTACTGAAGATCGTTTTCTTTCTCTTACCCAATGGATGGACTGGAACTTCATTGACAATGGTGTGGAGTTTGATGGCTTCTACTATTGCCCACATCATGCTGAACATGGTCAGGGCAAATATAAGCAGGAATGTGATTGCAGGAAGCCAAAACCCGGAATGTTTTTGTCAGCAAAAGATTACTTAGATATCGATATGGAAAATTCGGTGATGGTTGGCGATAAAGCGGAAGATCTTATGGCCGCTAAAGCTGCTGGTGTTGGTACAAAAGTTTTGGTTCGTACTGGCAAGCCTGTCACAGAAAAAGGCCAATCGATAGCGGACATTGTTCTAGATAGCATTAAAGACGTGCCTAACTATATTCGAAATGCTTAAAGTGTGTTGGCCTTGGAGCATAAGTACTTTATTTGCTTATGCTTCTTAAGTTAGTATAAATGTTCCACATAAGCATTGTATTGTATAAAGATATTACAAATTATCGCTATGATAAATTTTTGTCACCACTAAACTCTTGTTAAACGGTGTATACCCAAGTAACCTCAAGATGCTCGCCCTTTGGGAGTGATTCAGTGTCTCCACTTCTACGTCAAGCCTCCTTGAAAGGGACCATCCCTGCGGCTGTTTTCTTCAAATTGAAGACACTGAATTCACTCTGAATAATGCATCTTGAAGTCACTTGGGTATAATTCTAAGTCTGCTGAATCTAGTCTTAATACATTTATGAATAAAAAACTCACCATTGTAGATATAGCAAAACTTTCTGGAGTCGGTAAATCCACGGTATCTAGAGTATTGACCAACGATCCTAAAGTGAGGGTGGAAACTCGCGCAAGAGTAGAGCGAATCATAGCAAAGCATGGTTATGTGCCTTCTAAATCTGCCCAGTCAATGCGGGGTGGCAGCCAGAAAGTGATTGGCGTCATTATTTCAAGGTTAGATTCAGCCTCAGAAAACAAAGTCGTCAGTAGAATACTAAGCGAGCTGTATGCACTTGGTTATGACGCTGTGATTATGGAAAGTCGCTTCGACACGGCAAAAACCAATGAGCATTTAGATGTACTTAAAAAGCGTAATGTTGACGGCGTTATTGTGTTTGGTTTCACTGATATTGATATTGAGTCGCTTGCTCAGTGGCAAGAAAGAGCAATAGTCATTGCAATGCATACTGATCTAATCTCTTCCATTAACTATGACAATCAAGGCGTCATTCTAGGTACTCTCAAGCACCTAACTGATCAAGGTTTGAAAAACATCTCTTATGTTGGCGTTGACCCTAGTGACAAGACGACGGGTGAAATGCGTTTAAATGCTTATTTATCTTGGTGTGAAATACAAGGTTTTTCTCCTTCATATCAAACCGGTGAACTGAGCTATGAAAGTGCTTATCAACAGGTTGATGCTGTACTTACTGAAGACACAGAAGCCATTGTTTGCGCAAGTGACTCATTAGCAATAGGTGTGATCAAAAGGCTCAAAGAGCTGGGTAGAGAAGATATTGTCGTAACGGGTGTTGGTGGCAATGAGCTTCTGTCATTTATGTTTCCGAATACATACAGTATTGACCCAGGGTACGCAGAGGCTGGAGAAAAAGCCGTTAAGGTTTTGATTGCTAACTTAAAATCTAAGTCTGACCCTGTTCATATTACTCAATCCCCATTACTGGATGCTCTTAAGTAGTCGATACTGATTCAGATTTATACTGTGATCGTATTCAACTAATCCTGCTATATCGTATTTTCATTCTGGCTAATTTATGACAATATTGCTCGCAAATGGGAACATTCCCACTGTGGTTGTAAATAGGTTTGGCTAATTTGTCTGGTTGATAGAAGAGATGTTAATGACGAATAGCCTGTTGGACGAAAATAAGTTTCGGTGGACATAAACATGGGTAAGATTTCGAATAAGGACGTAGAGAGTCTAATTGAGTTTGTCGGAGGTAGTGAAAATATTGCGAGCGTAAGTCATTGTTTAACCAGACTGAGGTTCGTGCTGAACAACACTGATAAAGCTCAGAAAGACCAACTTGAATCTATCAATTTTGTAAAAGGGTGCTTTACGAACGCAGGTCAATTTCAAGTTGTTGTAGGAACTGAAGTAGATCAGGTATATGCGGTACTTCTGAAGTTATCTGGCAAAACAGAAGCATCCAAAGATGACTCAAAACAAGCGGCTAGAAAAAATATGAATATTCTAGAGCGCGGGATTTCTCATTTAGCGGAAATATTTGTTCCATTGCTACCTGCGATTATTACAGGTGGTTTGATTTTAGGTTTTAGAAACTTGATTGGCGATATCAAAATGTTTGAGGGTCAATCACTAACTGAAATCAGCCAATTTTGGGCGACAGTTTATTCCTTTTTGTGGCTGATAGGAGAGGCTATCTTCTTTTTCCTTCCTGTCGGTGTTTGTTGGTCAACCGTGAAAAAGCTTGGCGGCACGCCAATACTCGGTATCACTTTGGGTATCACACTAGTCTCGCCACAGCTGATGAACGCCTATGATATTGGCAAACAGATCCCACAAGTTTGGGATTTTGGTTGGTTTACTATTGAGCAAGTGGGCTATCAAGCTCAGGTTATACCAGCCGTATTAGCGGGTGTTGTATTAGCCCTAATTGAAACAAACTTGAAAAAAATTGTTCCTGCTTACTTGTATTTAGTTGTTGTACCATTTGTCTCGCTTGTGGCTGCAGTGGTCCTTGCTCACGCAATCATTGGCCCGATTGGTCGTGACATCGGTGATGGTGTTGGTGCTGTAGCGAAAGCAGCGATGACGGGGGACTTTGCGGTACTAGGGTCAATGGTCTTTGGCTTTTTATATGCACCGCTAGTTATCACTGGTATTCACCACACGACGAACGCGGTTGATCTTCAGTTAATGCATGACTTAGGTGGTACGCCTATTTGGCCAATTATCGCTCTATCCAACATTGCTCAAGCGTCGGCTGTAGTTGGCATCATTATTATTAGTAAAAAACATGGCGAAAGAGATATTTCCATTCCAGCTGCAATTTCTGCTTATCTCGGTGTGACTGAACCTGCCATGTACGGTATCAATCTGAAATATAAATTCCCGATGCTCAGCGCCATGATTGGTAGCTCAATGGCTGCAGGGGTCTGTGGGGTCGCTGGCGTAATGGCAAATGGGATCGGTGTCGGCGGATTGCCAGGTATCTTGTCTATTAAGCCTCAGTTTTGGGGCATATATCTCATCGCTATGCTGGTTGCCATTGTTGCACCTATCGTATTGACCGTGTTCTTTTACAAAAGAGCAGAGATGAAAGGTCAGTTAGAAGCGGCTGAAGCTTAAAAACACTTGGGGCTGAGTGAAGGAATTTGGCCCCTGATTACTGTAATGGAATTCATAAATGAAAAAACTAGAACGTAAAAGCGATTGGTGGAAGACTGCTACGATTTATCAGATCTACCCAAAAAGTTTTTGTGATAGCGGCGATAAAGGCGTAGGTGATATTCAAGGGATCATTTCCAAGCTTGAATACCTTAGTTTTCTCGGTGTTGAAGCTATCTGGCTGACGCCAGTCTATCAATCGCCGATGATCGATAACGGCTACGATATATCAGACTATTATGCCATTAACCCTGATTTTGGCACTATGCAAGATTTTGATGCGTTGCTTGAGAAGTCACATAAGTTGGGCATTAAGATCATCATGGATATTGTCGTAAACCATACATCCACGGAACATGAATGGTTTCAACAAGCTTTGGCCAACCCGAGAAGTCGCTATAGAGACTATTATATCTGGAAAGATCCAGTTAATGACGGTGTTCCAAACAACTGGCAATCCAAGTTTGGCGGCAGTGCGTGGGGACTTGATGAAAACTCAAACCAATATTACCTACACTTATTTGCTAAGGAGCAAGCAGATTTAAATTGGGAAAATCCAAATGTTCGTCAAGATGTGAAAAGTGTGATTAGCTTTTGGGCAGAGAAGGGGGTGGATGGCTTTCGACTAGACGTCATCAACCTTATCTCTAAAGATCAAGCCTTTCCGAATGACTTACAAGGCGATGGTCGCTGTTATTATACCGATGGGCCTAAAGTTCATGAGTATTTACAAGAGATTAGCGAAGATATTTTTCAAAAGTATGGTAGCGTCACCGTTGGAGAAATGTCATCAACAACTTTGGACCATTGTCAGCAATATTCGTCTCTAGATGGTAAAGAGTTGTCGATGGTATTTAACTTTCACCACTTGAAGGTAGATTATCCAAACGGTGAAAAATGGACTCGAGCACCATTTGATTTTATTGAACTGAAGAAGATCTTCAATAAATGGCAAACTGGCTTAAATGGGCAAGGCTGGGGAGCATTGTTCTGGTGTAACCACGATCAACCGCGAATAGTGAGCCGGTTGGGAAATGATGTAGAGTATCGAGTTGAGTCAGCGAAAATGTTAGCAGCGGCTCTTCATATGATGCAAGGCACTCCCTACATCTATCAGGGTGAGGAGATTGGTATGACGAACCCTGGTTACGCTGATATTACTCAGTATCGAGATGTAGAAAGTATCAACATGTACGACATTATGGTTAAACAAGGGGATGTGACTCACCGAGATATGATGGCTATTTTGGCGCAAAAATCTCGTGATAACTCTCGTACACCAATGCAGTGGAATAACTCAGCACATGGTGGGTTTACTAAGGGTACACCTTGGTTGGAGGTGGCAGAAAACTACCCTGAGATAAACGCAAATTATGCAATCGATAATGTAGACTCGGTTTTTTATTTCTATCAAAAGCTGATCCAGCTGCGCAAGGACGTTCCTGTTATTACCGATGGTGATTATCAAGATCTATTGCCAAATGACCAATCGATATTTGTTTACCAACGCCAAAATCACGATCAGAGACTCATCTGCGTAAATAATTTCTACGCTGAAGAAACCACATTTGAGTTGGATAAAAGCTGTGATTTAAATACTGCGCGATACTTAATTGGTAACTATAAGGATATCGGTGACGGCCCAGTGGAAAACTGTCTAAAACTGCGGCCTTACGAGACAAGAGTTATATTAATCGAAGCGTAGAAACAAAAAATCCAGCTCATTGAGCTGGATTTTTCACAACTGAGACAGTTGAAATATGGTGGAGGGGGACGGATTCGAACCATCGAAGGCGGAGCCGGCAGATTTACAGTCTGCTCCCTTTGGCCACTCGGGAACCCCTCCAGGGTGTTTTCTTACTTTCAGAAGTAAGCTTAAGAAATGTTTTCCCAACACATTACTCAAGTGTTTTCGTATTAACGAAATACGAAAGAATATGGTGGAGGGGGACGGATTCGAACCATCGAAGGCGGAGCCGGCAGATTTACAGTCTGCTCCCTTTGGCCACTCGGGAACCCCTCCAGGGTGTTTTCTTACTTTCAGAAGTAAGCTTAAGAAATGTTTTCCCAACACATTACTCAAGTGTTTTCGTATTGACGTAATACGAAAGAATATGGTGGAGGGGGACGGATTCGAACCATCGAAGGCGGAGCCGGCAGATTTACAGTCTGCTCCCTTTGGCCACTCGGGAACCCCTCCAGGGTGTTTTCTTACTTTTTAAAAAGTAAGCTTAAGAAATGTTTTCCCAACACATCTCTCAAGTGCGGAGCGCATCATAGCAAACTTGCTTTTTCTGTAAAGACTTTTCTTATACTTTTGAATTAAATGCTTCCTTTTTGGACAAAGTGGGGGATTATTAATTGTTTTCGATGCCTAAAACAACAAGACTAAGATTGTTGGAGTACTAATACAGTAATGCTACATGGATAGTTACGCTTTACTGATTTTAATTTACATAGCTTTACGTTAAAACATTCACCATGCTGTTAGAATGCCAATAGCTGATTTACAGGGATAGTATAATAATGAAAAGATTAGCAATTGTATCAATTGTAGCTGCTTTGTTTTTCCACTCTTTTGGGGCTCAGGCACAAGGGCCAGCAAGAACGCAAGCCGTATCTGTGGTCACAGAACAGGTTGCGACTCATCAAGTCTCTCAAAGCCTTACTTTAGTCGGTAAACTAGAAGCGGAGCAATCAGTCAATATTTCTTCTGAAGTCGCGGGCAAAGTTGAAAAGATTGCCACCAAAGCCAACCAACAAGTCAAACAAGGTCAGCTCCTTGTCTTGTTAGAAGACAATAAAGCGCTTGCCGAAGTAGCCGAAGCAAAAGCCTACCTAAAAGATGAACAAAGAAAACTCAACGAGTTTGAAAGACTATCCAAGCGTAATGCTATTACCCTGACCGAAATTGATGCGCAAAAAGCCAGCGTAGAAATTGCCAAAGCACGATTAGATGCTGCTGAGGCGAATTTGAGTGATATGTATATTCGCGCTCCTTTTAGTGGCACCGTTGGATTTATTAGCTTCAGTCGCGGGCAGTACGTCAGTTCAGGGACTGAGTTGATGACATTAGATGACCTATCTACGATGCGCCTCGATCTGTCTGTACCTGAGCGATACTTATCCAAATTAAACACTGGGATGAAAGTTACAGGTACAACAAGCGCTTGGGGAGATGATGAGTTTGAAGGCAAGATTAGCGCGATTGATACCCGAATCAACCCCGAGACGTTGAATATGAAAGTACGTATTCAGTTTGAGAATCATTCCAAACAGCTCAAGCCTGGCATGTTGTTATCTGTAGGCATTCAACTTCCTGCTGTAACTGCACCAATCATCCCAGTTCAAGCTCTGCAATATTCTGGAACTAAGCGATATGTCTACGTGATTGGTCAAGACAACAAAGCAACTCGAACGGAAGTTTGGCTGGGAGCGAGAATTGATAATCAAGTTGTGATTAACAAAGGCTTGGATATTGGGCAAAAAATCGTTGTTCAAGGCATTGTTAATATGCGCGATGGCGTCACAGTGACTGAAGTGGATAAAAACGGAAAGCCAGTTAAGAAGGAAGCTTAATCATGTGGTTGTCAGATGTATCGGTTAAGCGACCTGTCGCAGCTGTCGTTTTCAGTTTGCTACTTTGTGTATTTGGTTTAGTCTCTTTTTCCAAGTTAGCAGTGCGTGAGATGCCGGATATCGAAAGCCCAGTTGTGTCTATTTCGACACGATATGAAGGCGCTTCAGCGACGATCATAGAAAACCAAATCACCTCTGTATTGGAAGATCAACTTTCAGGTATCAGTGGGATAGATGAAATATCCTCTACAACTCGAAACAGCATGTCTCGAATTACCATTACCTTTGAATTGGGTTACGACTTAACAACCGGAGTGAGTGATGTCAGAGACGCAGTTTCAAGGGCATTAAATTCTTTACCTGATGAAGCATCTGAACCGATAGTATACAAAAATAATGGCTCAGGTGAGGCGTCTCTTTATGTGAACTTAAGTTCGTCGACTATGGACCGCACTCAGTTAACAGACTACGTCAATAGGGTGCTTTTAGACCGATTTAGTCTAATTCCCGGTGTGAGTTCAATCAATGTAACCGGTGGGCTGAATAAGGTGATGTACGTTAAGCTCAAGCCAGATCAAATGGCCGGGCGCGGCGTTACTACAAAGGATATCACCGATGCGCTCAGCGATGAAAACATCGAGCGCCCGGGCGGTCAAATTCGCAACGATTCTATTGTTATGTCGGTGCGCACTGCTCGCGCTTATTTAACTCCAGAAGATTTCGACTACTTAGTGGTTAAGCGCGCCAGTGATAACACGCCAATTTACTTAAAGGATGTGGCTGACGTCTTTGTTGGCGCTCAGAATGAAAGCTCCACCTTCAAAAGTGATGGTGTGGTGAATGTGAGTATGGGAATTGTCCCTCAATCGGATGCGAACCCTTTGCAAGTTGCTGATGCAGTCCACAAACAAGTTGACAGTATTCAGCAGTTTTTGCCGGATGGAACTCGCTTAGCGATTGATTATGACTCGACGGTATTTATTGATCGCTCCATTTCTGAGGTCTACAACACGTTATTTATCACTGGCGGCTTAGTGATATTGGTGTTGTATATTTTTATCGGTCAAGTAAGAGCGACATTAATACCAGCCGTTACCGTTCCAGTTTCGCTGATCTCTTCATTTATTGCGGCGTATTATTTTGGTTTCTCAATCAATCTGATTACTTTAATGGCGCTCATTCTATCCATTGGTTTGGTCGTGGATGATGCCATCGTGGTGGTAGAAAACATTTTCCATCATATTGAAAGAGGTGAGAAGCCGTTACTCGCGGCTTTTAAAGGCACTAGAGAAGTGGGTTTTGCTGTCGTGGCCACAACACTTGTTTTAGTGATGGTTTTCCTTCCTATCTCATTTATGGATGGCATGGTTGGCTTGTTATTCACTGAGTTTTCGGTGCTGCTTGCAATGTCGGTGATCTTTTCTTCACTTATTGCATTAACGCTGACGCCGGTGCTCGCGAGTAAGCTACTAAAGTTGAACGTGAAACCAAATCGTTTCAACCGTTTTGTCGACTCTTCATTTTCCAAATTAGAAGGTATATATCGCCGAGCGCTCAAAAGAGCCATTCAATGGAGTTGGTTTGCGCCGTTTATCATTTTGCTCTGTATTGGTGGAAGCTATTTGCTGCTCAAACAAGTGCCTTCTCAACTTACACCATCAGAAGACAGAGGGGTCATTTTTGCATTCGTACGAGGCGCTGACGCGACAAGTTATAACCGTATGGCGGCAAATATGGACTTGGTTGAGGAGCGGTTGATGCCGCTGCTCGGTAAAGGATTCCTTAAGTCGTTTAGTATTCAATCTCCTGCTTTTGGTGGTAACGCTGGTGATCAAACTGGTTTTGTCATCATGATATTAGAGGATTGGAATGATAGAGATATTACTGCGCAAAAAGCGTTAGGTGAGGTTCGTAAGGCGTTAGCAGGTATCCCTGATGTTCGGGTGTTTCCGTTTATGCCTGGATTCAGAGGTGGTTCCAGTGAGCCAGTTCAATTTGTTTTAGGAGGCCCTGATTACGAAGAGTTAAAGCAGTGGGCAGAGAAGCTGAAAATTGAAGCGGAAAACTCACCTTTGATGGAAGGGGCTGAAATTAACTATTCAGAAAAAACGCCAGAGCTAGTGGTTGCCATTGATAAGCAGCGCGCGGCTGAGCTGGGGATCAGTGCGGCTGATATTTCAGATACTTTAGAGATAATGCTTGGCGGTAAAAGTGAGACTACGTATGTCGATAGAGGTGAAGAGTATGATGTCTATTTGCGAGGAGACGAAAACAGCTTTAACAACTCAGCTGATTTGAGCCAGATATACATGAGAACAGCATCAGGTCAGCTGGTGACTTTGGACTCATTGGCCAAAATCGAAGAGGTAGCATCTTCAATTAAGCTGTCTCACTACAATAAACAAAAGTCAGTCACCGTTTCGGCCAATCTTTCCAATGGATACACTTTGGGTCAAGCACTGGACTACCTTGACGAGAAAGCGATAGAGATATTGCCTAGTGATGTTTCAGTCAGTTATTCAGGTGAATCGAAAGACTTCAAAGAAAATCAATCCAGTGTGCTGGTCGTTTTTGGCTTGGCATTATTAGTGGCTTACCTAGTTTTGTGTGCTCAGTTTGAAAGCTTTATTAATCCGCTAGTCGTTATGTTCACGGTTCCAATGGGGGTGTTTGGTGGCTTTTTAGGCTTAGTCATTATGCAACAAGGAATGAACATCTACAGCCAAATCGGTATGGTGATGTTGATTGGTATGGTGACGAAAAACGGCATTCTAATTGTTGAATTTGCCAACCAGCTGAGAGACCGAGGCATAGAGTTTAACAAAGCGATTGTTGATGCGTCTGCTCGCCGTTTAAGGCCTATTCTTATGACGGCATTTACGACCTTGGCTGGCTCGATTCCTTTGATCCTCTCTACTGGTGCAGGTTATGAAAGTCGCGTGGCTGTCGGTACAGTTATCTTTTTCGGTATGGCTTTTGCCACTTTAGTTACGTTATTTGTTATTCCTGCAATGTATCGGTTGATCTCGAAATCGACAAGAGCACCGGGACATGTGGAGGAAGAGCTCAACAGAGAGCTTAGCCATGATGTGAAATCACGTTCAACTCATTGACCAAGCTGGATAAAAATAGTGATAGCATAGGTTTCTACGCAGAGATTTTGCGGGGAACCTACACTTCGTCGGTTGCAAATATTTTTTCAATCTCATCGATTGAAGTCGTTCTTGTTAATGCTAGCATGAGCAGTATGCGAGCCTTTTGCGGGTTGAGGAAACCAGAAGCAATGGCAAAGTCTTTATGCGTGACGTACCCACTTCCACTTCGCGTTGCTAAAACAACCGGGTAGCCATTACTTTTCAGTTCAGCTAGCTTAGTTTTGACACTTTGTGGAATAGAACCGTTACCCATTGAAGCGATCACGAGTCCATCTGAACCTGCATTTATGAGCGCCATAAGGTGATTGACTGACATATCTTGATAACCATAAAGGATATTCACTTCAGGTAGGCTGTGGGTATCGGAAACGTTGAAGTTCGCGAGATGAACCGGTCTCGTTGGTTGGTAGTAGAATTTAGGTTCGCCACCGACAAATTGCCCTAAATAGCCTTGATCTGCAGCCTTAAAAGTGTCTAACGAGGTGGAATGGGTTTTGGTAGTATAGTAAGCAGAACCAATGTAGTCGTTAAGTGTAATCAAGACACCTCGGTTAATTGCTTCAGAGCTTGCGGCTAGCTTGATTGCATTCAATAGGTTCATAGGGCCATCAGAGCTGATTGCCGTCGCGGGTCTCATGGCACCAACGAGTACTATGGGCTTGGTTGTTTGTGCTGTTAGCTCAAGAAAAAAGGCTGTTTCTTCTAACGTATTTGTCCCATGCGTTATGACAACCCCCGACGTATTACCTTGCAACAGCTCGTTCACTTGCTTGCTTATTTTTAATAAGATCGCTGAATTTATGTCCGTGCTAGATGTATTCGTAATTTGTGCAGCGGATATACTGGCAACTTTATCTATGTCAGGCACTGTTTCTAAAATTGATTGGATTGTTAACTCGCCAGATTGGTAGTTGGTTACATCCGTCACATCATGTGAACTAGCAGAAATAGTTCCGCCAGTCCCAAGCACTTTAATATTAGGTAAGCTGTTATTACATTGCTTCGCCGAAAAGCCTGAGGATTTATCGTCGCTGCTCATCATTCAGAGTTCTCCGAGAGTAAGTCCAAGGCTCAGGTTATATCAATCGGCTATCCTAGATCAATTATATAATTTTGAGTATTTGTAAGGCTGACTAACAGAACCAAGTAGAGCTTACCACTGCTACCTAATCGCGAAATTCATCTGCGTACCCCTTAGGAGGTGGTGTCCATTCACGCTCTACTCTAGAGTGCTTATCAGAGCGATCGGACTCCATACCTTGCTTTAGCTGTGCTTCAAGTTCCATGAATAGCTTACGAAAGTTGTTGTCATAACGTTCGCCTTCGGAGTCATCTTCCCACGCCTCGTACAAAGAATCCGATAGAGTGGCTTCAGTTTTCTTGTATTTATTTTTCTGTTGTTCGACAAAGAATGGGTGCAACCCAAGTTCGCGCATTGAAGCTGAAGCAATTTCTAGTGCAGAGTGATAAGTTTCTGACTCTATAATATCTGCACCAGCTTGGCGTAGGCGATAGCCGTGGCCACGGTCAAATGCTCTTGCTAACACCTTGAGGTGTGGGTAGGTGTGTTTAGCGTATTTGACCAATTCAACACTGTTATCTTCATTATCAATAGCAACGACAAGCATTGATGCTTCTTCGATACCTGCTGTGTGCAATAGATCTGGCTTAGTTGCGTCTCCAAAATAGGCTTTGGTATTAATCTTTCTAAGCGTATCCACTTGCGCGGCTTGATGATCGAGAACAACCGTCTTTATATCGTTCGCAACCAGAAGGCGATTAACGATTTGTCCGAATCGTCCAATGCCCGCGATAATCACGCTGCCTCTCTCTTCAATAGTGTCTGCTTCTCGGTCGTTAGATTGATGCTCAAAACGCGGCAAAATGACTTTGTCAAAAAGAATAAATAACCCTGGAGTGAGGAACATTGATAGGGCAACAACGAGCGATAAAGTTTCAGCGATACTTTCAGGAATGACGTGGTTTTGTACCGTAAAGCTGAGTAGCACAAAACCGAATTCACCAGCTTGAGCTAAGCTAAGAGTAAATAGCCATCGGTTGCTGTTTTTAATTCTAAATATGAACGCCAATATATAAAGTACCGCTGCTTTCAATAACATTACTCCGACGGTGATACCGATGATTAGAGCAAAGTTATCAAACAGCACCGAGAAGTTTATCCCCGCGCCAACAGTGATAAAAAATAGGCCGAGTAACAACCCTTTAAAAGGGTCAATATTGGACTCCAACTCATGACGAAATTCGCTGTTTGCTAGTACCACTCCAGCGAGGAATGTTCCCAGTGCAGGCGATAAGCCAACAAGGCTCATTAACGCGGCGATGCCTACGACGAGCATTAATGCCGTCGCGGTAAAAATTTCCCTTAGCCCAGAAGTGGCGACAAAGCGAAATAGTGGGCGGCTGAGGTAATGACCACCTACCACTACCACTGCGATCGAGATTATGATCACTAGGCCATAAGCCCAGCTAGGTAGTCCAGCGACCAAGCTTAACTGTTCATGATGTTCTGCAGCTGCGCCTAATGCTTGTTGCGCTTGTTGAATCAATTCTGGTAGTGCTAGCAATGGAATAAACGCGAGCATGGGGATAACAGCGATATCTTGAAACAGTAATACTGAGAAGGCATTTTGCCCTCCTTCTGTTTTACTCAGCCCTTTTTCGTTGAATGTTTGCAGTACGATAGCCGTAGAAGACAATGCGAAAATCAGACCTATAGCGAGTGAGATAGACCAAATTTGACCAACTGATAGAGCAAGAACCATGATTAGTGCGGTCGTCAAACCAACTTGAAGTCCCCCCAGTCCCAGTAAGCGATTGCGCATACTCCAAAGAGATTTTGGTTCCAATTCAAGCCCAACTAAGAACAGCATCATGACAACACCGAACTCGGCAAAATGCTGAATGGTAGTTGTTTCTTTACCAACTAATCCTAGGATAGGTCCAATAATGACACCTGCAATGAGGTAGCCTAAAACGGAGCCCAGACCCAACCTTTTCGCAATAGGAACGGCAATGACAGCGGCGACTAAATATATAAACGCTTGTAGAAAATAGGCGGTCATTTTATGCCTCCTTCAACTAGCTCTTGCAAGTGATGATTAAGTTTTTCGACTTTGCTAGCGTTGTCTAAATCAACTCTATTTTCGACCAAAGCAGTCAGTAACTGCTGATATCGCTGGATATGTGTGTCAACTCTGTTTTCCTCTAGCGCTGTTCTCGAACCGAAAATGGCGAATGGTGCAATGTAGTTCATTCCCGTTAAATTGGCCGTTTGTTCGATTGGATGAAGAAGCTCTCGAATTGTAAAATGGTTGTAGCCATCGGTTTGATAGGCTTCTGCTTTACCACCAGCCGAGATGACGCAGAGGAGTGTTTTTCCGTGCAGTGCAGTTCCATTGTGCCCATAAGCAAAATCATATTCTAGAACCAGATCTTGCCACTCTTTTAAGATGGAAGGTGTGGAGTACCAATAAAGCGGAAACTGAAATACGATAACATCATGTTCGACTAATCGCTGTTGTTCTTTATCGATGTTGATATCGTAAGTCGGATATTCGGCATATAAATCTACGCCAGTGACGTTCTCCACGTTTTTAGCAGCGTCGAACATTGGTTGGTTAACTTCACTACGGCGCTGGGAAGGATGCGCATAAAGAACGAGAACTTTCTTTTTATTCATAATTTCTGTTACCTCAATTACATCTCATAGGCAATGTGCTGATCATTCATTGATGTTGTTATAAATGTTCACATATGGGTATAACAATAGTCTATTGGAATACATTATATATTTGATGATTCAAAAATAAGTGACTCTGTTTGCTGTGAACTTCACATTGCTTAGATTTATCGTTATAGAATATTTGATTAACTAGAAGGTAGGGTGAAACTTCAAATGTGCAATTTTAGCACTCTATAGGTTGCAGCGATTAAGTTAAATTTATGGGTAATGAAGCGTACTTTATTAAATGAAATTATTCTTTATCCTTAATTATTTAAGCAATTACATTAAATATAATAACTATAGAGAATAAATATGAATCAAGGAAAAAGTCAAAGAGAAATACTATATGTTTCTAGTATTGGTGGAATATTAGAATTTTATGATTTTGTTATTTATGCATTCATGTCTCATTATATTTCAAAAAACTTCTTCCCCGACTCAAGTCAACTCTTTGCTTTAATAGGTACATATATTGTTTTTGCAATAGGGTATTTAATTCGACCTTTATCTGGCTTTATATTAGGCCATTATGGTGATCTATATGGCCGAAAAAAACCATTTGTTGCCTCTACATTTATTATGGCAGTAGCAACCTTTGGGATAGGACTGATACCAAACTATGCGTCTATTGGTGCTTGGTCAACATTCTTGCTAATCGTGGCTCGGATCTTACAAGGTTGTTCTTTAGGGGGCGAGGTACCAGGCGCTATTACCTATGTAAGTGAGCATCTTTCTAAAAAGCCGGGACTCGCCTGCGGTATCGTATATGGAGCTTTAGCTATTGGAGGTGTAATAGCCGCGCTTCTTCAAGCAATATTAATGGAGGTTATTCCTCACTTAGATATGATGACTTGGGGGTGGAGAGTTCCATTTATGATCGGTGGGTTGTTTGGTTTACATGTATTTTATAGAAGAAAAAAACTGATTGAATCACCCTGTTTTTCTATGGAGAAGAATAACCCAAATAAATACCCTGGTATTGCGGCACTATTAAAATCACCAATGACGATAGCTGCAACAGTATGTATCGTTGCACTAGGTGCTTCTAATTTCTACTTACTTTGGATATTCGCTCCTTCTATGCTAACTCAAGTGTTACATGTTCATCCAAAGAATTTTATTTGGTATAAAACGGCTGGATTGACGCTCTCTGGCTTTGGCTGCATTCTATTTGGATACTTATCGGATAAGTTTTCAGTTAAGTCTATGCTTCTCATGCTGTCTTCCCTAAGTGTAATATTTCCATTTTTTATATTTTTGATTTACTCCCACTATCATAATTACTATATCTTAGCATTGTTCATGAGTGCTATTTTAAGTGGGTTGTCTTGGGGAGTAATTCCAAATCTATTAACACAGTCTTTTCATACCCACATTAGATTCAGTGGTATCGCTATTTCATACAATATTGGTCAGTCTATATTTGGTGGATTAGCCCCTTTGATTGGTTTTGCTACTATTAAAATCTCAGGCTCAAATATTGGTCCAGCATATTACTTAATTGTATTAGGTATAGTAAGCTTTTTTGCTTTGTCTTTTATTAAGTATGAGCCATTGAACAATGAAGCCACGTCAATATGATTAAGCGTAATATAATTAATTTCCGATTTCTTTATTATTTTAGCGCATAAAGGAGATACCTACACACGCATATCGTATAAGGTGTGTATAAATAATTTTGGCTCCTCTGGTGCTGCTGGACCAGTTATTATCATGATTTGTTGACTGTTTTACTACAGCATTGAACACAACTTTTAGGTTATTGATTCTGTTTGCTTTAAGTGTGAGCGTTTGTCTTGGTTAATAGCTACTTTTTCCTAGGAAATAGTTGGGAACCGATAGGGGAAGTGCACACTACACTTTATGGGATAAATAATATGAGCTTACAATATTAAACGTCTTTAGAGTAATTCTAATTAAACTTTATCTATGTTTACTAGCTATTACTCTATTTTATAATTATAGAGTAATTACTAGAAAAATAACTCTTAAAATAGCGTGGTTATTCGCTTGATTTTGGCTTAAAATAATACAAAGTTATTATTGGTGATTTTCTTTTATTGTCCTGAATGTTTAATAATAAGAGTAAAATAAGACTTAATACTCTTTTCTTCTTAACTGTTTATGTGGAGGTTGAATGAGTGGTTTTGTTTTTAAATCATTGTTTGTTTTGCTTTTTACGCTAATGTTCTTTGGGTCTGTTACATTAGGCTCTATTGTATTGAATAAGTTAACTACTCTAGACGAGAGTATAAATAAAATACAAGAGTCAGTTAAGTACACTCAAGATGTAGATAAGTTTTTTATTTTACATAAAGGAGATCTACTGAGGAAGTTTGGTATATATCAAGATAGTGAAACAAGTGAAGAACTGCACAAATTAGAACAAATATTATCCTACAAATTGTATTATGATTCAGGCGATCCAATTATTGGGAATCCAGACGGAGAGCATTCACTGGTGTTATTTATGGATTTTTCTTACAGAGGAAGTAGAGAGGTAGCAAATAGCTTAGAGGCATTTTTGCTAGAGTACCCAGAGGCAAAAATTATTATCAAAGAATACCCAATCATTGAAAGCTCATCTGACTCTACTTACGCATCAGTTGTTGGTTCAGCACTATTCTATTTCAAGCCTGAATTGTATAACTTCTATCTCACGGCTTTGTTATCTGAAGACTTGCCAACCCGTAACTATGTGGATTCTGTCTTGAATAGTATAGGTGTCGTGAAGGCTGATATTGAACCTTATTTCGATAGAGCATCACATCAGGTAGACAAAACTTACAAGCTGGGTACTAAACTTAAAGTTACCCACTCTCCAACCTTGCTGCAAATACGATCAAATCGCCGCTTAGAAGGTAGCTGGACTACACAGCAGTTAATCGATTTTTATAAAGGATAAAGAGTTGATCTAGCCAGTAGTGGTTAGCTAGTTGGCGCAATACCTACAGAGGCTCGGCGAACTAGGATCGGCATAAATAGCTTTTGGTCTTCTGGTGGATGTTGGGCAGTTTTTTTAGCCAGTTCAAGAGACAGCTTTACGGCGGCATTAGCCATGACTTGGATGGGGTAGCGGATCGTTGTTAATCTGGGGTAGATGAAACGAGCGATGTGGCCATCGTCATAACCAATCACAGACATATCTTGTGGGATTTTAATACCGTTCTCTTGTAGCAAGGCTAAACAGCCTGCAGCCATATCGTCGTTGTAAGTGGCGATTGCTGTGATAGGTATATTTTTGGCGAGCAAGTTAACTGTCGCCAGCTCTCCGCCGGACTCATTTGGCTCACCAAACTCAATATATTCTTCTTGAGGCTCGATTCCGTAGTGTTTTAATGCGTCGAGATAGCCTTGTTTTCTATCTTCGGCATCTTCAATCCCATGATTCGAGCAGATATAGCCAATATGTTTGTGACCATTTTGAATCAAGTGCTCAGTGGCGATGAACGAGCCTTTATAGTTATCTAAGGCGACGCAGCGATTGGCTATCTGAGGAACCGTTCTATTGATAATGACCATTCCTGGTACTTCGTCGGCAAGGGCTGTCAGTTCAGCATCGCTCATCCCTTTACTATGAACAACTAAGGATTCGCACCGGCTATTTATGAGGAGGTTGATAGCGTTGCGCTCTTTTTTTGCGTCGTGATAACCGCTGCCGATGAGTAGTTGCTGCTCTTTTTGGCTAGCAATGGAGTCTATCGCTTTCACCATTGAACCAAAAAATGGTGCAGACACGTCACCAACAATGACTCCAATCGCATTGGATGATTTGCTCACAAGGGCTCTTGCATTGGCATTTGGTCGATAACCTAACTTCTTCATCGCGTGCTCGACGGCTTTTGTGGCAGATTCACTGGCATAAGACGTTTTGTTAATTACGCGAGAGGTCGTTGCGACAGAAACACCTGCTTCTTTCGCCACATCTTTGATGGTTGCCATAAAAATCCCTTGTGAGAATGCTCTAGTAATGTAACAAAGGATTAAATTAGATTCCTAGCTGTTTGTATATAAATAGGCCCCAAAACCGCGCTTTGGGGCATGATCTAGTTAGTTAACCGCTGCAAATTTAAGCTGGTAGCGGTATTGTTTCTGAGTCAACAAGAATTCTTTGTGTGCGCTAGGGCTCCAAGAGTCATCACCACCAACGCCCATATGTTTATGATCGATATATAGATGGACTTTACCTTGTGAGTTGAGGTCATGGGTGTGTTTGGCCTGTGCAACCTCTACTTGGCTAAATGGACTGACAGCAAATTGAAAATCACCAACGACTTGAATGTTATTGATAAACACTTCCCGAGTATTGCATCTTAACCCGCTATCCGTTGGGAAAATATAGGGTGTTGTCATTTCTAATAATGGCTTTTCATAGCGGCCAAAGCGTGCAGCGGACAAGCGATCTGGGTAATTTTCAAATGGCCCTAAACCTAGCCACTCTATGTGGGTGTTTTCATTGTGCAGAGGAAGCAGCAATTCGATACCGACTCTAGGTAATGGAGGAAGGTGTTCAGCCAGCGTTACCGCAATATCGGTTCGAATTTTTCCTTCGCCATCGACTAAGTATGTCCACTCCGTCGTTGCTTGGATTTTACCTTGGTAGTGGTAGGCAAACTGGGAAACAATACGTACTTCATTTTCGACGAGCATTCCTGTGCAACTTACGCACTCTTTTTCCCACTGATTTAACCCTGCTAATTCCCATCGACATGCCCAAGCATTTGGATCGATACAATCTACTTGGCTGATACCAATATCATTGTCTAGCGGGGCTCGATAGAAATTATCTTTTGGTCCTTCAAGTATCTGCTCTTTACCGTTAACGAACCAATTCGATAGCACTCCGGTATGTTTGCACCACTGCAACTGAAAAGCGCTTTTCTCACTTGTTATCGTTAATGACTCTTTGTTGATCTCTAGTTCAAGAGAATGAGCAGAGTGAGTTTCGGGTTTTGATAGGCCGTTTGGGTTGGAGATTTCAAATTGTTCGGATGCAATAACATGACCTGCTGCTGCCCACGTAACACTATCTATCAGTTCGACGTCGGTATTTAAGTGGTACCGAGCGCCAGTTTTAGGTTGATAGTCTAAATGAATTTCTATGATTTGTTCTGATTGAGGAGCAATACTTAGCTCGCACTCGCCCGATAAAATTGGCAAGCCGTCTTCAAGCAAACGCCAAGTTAGTTTTTCATTGTCACTATGGGCAAACAGATGCTCACTTTGAATGTTTAGTCTGACATTTTGCTCATCAATTCGCGCTATTGAAGTAGTATAAAAACGCTGACAATGTTTCGCTTCTTCAAGAGCTGGATGCGGTGTCCTGTCAGGAAACATTAGTCCGTTGATGCAGAACTGCCTATCGTTAATCGTATCACCAAAGTCACCGCCATAAGCCCAATAATGCTGGCCTTTACTATCATGTTTACTTAGCCCTTGATCAACCCAATCCCAAATAAAGCCGCCCTGCAAGCGAGGAAAGTCGCGAAAGGCTTGCCAGTATTTATCAAAGCTGCCCAAGCTATTGCCCATTGCATGTGAGTACTCACAGAGAATCAGCGGACGGCGTTCGTTAGCAAATGAGATCCACTCTTTTAGCGCCCATTTAGGATCGGCTTCTTCTGTTTTTGATTCATCTACTCGTGCGTACATAGGACAGATAATATCTGTCGCTTTGGTATCTGCGCCACCGCCTTCATATTGTACCGGTCGTGATGGGTCGAAGTCTTTAGACCAAGCATACATGGCGTCATGTGTGCTGCCATGACCAGACTCGTTACCAAGTGACCAAAGGATAATTGAAGGATGATTCTTGTCTCGCAGTACCATTTGTGTATAGCGGCTAAGCAAGGCATGAGACCAGATAGGATCGTTAGTAAGGCGGTTCATTGGAACCATGCCATGGGTCTCAATATTGGCCTCATTACATACGTACAACCCATACTCGTCACAGAGCTCGTACCAACGAGGATGGTTTGGGTAGTGAGCGGTTCTAACTGCATTGAAATTATTTTGCTTCATCAAACAGATATCACGAATCATGTCTTCTTCGGTCATCACATGGCCGAGTTCAGGGTGATGCTCATGTCGGTTGACGCCTCGAATGAGTAACGGCTGTCCATTAAGGCAAAGTCGATCGTGTAAAAATTCGATTTTACGAAAGCCAACTTGGTAGGCTTCGGAGTCAATATGTTGGCCTTGCTCATCAATGAGTGAAACAAGAAGTCGATACAGGTTAGGTTGCTCTGCGCTCCACTTGTTCGGATTATCGACATGTAACGTCTGATAAACCGCATCATCATAGCTTCCGCGCTCGTCAATGATACGGTTGTTAGCGGCATCGATTTTCGCATTGGTGATTGGGGTGAGTGCATCGAAAAGTTGTACCTTTACCTGATAGCCTTTAGGTGCGGATATTTGAGTGCGGATGCTTAAAGTACCATCACGATAAATGGCATCGAGATCGGGAGTGATATGCACATCTTCAATACAATATTTGGGTTTAGACAGCAGTGTGACATCTCGGAAGATACCACTTAGCCACCACATATCTTGGTCTTCTAAGTAGCTGCCGTCACTCCAACGCATCACCATAACGGCAATAGTATTCTCGCCAGAAATTAAAAACTCAGACAGATCGAATTCTGCTGGCAAGCGACTATCTTGGCTATATCCAACCCAATTCCCGTTACACCATAGGTGAAAAGCAGAATTGACTCCGTCGAAAATAATGCGCTGAGTTTGTAGCTGCTGCTCGTCAGTCATTTGGAACGAAGTTCTATACACTCCGGTTGGGTTATCCCTTGGTACGTAAGGAGGATTGACATCAAACGGATATTTGACGTTGGTGTAAATAGGGTTGTCATATCCTTGGAGTTGCCAATTTGAAGGAACAGTGATTGAGCCCCAGTTTGAGTCGTCATAGTCGGGAGCAAAATATTGTTCCTGCATCTCTTCTGGGGCGTTTAACAGCTTGAACTGCCACTGTCCATTCAGTAGCTGGCGTTGTGTCACCACTTTTTCCAAAGCTGCTTGTTCATTTACAAAGCTAAAAAGTGGGCTGTGTGCTTTTAACGTGTTGATATTGACCGCTTGAGGGTTTTCCCAATCGCGCCTTTGAATAATGTCTCTTAATGAGGTCATAAACTGAAAATCCGTTACTAATGAAGAATACGTTTAGGTGATATGCCTGAATATCGACAGAGTATTAATCTATGGAAACGTTTTCTGTGTTCTGCTATTTGTTTTTGCGATAATAAATGCTTAATGAAGCATAATTGTGATCTTTGACACGTATCTTCTCTCCTTTATCTTTAGTAAAACATTATTTTATGGAAACGTTATCTTATCTAGGCTCTGATCACGGTTTTCCTTGCTAAGAATCATTTAACATTCTAGCGAAATACGATATCAAGGATCGAAATATGGAAAGCTCCCAACTCATTGACATTAAAGGCAATAAAACACAACTCGTTTTCAATGTTACCAACGGTGTCGAAGTGGTTCATTGGGGAAGAGAGGTTAATGAGCCAAACTTAGAAGCGATGAAAGCTTGTCGGCGGCCAGTACCCTATGGTCGACTAGATGTAGATGTGCCATTAACATTAGCGCCAGAGTTGGGAAGAGGGGTATTCAGTAGCCCGACAATCGAAGGCCACCGTAGCGGTTTAGATTGGTCGCCTGTGATGGAAGTGATCTCCATAAGTAGAAAAAGTGATGGCCTTGAAATTTGCAGTGTTGATGAAAAGTCGGCTTTGCAACTAACAATAGACATATCCTTAGACTCTTCTGACGTATTAAAAGTGCGTCATAGTTTAACCAACCTTTCACATGAACCTTATCAGCTCAACCGTTTAGCCCTCACACTACCTCTTCCTCAGAGGGTCAATGAGTTGATGGCTTTTCATGGTCGCTGGGTTAAGGAGTTTCAAACATCAAGAGTAGGCTTAACCCATGGTGGGTACCAACAGGAAAACCGGAGAGGAAGAACCTCTCATGAGCATTACCCAGCTTTAGTTGCGGGCACAAAAAACTTTGGTGAGAGTTTAGGGGAAGTGTGGGGATTCCATTTTGCTTGGAGCGGCAATCATCGAATGCGTGTTGATGTGAAGGCTGATGGACGTCGATATTTGCAATCGGAAGTATTGTATTTTCCAGGTGAAATTTCTCTTGATAAAGGGGAATCAATAACGACTCCTTGGCTTTATGCAACCTACAGTGACAACGGCTTAAATCAAATGAGCCAGCAGTTTTATTCGCATGTACGTGAACAAATATTACCCGACAGTTTTACCAACAAGCCACGACCTGTTCACCTAAATACTTGGGAAGGGATTTATTTTGACCATGAACCTAGCTACATCATGCAAATGGCAAGTGAAGCGGCAAAGATGGGAGTGGAGCGATTCATCGTTGATGACGGCTGGTTTAAAGGCCGGTTAGATGACAAAACAGCGCTGGGAGATTGGTTTGTTGATGAGGATAAATACCCAGAAGGCTTAGAGCCTTTAATTCGCCATGTGAATAACCTAGGGATGGAATTTGGACTTTGGTTTGAGCCAGAGATGATTAGTAAGCTATCGGAGCTCTATGATCATCATCCAGATTGGTTGATAGAGCTAGAAGGGTACTCGCCGCCAACTGGCCGAAATCAGCATGTACTCAATTTACAAAATGAACAGGCTTTCGAATACCTGTTTGAACGACTGAATGATTTTTTAACCCGTTATAATATCGCTTACATTAAGTGGGACATGAACAGAGAAATTGTTCAGCCAGCCCATGAAGGCCGGGCATCGGGATATAAGCAGGTCGAAAAGTATTATCAGCTCATAGATAGGATACGAGAGTGTCATCCGAGCGTTGAAATTGAATCTTGTGCAGCCGGAGGAGGCCGGATCGATTACGAAATTCTTAAACGTACTCACCGATTCTGGGTGTCGGATAACTGCGATGCGCTTGAAAGGCAGTCTATTCAAACCGGAATGAGTTATTTTTTCCCACCTGAGCTCGTCGGCTGTCATATCGGCGCTAAACACTGCCACACGACAAGGCGACGGCATAGTATCGAATTCAGAGGCTTGACGGCTCTTTTTGGTCATATGGGGGTTGAATTAGATCCGCTTACAAGCGATGGCGCTGAAAAGCAGCACTACAAAAAATACATTGATCTGCATAAACAATATCGGCAAATCTTCCATTCCGGTCAGTATTATCGCTTGCCAACAGATGACGTTGCGCATGCATTACAAGCGGTTGTATCTTCTGATTTATCGGTAATGCTTGTATTGATTAGCCAAACACAAATGCCTACCTATGCTTTAAGTGGCTACCTACGCTTACCTTGTGTGCAAGCAGATAGAAAGTATCGAGTTGAAGTTCTAGATAAACCAATCAATATCAATGAGATCGTGAATGTTCAGCCAGAGTGGGTTAATTCTGAAGTCGTATGCTCAGGCGAATGGCTCAAGCATATCGGCTTATCTATGCCTATTTTAGACCCCGAATCAGCACTTCTTCTAAAGCTCTCTATTGTTTAATATTCCACACATTTTGATGTCAAACCAGCCAGTAATTCATTGATTACTGGCGATTTATATTTTAATTAATGCAGATTGAGCCTACGCTCAGCTGGTTCATATATTACAAATTGTTTACCAAAGTCTCATTTTCTATCTAAATGTGAAAACGTTTCCACATAATTGCAGATGATCACAGAATGAAAATTGCCGTCTAGTTAGCATACTTTCACGCCGATAGTGACAAGCATAAAAATAAGCCGAGAAAGATAAACAGCTTCTAGCACTTGGCGATAAAATAACCGTGAAACTTAAAGGATAATAACTATGTCTGACACCATAACGTTAAGGACGAAAGCATCTTATGGAGTAGGCGCTTTAGGAAAAGACTTCGCCTGCGCGCCTATTTATATATTCCTAATGTTCTATTTTACAGATGTGGCGGGGATCTCTGCCGCCTATGTCGGAACCATATTTCTTGCCGCACGAATCATTGATGCTGTGACCGATCCAATGATGGGAGTGATCGTTGATAACACTCGCTCACGGTTTGGCAAATTTCGCCCTTGGATAGTTATTGGCACATTTCTAAATGCTCTGGTTCTTATTGCCCTTTTTAGTACTCATATGTTTGAAGGCACAATGTTATATGTGTATGCAGCGGCCGTGTATATTCTATGGGGACTCACTTATACCATTATGGATATCCCTTACTGGTCGATGATTCCTGCTCTTTCACGCTCTCGCCGAGAAAGAGAAAAGTTGGTCGTTTGGCCGAGGTTATTTGCCAGCTTAGCTTGGTTTATCACGGGCACTTATGGCTTACATATTGTTGGTGTGCTTGGTGGTGGCAATCAAGGGGACGGTTTCTTTGATGTCGCACTGATCATTGCGGTTATATTTTGTCTAAGTGCGCTTCTCATCGCAAGAAATGTTAAAGAAACAACTGTGGCTGCAACAGGTATATCGACTGAAAAATTTAATTTCAAAGATGTGCTAGCCATTATTGGAAAAAATGACCAACTTAAAGCTTTGATCGGGACAGTATTGTCGTTCCAAGTGGCCAATATGTTGGTCGGCGGTTTTGCGATTTATTACTTCTCATACGCGTTGGGCAATCCTGAACTTTTCCCTGTTTACATGATGGTTGCTGGTGCCGCTGAGGTTTTGGGTGTATTTACCTTTCCTAAAATTGCTAACCTGTTACCACGTAAAAATTTGTGGTTGATTGCGTGTGCATTTCCAATCGTTTCTTGCGCTGTACTACTGGTTATGGGTGTTGCTCTACCCGGAAATACCATTCTCATTGGGTTAGCTGGTGCACTCATTAAGTTTGGCGTGGGAATTACCAATGCATTGCAAACCGTAATGCTAGCCGACGTTGTCGATTATGGAGAATACAAAACAGGCCGTCGTAGCGAGAGTGTCATTTTCTCTGTGCAAACCATGCTGGTGAAATTTGCCGGGGCAATGGGAGGTTTTATTGTGGGTATCGGGCTTTCTGTTGTTGGCTATGTACCAAATGTAGAACAATCCGCGCACACGATTACTGGGATCGAGTTTATGATGATTGGGTTACCTGCCATTCTAATGCTAGTCAGTGGTTTTATATATAAGCGTTTTTATCGCCTTCATGAAGGTTTCAAGCAGCCGAAGCAGGAAAGCACTGTAGAAGTAACAGAAAAAGTAGCTTGTTCTTAGCACAAGTTTGTCTTTATTACATAAGAAATGAAGATGGCTGTAAAACGAATACCGGTAAACTAGTGCTCAATGGACAGGGAATCGAAACCTGTCCTTTTATGAGCAGTTACTTCAGCTACAAGCCTTTGTCGTTTCATCACTTTTCTTTAGTGGAACCATGACGTTATGATCATATTTCCACATATCTCCTGTCGCAATATCGATAAGAAAACCCCATCCATTGAATATGTTGGCCCAATATGAGGGTGTAACTGATTTGCTCACCACTACGGTCGCTTTATCATAGCAAGGATCAACGACCGTGATTGATACATTTTGATTCGTTGAAGGTACTGCAACTATCGTCGCAGGTAAATTTGCTTGATACGTACCACTTGGAGTTGTTATATCAACTTTCGGATTTTCTCCATTTGACGCTTTTGCAAGTATCGTTTGGCTGCCACTGTTAAACATTGTGGAGCAGCCCGCTAGAATAAGTGTTGCTATTAGCAAAAGAGTTCTCATCTTTTTCCCTAGTGTAATCATTAAAATATGCAATAAACCCTACTTCTCTAGTTAGTATATGACGCATATAAAGCTTCAATGAGAATTAGCGGCGCATTTTTGCAACAATTCTCCCAATTTAGCTTTGTCATAATTTAGAATTTAACGATTGGTCGTGAATCTAAAGTGTAATCTGGTGTAAGACGGATATAAGGGCAGGCGCTTTAAAGGCTTAAAAATAAACTGAAGATATTACGAGTTATCTGAATTAACGTAGAATCAACCTTTTTAACTGATGGAAATTATTATGTCTAACCTTGTACAACAACAAATTGGAAATATCGCGCTCGTTGTTGAAAATTACGATGATGCCATTGAGTTCTATACTCAAAAGCTTCAATTTAAATTGGTAGAAGATGCAGAACTAGGTGAAGGCAAGCGGTGGGTGCAAATAGCGCCGCCAAATTCTAATGGCACCAACCTTCTTTTAGCTCAAGCGAGCACTGAAGAGGAAGCCCAAGTGGTGGGAAATCAGTCCGGTGGTCGAGTGTTCTTATTTCTACAAACTAATGATTTCTGGCGAGACTACGAGTTGATGAAAGCCAATGGCGTGGTATTCAATGAAGAGCCTCGAGTAGAAGAGTACGGCACTGTGGTTGTGTTCGAAGATCTATACGGTAACAAATGGGACTTACTGCAAAAGAGCAACCCATGACTTCATATTTGAAGAAGATATAGAGCTTTTACACCGA
This sequence comes from Vibrio sp. A37, assembly GCF_059777565.1. Classification (NCBI taxonomy): domain Bacteria; kingdom Pseudomonadati; phylum Pseudomonadota; class Gammaproteobacteria; order Vibrionales; family Vibrionaceae; genus Vibrio; species Vibrio sp. A37. Next base: position 4,107 of record NZ_JBLNLI010000006.1, on the reverse strand, counting down.
TGATCCTCGAACAAGCGTTTCCTACTGTTACATTGACATGTGTAAAAAGATGAAAGTTGGTTAATTTGAGCGTTGGTTGCCATCAAAGGCTTATTAACTGAATGTTGTAGAAAGGCTAGGTTATTTATTTGGTGAATATTTAAATTAAATCAATAATTTAATATTGAGCAAAAAAGCAACGAATTTATGTGTTTTTACTGTATTTTATTCCTTAAATGTTCATATAGTTAGGCCGTATTTTCATAATCCAAGGCTCAAAAATATGCGCAAATTACTTTTTATATTTGTAGCTCTACTTTGGAGTAGCGCTTCACTTGCTGACGACCATGCGTCTCTTGGCAGTGTTCAATTCTTAGATTACTCCAGCAGTTCAGGAAACTATATCTTTAGAGGCAATTTACCCGACTACAAAAACTCAGAACAGAAGAATTCAGGTGAAAAGACATATACTTATACTTTTGATATGGCAATCCTCAAGTCTACACTAGCAAATGCAAAGCTGCCTCATGGCACTCCAGCTCTACCTAAGTATTATTATCTAGTTGATATTAGTTTACTTGATCCTGCCTTAAACCCTAGCGATGCCGCAAAAAATATGGCCGAGGTTCAGTACTTGGTCAACAACCCTCAGCAAGGGCAATTTATATCTTGGCCAATCCTCGGGTCTTATGTGCCACCATTGTCTGTTACAGGTAGTATTCGTATTCCAATCGGCACAAAACCGAATGGAGATAAGATATACAAAAATATAACTAAAACGATAAATATCGAAAATACTCCTTGGTTTGCTCAAGGTAAATTCAGTAGCACATTTAGCTATGACGTACTGGACACTCGAGCGAAACTTTTACATACGATGTTAGCTAAGTCCCATAATATTCCATACGTTTTCTATATTCATTGCCAATCAGGGTGCGATAGGACAGGTATGTTATCGACAGCATATAAAATCATTAATGCAGACTCAGTTCATAGTTTAAAGCAAACTCTGATAAATTATTGGCCAATACAAAATGGTGAAGAGTACCGCCTCAACCAAGACAAGTATGACAGAGGATGTGGACGAGATCCTAACTATTGGGCCACTTCTCAAATTCTATGGTTGTGCTACTACAAAGTTGGTGAAATCGACAGCCAAAAATATGGCTTTACAGACTGGGCTCTTAATGCTCAAGACATTATTAACCCAGACTATAAAACTCACTGCTTAGAGCCTACTAGCCTACTTTATTCATCATCAATGGCCAAACTGCAAAAGCTTCCAACAGATGACATGGACAAGTACGCAACAGGGTTATCTTTTATTTCTCAGTCGGAATCTAATTAGTTTCCATTGATGCACCTTTAACTATAGAAACGGCTCGGCTGGCAAAAGTTGAGCCGTTTCACTGCGTATAGGAGCAACGCGCTTATGTTCAAGGTTGGAATGAGATGAGATTTTAATTAAGGGGCTAAATTGGTTGTGCCCCGTAGTGAGTTAGTGCAAAAGCTAGTTGGCAAGTAGCTAATGTCAATTATCTATACCGGAGGTAACCTGAAGATGGATTACATTTTTGAGACTGAGAATCGCCCGTATTGCGCAAGGCTTAATGGTTTTAAATTTAGAGCTATTTCAAGCTAGCTTTTGATAAAAGCATGTGCGAATAAAATGAACCTTGACAAAGCCCCTAAAGAGGGACTTTGTCATTAGATGCTTGGTTAAGCTACTTGTTTAAAAAATTGAGGAAGGTAGGTTTTGTTTTCAGCCAAGATATCATCAACGAGTTTCTTAGCCGTTGGGAGATTTATAACTGTACGGTTAAGTGTAAGAGCATTGATAAGCTTCTGTCTAGAACCAGTAAACCACGCATCAACCACTAGCTTTTCAAAGCCGAGTTGAGTTTCAATCATTGCTTTCTGGAAAGTCGGGATTGCACCAATGGAGTGCGGTTCTACTCCATGATTCAGTAATGCTGCTGGGACTTCAACCATAGCATCGTCTTGCATATTGCTGATAATGCCCTTGTTAGGAACAATAACAAGGTATTTCTCACCTTTATTAAATAGCACTGATGCTGCCACACGAACCATATAAATACCATGAACATCTGCATGCATGTTTTCATGCTCGGTAGTGTTGCTTTTGATGATGCGATGGCACATTGCAAAAACATTTTTTTCTCGGCCGTTAATGACTTGACGAGCGCGGGTATTGTTAATGTCTTCTTTCTCTACCATCTTTTCAGGATATAGGTAGTACTGTAGGTAAGTGCTTGGTAGGTACTCCGGATTATCAGATAGCATCATCTTCATATTATTGAATGTTGCTTGCCAAGATTGGTCATGAGCGATATCAACCGCGCTTGCTTCAAGCCCTTTCTCTAAGATAATGTCTTTGATCTTTTGGGTAAGATCTTCACCTTGACGGTTACGAACTTTGGTAAACCAACCGTAATGATTCAGGCCGTAGTACTCTGGCACTAAGTCCCAAAGCTCACATCCCAGCATTTTTGCGTAACTTTCCATTATCACACATGGCATATCACAGATGTTGAGAATCTTTTTGTCATCTGGGTAAACGCGGTTTAGTGCCTCTGCAACGATGGCGGCTGGGTTTGTATAGTTAAGTACCCAAGCTTCAGGGCTGAGCTTACGAATATCTTTGATCAAGTCAATCATATCGCCAATAGAACGAAGGCCATAGGCCATCCCTCCAGCGCCACAAGTTTCCTGACCTACACAGCCATGAGATAAGGAGATTTGCTCATCACGTTCACGCATTGCAAGGCCACCAGTACGAATTTGGATGAAAAAGACGTCTGTATCTTTAAAGGCTTCTTCTCGGTTAGTGGTGTATACAAATTCTTCAACTTCGGGGTATTTTTCTTTAAATAGGATCTTCGTTGCTTCTGCATTGAGCTTTTGGCGCTCGCCATCAATGTCGTAAAAGCGGACGGTTTTAAGCGGTAGATTCTCTTTTTCTGCAATCAAGCTCATCATCATACCTAATGTGTAAGTAGAGCCACCGCCGATAATGGTTAGGTTTAGTCGTTTCATTTTGGAACCTTTCTTGTTTGAATGTATACTATATGTACACAGTATAACTATACAAATTGTATACATCAACAAAAAAAGGTAACTAATGTATACTTCGTGTATACGTACTAATCTTGAAATACCATGAAACCAGTATATTTAAAAATTGTTGATGACCTAGTAAATAAAATTAAAACAGGAACTTATCAAGAAGGTGACATGCTACCGCCTGAAAAATCGTTGCTTGAAACGTACGGCGTTAGTCGCATGACAGTGAGAAAAGCACTGACGTTATTAGTTGAGCAAGATTTACTTTATCGAGTAAAAGGTCGCGGAACTTTCGTTAAAAAACACAAATCCACAGTTCATGATGCCTTTTACCTCAACGGCTTTTATACAGAAGTGAAAGCTCAGGGCAAAGAGCCAACAACAGAAGTTATTACTTTTGAGGTGTTGGAGCCAGATGCTTTGGTTGCATCAAATTTAGAGATTGATGAACATGATAAGGTTTTCCATATTGAACGATTAAGATTGATTGATGGTGAACCTGAGATGCTAGAGCGAACATATCTACCTTTATCGTTGTTTTCTGACTTAACTGTAGATGCCATGCGAGGCTCAAAGTATCAATACATTGAAGCCAAAGGTATGAAAATTGCGCAAAGCAAACAAACAGTAGTGCCTGAAGTTGCAGATAAAAAAGTAAACAAGCTGCTAGGAGTGAAAGACGATTCCCCGCTATTGAAAGTGATCTCTGTGGGTGAGTTTGATGATGGAAAGGTTTTCGAGTATAGCGTTAACTACTTCAAGCTCAATCAATACAGTTTCGAATTCATCGCTAAGCGTCCAAATTAACCTTAACGATAGGAATTGGTTTACTAACTAGTTCTCTGTGCAACGAGCCATTATCAAGCGTGGTATAAATATATGATTTAAATGGAAATTTTGATAGGGGGATAAAATTAGACGAACTCACAAGGTCAAAAGATACCAAAGAAAATATTAACCGCAGAATTTAAACGTGAATGTGCAGAGCGAGTCATTATTCACGGTTACAAACACAAAGATGCTGCCGCAGCAATGAGTGTCGGA
>NZ_JBLNLI010000069.1:0-728 GCF_059777565.1 Vibrio sp. A37 | reverse complement strand
TCAGCTTTCCAAATTGTTAAAGAGCAAGATGCATAAAACATCATTCAAATATTCTCAAAGAAAACATTCTGATGATGCAGTGTTATCTTTTCTTCAGACAAGGCAAATGAAGAGGAAGCATAGTCTACTATGCGACGAATCATTTAACGCTGTATGGAGGAAAAATGGTGGGCGATACCGGGCTCGAACCAGTGACCCCCTGCTTGTAAGGCAGGTGCTCTCCCAACTGAGCTAATCGCCCACTGTGGTTTTCATTCCTCGTGGAGAAGAACTTTCAAGATGGTGGAGCTAAGCAGGATCGAACTGCTGACCTCCTGCGTGCAAGGCAGGCGCTCTCCCAGCTGAGCTATAGCCCCTTTATTCGTTTCCACTTTAAAAAGTAGAATCAAACTCTTGAAATGGTGGGTCGTGCAGGATTCGAACCTGCGACCAATTGATTAAAAGTCAACTGCTCTACCAACTGAGCTAACGACCCATTCTTTGCCTCCGCTTTTTAAAAGCAGAAGCAAAAATGGTATCCCGTAGGGGAGTCGAACCCCTGTTACCGCCGTGAAAGGGCGGTGTCCTAGGCCTCTAGACGAACGGGACACTAGTGTGAATGTTTGGGTACATTCAACATCTCTCTAAACTTTATAAACCATCAATCTGTGTGAACACTCATCGCAATAATCTTTTCGTATAAGGAGGTGATCCAGCCCCAGGTTCCCCTAGGGCTACCTTGTTACGAC
>NZ_JBLNLI010000068.1:0-760 GCF_059777565.1 Vibrio sp. A37 | reverse complement strand
GTGATGTATACGTCGGGGACGACAGGGCAGCCTAAAGGGGTGATGATTACGCATCATAACGTGGTTTCTTTAGTTTGTCAGACTCGCTTTGTTGATATCAACCCTAGAGACGTGTTTTGTCAGCTTTCCGATCCCGGATTCGATGCGGCGACCTTTGAAATATGGGGAGCATTATTGAACAGTGCTACTTTGGTGGTACCGAACACGAATGTTAGAGTGGATGGGCATTGGCTTAGACAGTTTTCAGAGAGGCATGACATCTCTGTCCTCTGGTTAACGGCCTCCTTGTTGGACAGTTTATATCAACAAGACCCAACGTTGTTTAGTCAATATCGCTACCTTTTAAGTGGTGGACAGGCACTGAATCCGAGTACAGTTCAACACATAATAAGTGATGATTTTTCACCCAAACATTTTATCAATGGCTATGGTCCAACTGAGAGCACAACCTTTGCGACGACCTGGGAGTGTCAATCGGACAGCACGATAGCGATTGGCTCGCCAATTAATACGCGACAGTGTTATGTGTTAAATGCCCAACAGTCTCTCGTTCCGATAGGGGTCCCTGGTGAGCTTTACATTGGGGGGGCAGGTTTAGCGAGAGGGTACTTAAACCGTCCAGAGCTCACGGCCGAGCGGTTTATCGATAACCCATTTGCGACGCAAAGTGACATTGATAAAGGGTATACCCGCTTGTACAAAACTGGTGATCAAGTGCGTTGGTTGCCCGATGGCAATTTGGAGTACTTAGGTCGAACGG
>NZ_JBLNLI010000067.1:0-782 GCF_059777565.1 Vibrio sp. A37 | reverse complement strand
ACAGCTCACTCAGCGTCTTATCTTGTGGGTAGTCCGCTTCTGTCTGGTTCCACTCATGCAATAGCGTATGACGCTCCTCTTCTGAGACGAGCTCTATTGTATGCGTCGCTACCTCTGGCTGCGCCATCAAACCAGTCAGCAAACGTTGATACATATCACTAAAACGTTCAATACTTGTTCGTTCAAACAAGCTCAGTGCGTAGGTCCATTCCCCACAAAGCGCCCCCTGGCCATCATCAATAAACACACTCAAGTCGAACTTGGCTGGAGTATAATGCACGCCTGGCAACTCTACTGGCTCTAACGGCAGCGCTCCCCAGTTGCCCCCATTTCCAAATGACTGCACCCCAAACATCACTTGAAACAACGGATGCCTTGAGGCGTCCCTATCTATGTCTAATTCACTCACCAACTGTTCAAACGGCAGCTCTTGATGACCTTTCGCCTCTATGACCACCTCATGCGTCTTCGACACCACTGACACAAAGTCTTGAGTCTCATCCACTTGAGTACGTAGCACTAAGCTATTCACAAAAAAGCCCATTAAGTCCTGCGTCTGTGTATGATGACGATTGTCCGACGGTGTCCCCACCACGATGTCTTTTTGCTGACTCAAACGACTCAGCAGCAGAAAGAAACCGGATAAAAGCACTGTGTACAGCGTGGTATGATGAACACTCGCAAACTGACGTAACTGCTCTGATAGGGAGGCATCGATATGAAAGGAGGCCGTTGCACCTTCAGAATTTATCTGGGCTGGCCTCATTTTATCGGTCGTCAGC
>NZ_JBLNLI010000066.1:0-796 GCF_059777565.1 Vibrio sp. A37 | reverse complement strand
AACTCATGTGGGTAACGGTTAATCACATTCGGCAATAAACCTACTTTTGCCATCATCTCTTTGACTCGAGACTTCACTTCATCTTTCGTCAGTTTCGGATAGAAGGTTTTCAATGGCTCTGCAATGATATCGCCCACCGTCATCCTTGGGTTTAGGGACGCCAATGGGTCTTGGAATATCATCTGAATTTCTTTGCGAGTCTCACGGCGCTGCACGTCTTGCATTTTGGTCAGGTCTTGACCCAACCACACCACTTCACCGTCAGTGGACTCTACTAACCCAATGATGGCACGCGCAAAGGTGGATTTTCCGCAGCCAGACTCCCCCACTACGCCAAGTGTTTCACCTTCATACAGCTGAATGTTCACCCCGTCCACCGCTTTGAGATTGGCCGGTTTTGACCAAGGCCACGCCGATTTCGATGCGATGCTAAAGTGCACCTTTAAGTTTTTCACATCCAGTAACAGTTGTTTGTCTGCCATCATTTTGTCCAAGCCTCCCAATCAGAAAAACACGCGCGTTGACGACCGTCTGCAAACGGCTTGAGTATCGGCGCTTCGGATTTACAGCGGTCACTCACTCGGTGACAACGCTCTTGGTAAGGACAGCCCGGTGGCAGTCGCAATAAGTTCGGTGGGTTACCCGGGATCGTCGGCAGGATTTCCCCTTCGGTATCCAAACGCGGAATGGCTTTCAATAAGCCTTCTGCATACGGGTGACTTGGGTTGTAGAAAATCTCATCTACTGTTCCATATTCCATAGTGCGCCCTGCGTACATGACCAGCACTTTGTCACA
>NZ_JBLNLI010000065.1:0-802 GCF_059777565.1 Vibrio sp. A37 | reverse complement strand
CCTCTCGCTAAGCCTGCCCCCCCAATGTAAAGCTCACCAGGGACCCCTATCGGGATAAGCTCGAGCTGTTCGTTGAGTACATATGCTTTCATGTCATCTAATGGACGACCAATATCAGGCAGGCGACTCGACTCATGGTTTTTTAACCGCTTATAGGTAACATGCACGGTAGTTTCAGTAATACCATACATGTTCACCAATTGTGGCTGTGCCTCTTCATAGTGTCGCCACCAGGGAGCCAATTGAGCTACTGACAATGCATCTCCCCCAAAAATGACATAACGCAGCTTGTTAAAAATAATACATTGTGCTTCGGCCACCTCAACAAATTGGTAAAAAGCGGCGGGGGTTTGGTTCAAGACCGTCAATCCTTCTTGCAGACAATATGTTACTAAGGCGGGCATGTCTTTGACTAAGGCATCGTGAGGGATTAATAAACGCCCACCACACGCCAATGCCCCCCATAGCTCCCACACGCTAAAGTCGAAAATGTAAGCGTGGAACAGCATCCAAGTGTCTTGCTCTGAGAACGAATAATGACACTCTGATGCCAATAATAATCTGGAAACATTATGATGAGTTTGCATGACTCCTTTAGGCTGCCCTGTCGTCCCCGACGTATAAATCACATACGCCAAGTCCGAAGGCTCGCTGCAACGCGGTACATTCCCTCTCGAGGGCGATTGACTCAGCGCGTCCTTCTCCACCCTCAACACCGTGGGAATCGAGGCGCACTCCGATAGCCAACTATCAAGCCGTTCAACATGGTGTGACTGCGTCAGTACCATCGGCGTTTGGGTAT
>NZ_JBLNLI010000064.1:0-813 GCF_059777565.1 Vibrio sp. A37 | reverse complement strand
AATCGCCTTATATCCTCCACCTAAAGGAAGAGGTTTTACGGCGTTTTCTGATAAAAGGTGTAGAGTTGACGTGGTTATGCAATAAAGCTCATTGGCTCCATTCACAAAACCACAACATCTACATCATTCAGAGCTTGGAACCAAATATAATTATCTTACGAGCAATGTTTTTATTTACTTAGCTGTGACTCGATAGAGTAGCCATCGGTTACTTTTCGAGTTCTGATTTCTCTATTTCAGATAGGCCTCGTTTGCAAACTTTGACATGTGTTGCGATACCTTCATATCCAAAGTCAGTACGATATTCCCAACGGTATCCGGTATAACCTCCAAACGCATTCTTTACATTTCGTAAAACACAATAGCCTGTGCTCTCGGGTTGGCGCTTATGACCTAATTTCCAATACATAAACATATCTTTATATTGGACGCTACCTGGATCCTTCATCCTATTTTCATTTCTCTTGACAAATACTCGCATGTCTTGGGGCATCGTTTTCATTGTAACTCTTTTATATTCATATAAATTATCTGTTTTACTTGAACAACCTACAACAATAAACAAAGCCAATAAGCTTACTAGTGATTTATTCATAAAATCTCCCTTTTTATTTTTCAATTAAATTATAATTAACCACGAATATCAAAAATAAACCTTAAATCCTATCAAAGTTTGAGAATTATCTTAATTTAAGACTAACCCCGCCAGCCCGACGGTTTTTATATTTATTGCTGCGTTAGTATCACGATCATGGTGTGCCTTACATTCAGGACACTCCCAATCACGGACATTCAACGGCAGAGATTCATGTA
>NZ_JBLNLI010000063.1:0-847 GCF_059777565.1 Vibrio sp. A37 | reverse complement strand
GGCCGTTGCACCTTCAGAATTTATCTGGGCTGGCCTCATTTTATCGGTCGTCAGCACCAGTGGCTCATAACCGGACAACTGCGTGCGCCAGTAATCGAGCTCTCGCGCCAATACCTCTCCGGTAAGATAATCGCGTTGCCACTCAGCATAATCACCATAAGATATCGATAACTCAGGTAGCCTTGGCTCTCGGTGTTCACTCAGCGCCTGATACCCCTCCGACAACTCTTTTAGGAAGATTTCCTGTGACCAACCGTCGAACGCAATGTGATGAAACATTAATAACAAGTACCGCTCATCCTGATAAGCATAGCGACACACTCTTAACGGACATTCTTCACTGAGATAAAAGGGACGCTGAATATCTTCTTGCACTAAACCTGACAGTTCATCCTTATTTCTTGCACTACGACAGGGATAAGACAGCGGTGACGCTTGCCATAAAGTATAACCCTCACCTTCCTCATCACTATGATAGGTACTGCGCAACACGGCGTGACGCTGGGTTATCATCGTCAAGACTTCAAACAGTCGGCCTTCATCGGCCTCTGCAGTCAACGTCACCAACTGAGGCATATGATAAGTCGCACTGCCCTGTTGGTATTGCTCAATAAACCACAAACGCTGCTGAGCAAACGATAAGGCATAACGCTGTTGGTTCCGTGCGGGGATCACCCTCAGTTCATCACGCAACTGACCCACCAAACTTGCTATCGTTGGATGAGCATATAACGCCGGCAACGCCAACTCTTTCATCATCGCCTGACGGATCCGAGCCATCAAACGAATAGCGACAATAGAATCCCCACCGATGCGGAAGAAGTTATCTTCTATCCCCACTCGCTCA
>NZ_JBLNLI010000062.1:0-856 GCF_059777565.1 Vibrio sp. A37 | reverse complement strand
AATGAAACTAGGAAAAAGTGCCTAAAGAAGTCTCCAAGTTTACTTGACCGTTACATTAATTTTTTGAATAAAACATAGAGTATGTTTCTTTGACCGAGATTTGCGATATCTTTAACTTGACTTACTCTATGTCCCTGATTCCTCTTGCTTGATTTCTTAACAAGACAATTGACACAGAAGATATGCAAGCCATTAAAGAGGCACTTCGTATATCTGCGTCATTGATTAACTCTCAAACCTTGGAAGTTCATTGTTATTGGATCTGACGAAGCAAAAGAGCGTTTCCACGCTCATTTGCTGATCGCATACCCTCCAAAACTTTCAATCAGCGTAATGGTTAACAACTTGAAAGCCGTTTCATCTCGCATGTTGCGACTACAAAACACGCACCTTACAAGGCAGAGCAAAAGCTCTGCATTATGGCCTCGCTCATACTTTGCACTGCTGGAGGTGTGACAATTGAAACATTAAAAACCAATGTAGAGAGTCAATCGACCCCAAATTAAGACGCTATCGCGTCTTATGCCTTATACCCCCGCTCTAAGACCGGGCGAGGGTTTACGGCGAAATTGCTAAGGTTTTGATTGTTGTAGAGGCCCCATCAAGATAACTCTTTTTTATCAATCAGTTACCTTGATTAGGGCTAAGGTCGATACGCAATAAGGCTATAGAGAGAAATTCGTGGGGATTCTTCAGACTTTAGGGTATAAATCGCCATTAATATTCTCTAAAAGATGATTGATCATCTTATTTTTAGATACATCATTTGATAGTATTTCTCCATGCGAACAGGGCAACTTCACCACAGATATATTTGAGCATAATTGCCGGAACCCTAAACCATCAGAGCGAACTG
>NZ_JBLNLI010000060.1:0-875 GCF_059777565.1 Vibrio sp. A37 | reverse complement strand
GGCGGGGATGTCTGCCGTGCCCGAGTGGCGACCTATTGCGGAAAAGGCGCACCGATACCTTAGCTCAAAGCGGTTTACGAAGGACCAAGCGTATTGGCAGACGTTTTTATCAAACCATGAGATCACTCGTTTACCACGATTGTATCCACACTCGAGAGGGGGGGGAGTATATGAGACTTCTCTTTCTGAGTCATTAACCTCTCGGCTGCGTGATTTCTGTACCACCAATAACACGAGCCTTTTGAATGCCTTACTGAGTGCACTGACTCTGTATTTTTGTCGTAGCTATAGCTTGGATAATTTGGTGGTGAGCACGCCAGTTCATGGAAGAAAAGGAAAGGCAGGGATGCAAGCGGTGGGCATGCATTCGAACCAGTGCTTAATCGCGACCGGTGTGGAGGCGTCTCAAGCCCTGATGGAGTTAATGCAATCGGTACAACAAAGCTTAAAGAGCGGGTTTCGTCATAGTGCCTTCCCATTTGGTGAGTTTCGTCAGTGGGGGGAAGATTTTCAGCCTGACATCAATATAATTTACGATTTTCACCCAATAACACTGAGTAATGTGCAAGCGCTTTTAGTAGTTGATTACTTAAGTAGCCCAGAACACACGACCCCGCTTGACATCCGAATTATTGATTTTCAAGAGGCGCCGTTTCTCAAATGTCGCGTGTCGTACCAACATGCTTACTTTACCGAAAACGATATTAAGAGTTTCATTGCGCGAGTATGCCATTTGTGTGATCAGATGGTTAACTGTCCAGAATCCTCTCTAACCGAACTATCATTGTTGGATGACGTCGAGCGTCATACTTTATTGGACGAGTGGAACCAGACAGAAGCGGACTACCCACAAGATAAGACGCTGAGTGAGCTGT